>JBOHTH010000233.1:0-4520 GCA_050733535.1 Gemmatimonadaceae bacterium | reverse complement strand
GAAACTTTCATGCGTGCTGCGGCCGGGCGCGCCGGAGCGACACGGCCGCGCCCTCCCTTCCCTCGGTTCTCGCCAGAACTCGGCCTGCGCACTCCACATCGATCCTCACCATTCCCGCGGCGGGCACTCCTCACCCCTCACCCTGATGAGTTCGTCGCGGTCATGAGAGTCGCCACGACCTCGCGCACCAAGTCCGCCGGGTAGCCCTTCCGCGCGAGAAACGCGTACAGGCGGCGACGCTGGATTGGCGCGTCGAGCTTCGCGAGCGAGCGCAGCTTCTTCGCAGCCGCCGCGCTGACCATCGCGCGCTCGTCGATTGACTCGTCTTCCATCACCTCGGCGATCGCCGCATCGGCAATGGCGCGCTCGACGCCGCGCTTGGCCAGTTCGGCCCCGATCCTCCGGCGCGACATGTGATGGGTCGTGAGACGGCTGCGCGCAAACATCATCGCGTACGCGGCATCGTTCAGGAGCCCGCGCTCGGTGAGCCGCGCAAGCGCCGCGTTGACATCGTCCGGAAGGTGGTCCCGCTGCAAAAGCCAGCGTCCGAGGTCCTTGGTAGCCTTCGGCCCCCGAGCCAGCACTTCGAGCGCCTTGTTGTACGTATCTGCGAACACCGTTGCTTCAGTCATGCGAGGTGAGGGGTGAGGAGTGCGCGCCGTAAGCCTGATGGAAGCAGATGAAGCACTGCGCGCGGCCAGATGTGACGCGATCGGATGTAAGGGAGGGAGTGGCCGTGGCGCCGAGTGCGCACCCGGCCGCAGCGCGTATGAAAGTTTCTACGCGCGAGAGGGTCAAGCTCGGCGACACGGCCGCGACCGACCGCGCGAGCAAGACGGTCAAGCTCGGCGACACGGCCGCGACCGACCGCCCGCACGAGCTCGGCGACACAGTCGCGACCGACCGCCCGCGCGAGCTTAAACAGAACCGGGTGGAGAACCAGGACGATTTGGAGGATTCCGGGCCTCCGCCACGATCCAAGCTCATCCACCCGATCCCTCTACTAAGCAGATCCATCCAAGCACTCCTCACTCCTCACCCCTCACCTACTCGTCCGTCACCTCGCCGTCCGGAATCGATGCCACCTTGTTGATCCCGAGCACGCCCTTGACCTTCTCTTCGATCTCCGCCATCACCGCCGGGTTGTCCTTCAGGAACAGCTTTGCGTTCTCGCGCCCCTGACCGATCCGCTGCGCGTTGTAGCTGTACCAGGCCCCCGACTTCTCGATGATCCAGCTCTCCGCGCCGATATCCACGAGCAGCGACGCGTGCGAGATCCCCTCGGCGTACATGATGTCGAACTCCGCCTGCTTGAACGGCGGCGCCACCTTGTTCTTCACCACCTTCACGCGGACGTGCGAACCGATCACGTCCTCTTTCTCCTTCACCGGGCCGATGCGACGGATGTCGAGTCGCAGTGAGGCATAAAACTTCAGCGCCTTTCCGCCCGTCGTCGTCTCTGGATTGCCGAACATCACACCGATCTTTTCGCGCAGCTGATTGATGAAGATCACCGAGGTATTGGACCTCGCGATCGCACCCGTCAGTTTCCTCAGCGCCTGACTCATGAGCCGCGCCTGCAACCCCATGTGCGACTCGCCCATCTCTCCCTCGATCTCCGCCTTTGGCACCAGCGCGGCCACCGAATCGATCACGATCACATCCACTGCAGTGGAGCGAACCAGGACCTCGCAGATCTCCATCGCCTGCTCGCCCGTGTCGGGCTGCGAAACGAGGAGCTTGTCGATGTCCACGCCCAGTCGTGCGGCGTACTCCGTATCCAGCGCATGCTCGGCGTCGATGAATGCCGCCGTTCCACCAGCCCTCTGGGCGTTCGCCACGACGTGCAAACACAGCGTGGTCTTGCCCGAACTCTCCGGTCCGTAGATCTCGGTGACCCGGCCCCGGGGAATACCTCCTACCCCGATCGCCGCATCCAGGTTGATGGCGCCCGTGGGAATACAATCCACGCGCACCTTCGGACCATCCGAGCCCATCTTCATGATCGCGCCCTTTCCGTACGACTTCTCGATCTGCGCAATCGCGAGGTTCAACGCCTTCTGCTTTTCGTTTTGCTGCGCGGCTGAGACGGCCATCTTTGCCTCGAACAGTGCTGGGGCGGATCGAGCGCCCGTGAGTAGGAATCTATCCCCGGGGTGAAGCGGAGGTATCCCCGAAGAAAGAGCGGACAAGAGAGTTACAACTGCATACCGAACAAAATGCGAACCTGTACCTCAAAGTGCAAGAGCTGAACGTCCTGCGCGTGGATCCCGAAGTCGCTGTCACAAAATGACTTGCATATAGTTATCCACAGTCGGCATAACGCATTGTGCAGGCAAGTGTTACGCGACGCCATCGCTATGAGGCCATGCCGAATGCCCCGGGAACGTACCGAACGAACACTTGCCGCTCTTTCATCAGGATTCCGATGACGTCAAAACGATAGGCTTCGCCCGCGCGCCCATGGCGGTCGATCCATGTCTGCGCCGACTTGGCGATCTCACGCTGCTTGCGATGGTTCACTGCCTCCACTGGATCCCCAAACTCGTCGCCAGTGCGCGCTTTCACCTCAACGAACGCGATGATGTCGCCGCGCTGAACAATGAGGTCGATGTCGCGGCGCCCTGAGCGGAACCGGCGCGCGACGATCAGCCACCCCGATCGCTCGAGGTAGCGTGCGGCGATGCGCTCGCCGAGTTCACCGAACTGATTCGTGGCCTGCGTCATGCGGATGAAGGTAGGCACGATGGCGTGCGCGACCATCACCGAAACGACTGCAACGCGAATCGAATTGTCGCACGCGAAGACCGCGCACCCTTGTCATCATCTGTCATCATCGTCCGTCTTCTGTCTTCCTCGCGCATCGCATCCTGCAGCGTTCGTCAGCGCCGGGATTACAATTTTTCGCCGCGCACAGACGCAGTCTTACAAAACTCACACGCCGCGCATTTCCCTCTGAAAAATTGATTTTTTCGGCGAACTCGCACGTGCATCGCGTGTTTAAGGGCGCGTACGCATGCACGCGGATATCCGCGACGAAAATCCTTTTTTCCCGTATGGAGATCTCATGACACACGACATTCCGCGCGCATGGATGGTGCGCGCCGCCGCACTGGTCGCACTCGGGGCCGCGCTCGGCGCGTGCAGCAAGAACGATTCGAGCACCGGGCCCTCGCAGGGTCTTATGATCACCGCCGACGCCACGACCAACGCCCAAACGGCTCCCGCAGGCACGGCGCTCGCGAAGCCTGTCACAGTGCACGTAATGGACGGCACCGGCGCTGCGATCCCGGGCTCGATCGTGACGTGGACCCCGAACAGTCACTCAGGGACGACAAGTGCGGCGACGAGCACGACTGACGCGACGGGAACCGCGACGGTGACGTGGACGGTGGACACGATTGCCCGCACTGACTCGATGACCGCGTCGATCGCAGGCGGTGCGACCGCGGTCTTCACGGCAACCGGCACGGCAGGCGCGGCGACCTCGGCCGCCAAGTTCAGCGGCGATGCGCAAACTGTCGCGTCCGGCTCCGCTTCAGCGCCGATGATCGTGAAGGTGACCGACGTATACGGCAACGCCGTCGCCGGCATCAACGTCGCCTGGATCGTAACGGGGGGCGGGACGCTGAGTGCCGGGTCTACGACCACCGACGCGACCGGAGAGGCTCAGGTCACGCTGACTCTGGGCAACACGCCGGGATCGTACACAATTCAGGCGACGGCGGCGGCGCTAACCGCCGTCTCATTCCACCTGACGGGGACCTGAGTGATGGGAAGAACTCACACCTGAATACTGGTGCCTGATGACTCACACCTTGAAGTTCAGAGCTCCGAACTTCAAGGTGTGAGTAGCCAGGCGTAAGTCATCAGGTCTGAGAATTACTACGTTTTATCTCCGGCGATCCGCGCCACATCTTCAAGGCCTACGAGCACATCCCGCGGTTTTGAGCCGTCTGGCGGCCCGAGGATCCCCGCGAGGTGAAGCTGATCGATAATCCTCGCCGCGCGGCCGTATCCGACCTTGAGCCGCCGCTGCAGGAGCGAGGTGGACCCACCCTGATTCTGCACGCAAACTTCCGCGGCCTCGCGGAACAGTTTGTCGCGGTCGCCCTCTTCCTCTTCGTTCCCCTGTCCGCCGCCGGCCTCGAGCGCTTCCTGCGCACGGACCTTCTCGAGGATGTCCTGCTCGTTCGCCGTCTCCTCGATGTGCATGAGGCCCTGAGCTTCCATGGCGGCCTTTCTGGCCTCACGACGGGTCTCGTACCACTTCATCAGGCTTTCGGTGTCCTCGTTGGACAGGTACGCACCCTGAATGCGCGACGGCTCGCTCTTCCCCGGCGGGATGAACAGCATGTCGCCGTTGCCCAGCAGTGATTCGGCGCCGTTGGAGTCGAGAATCGTGCGCGAGTCGATCTGCGACGCCACGCGGAACGCGATCCGGCTCGGAAAGTTCGCTTTGATGAGGCCGGTAATGACGTTCACGCTCGGCCTTTGAGTCGCGAGAATCAGGTGTACTC
>JBOHTH010000232.1:0-11612 GCA_050733535.1 Gemmatimonadaceae bacterium | reverse complement strand
GGATCTCGTCTCGGGCCAGACGGACGAAGGCGACTTCGGGATCAGCTACGCGAAGGCCGACGCGATTCTCAACTGGCTGCTCAACGGCTACACGGCCGCCGAGCTCACCGGCCGCGGATTCGACGCCGCCGATGTGGAACTCGTCCGCAAGCGCCTCGACGGCACGCACTGGAAGCGCAAGCTGCCGACGGTCGCGATGATCAGCGGTGCGGCGATCGGCGAGTCGTATCTCCGGCCCGTGGACTACTGACGTTTGCGGACCGCACGAATCGGATTGAATCGAATGGCCAAGGCGCGTAAATAGCAGGCATCACCACAACACGGATTGAACGACGATGCCTGCGAACACGATGAACTCAGACTACGCCCGGATGGAGCGGGCGATTCGCTACCTCGACGCCAAGCGCGCCGAGCAGCCGGAACTTGCGGATGTCGCGAAGTACGTTGGACTGAGTCCCGCGCATTTCCAGCGGCTCTTCACGCGATGGGCGGGAATCAGCCCCAAGCGCTTTCTGCAGCACCGCACGGCGCAGGTCGTGAAACGCCTGCTCCGCGAAAACCACAGCGTGCTCGACGCGAGCTACGAAGCCGGCCTTTCCGGGTCATCGCGGCTGCACGACCTGATCGTGAACGCCGAGGCCGTCTCACCGGGCGAGTATCAGCGGGCCGGCGAGGGACTGGTGGTGAAGTTCGGCTTTCATCCGTCGCCGTTTGGCGAGTGCCTCATCGCGGTCACGCCGCGCGGGATCTGCCATCTCGCGTTCGTGAACCCGGTGTCGCGCGGCGATGCACTCGAACGGCTGCGGCACGACTGGCCCCGTTCCGATTTGCGCGCCGATCAGGGTGCGACGGGCGAGGCAATGGGGAGGGCGTTTCCGAATGGCGTGAGCGCAAAGCATCCACCGCTCTCGCTGCACATCAAGGGGACGAACTTCCAGCTGAAGGTCTGGGAGGCGCTCCTGAAAATTCCCGACGGCGCGGTCACGACATACGGAGATATCGCCGCAGCACTCCACGCGCCGGCCGCATCACGCGCAGTCGGCAGCGCCGTGGGCAGCAATCCGGTAAGCTGGCTCATCCCGTGCCATCGCGTGATCCGCGCGAGCGGCGAACTTGGCGGCTACGCTTGGGGGATCGAGCGGAAAAAAGTCATGCTGCTCAAGGAGCAGATGGCGACCGAAGACCGGAGTCCGAAGACCGAAGACCGAGGACCGAGGTCCGAAGCCCGAAGACCGAAGCCCGAAGTTCGTCTACTCGCGGTCTAACACCTACGCGGCTTCGGCATAGGCCAGGCTCACTGCCCGCCTCGCGCCGCGCTTCAGGGTCCGGTGCACCGCGCGCGCATAGCGCATAAAGTTCGCGCCTGCCCACGGATAGCGGGTGAAGAACTCGGCCGGCAGCATCGCGCCCTTCAGTTGATTGCAGGCCGAGCATGCCGCGACGAGGTTGCCGGCGGCGTGGTTTCCGCCCTTGGAGAGCGGAAAGACATGGTCGAGCGTCGCGGTCTCTAGCCCAAGGGACGTACCGCAGTAGACACAGCGCCTCCCGCAATCACGGAAAGTCGCGCGCTTGACGTGCCGTTTGTGCTGTTGGGCGAGCACGCGACGGTGATTGCGGGCAAGACCACGGGGTGCACGGGGAAGTGCGACGCGGTAGACGCTCCGATGAGACATGACACCTCGCCAAAAAAGACGACACCCCGCATCGGGGCTCGAATCCCGTGCGGGGTGGCTATGATGGGGCGGAGGCTCCAGCCGGCGATCGCGGGCCGCGATCGAGGCAATAGGCGCTGGAGGTTGGGTCCTGGCGTTGCTGCCATGAGCCTCCGTAGGGCGTGACGCCGGGATGCAGGTCGGTGCACCCGCTCGACACGCGTTCCACAGTATTGACGACGAATAACTTGCTCCGTAACACGTGCGGCGCAAGAGGCGCCGCGCACCGTTACGTGTGGCGTAGCATCGTGCTCGTCGTCGAGAGCGCGGCCGCGAAGAGCAGGAACCCCATCGCGATCCATACCGATGTGAACGCGAAGCCGCCCATGTAGAGCGGAATTTCGTCAAAGACCTTGAGCGCGCGCGGCATCGCAAGCTGCGCGACAGTCGTCGCTGCGAACACCGCCGCGAGGCCCGCCGCAGAGAGCGCCGCCGACGTTCCCTTCGCACGGTACGGCGAGACGTAGGTGACGATTCCCGATGCGAGCGCAAGAAGCAGCCCCGCGAACATCATCGGAAAAACGGAGCACAGCATCGAATACGACGAGTCGCCGCCTGTTGCGGGCGCGCAATTCTCGACGGAGCCCCCACCGGTGAGATAGCTGCAGCCGACGATCGGCGAACGGGCCACCTTCGGAAAAAGCACGCGCGTCACGCCGTGCAGCGAGACGTCGAGCCGCGTGCCGTCATCTGCCGTGCCGCTTCCCCACGTTCCGCGCAGCGCGATCGCGAGAAACAGGACCGCGAACACGCAGGAACTCAGGAGCAGTTTGATCCGCATGGATGACAATAGCTCCGTGAAATGTCGGGTCCGATCCCTTATAATGGATGCTATGGCGACGACATCCAAGGCGCGCAGCGCCACGCACGGCTTATCCCGCGAGCAGCTCGTCGCGGCGTACCGCACCATGTTGCTCTCCCGGCGGATCGACGACAAGGAGATCGGGCTCAAGCGTCAAAACAAGATCTTCTTCCAGATTTCGAGCGCCGGACACGAGGCGGTGACGCTCGCCGCGGGCATGCTCCTCAAGCCGGCCTACGACTGGTTCTACCTCTACTACCGCGACCGCGCGCTCTGCCTCCAGCTCGGCATGACCGCAGCGGAGATGCTCTACTCCGCGGTTGGCGCGGCGGCGGACCCCAACTCGGGCGGCCGGCAGATGCCGTCGCACTGGGGGCACAAGGCGCTCAACATCATCTCGGTCTCGTCGCCGACGGGAACGCAGTTCCTGCAGGCCGTCGGCGCCGCGGAAGCCTCGCTCCGCGCGAAACAGAACGGCATCACCGACGGGTTCAAGGGCGACGACGTCGTCCTCGTGACCACAGGCGAAGGACAGACGAGTGAGGGCGAGTTCTGGGAATCGCTGAACACCGCGACGAACCTGAAGCTTCCCATCGTGTATCTCGTCGAGGACAACGGGTACGCAATCTCCGTTCCGGTCGAGGTGGGCATCGCGGGCGGCTCAATTTCCGAGTTGGTAAAGGGCTTCCCCGGCCTCTACGTACAGACCGTGGACGGCTGCGACCTCCTCGCGTCGTACGATGTGATGAAGAAGGCGATCGACCATGCGCGGGCCCGGAAAGGGCCCGCGTTTGTGCATGCGAAGGTGATCCGGCCGTATTCGCATTCGCTCTCGGACGACGAGGTGATGTACCGCCCGGAGGCCGAACGCAAGGCGGACGCGGTGCGCGATCCGCTCACGACGTTTCCGGCCTGGCTCGTCGACGAAGGCTACGCGACCACGGCGGATATCCAGAAGATCAGCGATGAGGTCGACGCCGAAGTGCTCGCCGCCACGGACGACGCACTCGGCCAGCCGCAGCCGGACGCGAGCACGGTGCACTACGCCGTCTACTCGCCGGATGTGGATCCGACGGGCGAGCAGTTCGATACTGAGGACGACCCGCAGTTCGCGGGCGATCCGACGACCATGGTGGACCTGCTCAACTCCTGCATGAAGGATGAGATGCGGCGGGATCCGAAGATTCTCATGTTCGGCGAGGACGTCGCGGATGTCTCACGCGAGGAGAACGTCGGCAAGGTCAAGGGCAAGGGCGGCGTCTTCAAGGTGACGTGGGGGCTGCAGAAGGAGTTCGGCGGCACGCGCGTGTACAACACACCGCTCGCGGAAGCGAACATTGTGGGACGCGCGATCGGGCTGGCGGCGCGCGGGTTCAAGCCGGTGATCGAGGTGCAGTTCTTCGACTACATCTGGCCGGCGTACATGCAGCTGCGCGACGAGCTCGCGACAATGCGCTGGCGGTCGAACAACGCGTTCTCGACGGCGGTTGTGGTGCGTACGACGTACGGCGGCTATATCCGCGGCGCGGTCTATCACTCGCAGACGGGCGCGTCGCTGTTCACGCACTGCCCGGGGCTTCGGGTGGTCTGCCCGTCAAGCGCGCTCGACGCGAACGGGCTGCTCCGCACGGCGATCCGCTGTGACGATCCGGTGATTTTCCTCGAGCACAAGCATCTGTACCGTCAGACGTACAACAAGTCCGCGTATCCGGGGCCGAACTTCATGATCCCGTTCGGCAAGGCGAAAATCGTGAAGGAAGGCGCGCAGGTGACGGTGGTGACGTACGGCGCGACGGTTCAGCGCGCGCTGGTGGCGGCGCGTGAAGTTGCCGAGCGCGGGATTGATGTCGAGGTGATCGATCTCCGGACCCTCTCGCCGTGGGATCGCGAGACGGTGTTCGCGAGCGTGAAGAAAACGGGGCGGGTGATTGTCGCCTACGAAGATTCGCTCTCGTGGGGATATGGATCGGAAATATCCGCCTCGATTGCCGACGAGTGCTTCGCGTGGCTCGATGCGCCGGTCAGGCGGGTGGCGAGCACGGATACATTCGTCGGATATGCGCCGCAGCTGGAGGATGCGATCCTGCCGCAGATCTCGACGTTCGTGAAGTCCTACGAGGAGATTGCGGCCTTCTAAAGCTCACGGCTTGTCGCTCGCAGCTTGCTGCTCACAGCTAAATACCTGAAAGCGTTCAGCTCACAGCTCCCCCGAGGAAGCTGTGAGCTGAACGCTTATAGGGCCTAAGCTGTGAGCAACAAGCTACGAGCGACAAGCTGTGAGCTTTATGGTCGTACGCAGCGCGGGCCGCACTCGTGTCTCCCTTGGCCGCTGCGCGCTGGACCATCGCGAACAAATCGCCCTCCATGGGATTCATGGTGAACCCATAGTCGCGCGATTCGCGCTGGTAGTACGCAAGCGTGCTATCCAACCCTTGGTCGAACACGGCAGTTGGGAGGCGATAGTCCGCGAACATGAACTCGAGCCCCGCATACACTGCCGGCACCATCGCGGTGCCGTGATCTTCGCCGGTAATCGTACGCAACTCCCATTGAAGGCCCGCGGGCGAGCTCGCCCGAAGGAAGTCGCCGAGCCTCGCGATCGCACGCGGGCTGTCGTCGAATTCCTTCTCCGCGACGCTTACGAAAAGGCGGTGTGCCGCGAGGTCATGTCCGGCAACAAGCATCGAATTGACACGGTCGACCTCGCCGTCGCCGTTCCACTGTGCGGCCGGCGAGGCCGCGATGACACCGCGAAACAGGTCCGGCTCGCTCGCAAACGCATGCAACGCAAAGAGCCCGCCGAGCGAATGGCCGGCGAGCACGCGAAATCCTGCGGCACGATACCGGGACTCGACCGCGGGAACGAGTTCGCTTTTCAGGAAGGCGAGGAACTTGTCCGCGCCGCCCGACTGCGCCAGATAGCGCTGCTCCGTTGGCGCGGCGGCAGTCTTCGCTGTCCACGGCACGGTAAAATCGCGCGCGCGGCTCACGTTGTTGATCGCGACGACAATCATCGGCGGTGCCTTGAACGACCATGCGAGTGCGGTCGTGAGTCCGGACACCGGAAGGAGCAGTTGCTCGCCGTCGAGCAGGTACACGACGGGATACCGGGCACCGGAGGCCGCGTAGCCGTCGGGGAGGTGGACGCTGATCTTTCGCGGTTCGCTGAGGATCTTCGACTGGATCGTCCAGCTCTCGGCGACGACTATCGAGTCGCGTCCGCCTGGAGCGGCGGAGAGCGGCCGACCGGCACCGGCGATGAGCGTCGCCGCGAAAAACACGAGCATGGTGTGCCTCTGGGCTGATGTCCGCACGCTGGACTTGCATCGTTTGGACACCGCGCATGGGCGGCGCGTTTGGTTCGTCTTCTCAGGCCTGCTTACTGACGCCCGGCTACTCACACCTTGATCTTCGCGACTCCTGCCTCAGTAGCTCCAACGATCGTTCGATTCGCCACGATCAACTGCTCCGCAGCATCCGCATCCAGCGGCGGCGACAGCAGATATCCCTGAACGAACTCGCACCCGAGCGACTGCAGCAGTTCCCGCTGCGCGCTGCTCTCCACTCCCTCCGCAACGACATCCATCGCCAGGCTGCGGGAGAGATTCAGGATCGTCCGCACGATCTCCAGGCACTCGCTGTTCGAGTCGATCCGCCCCACGAAGTAGCGGTCGATCTTGATCGTCGAAATCGGAAGCCGGTGCAGATAGCTCAGGGACGCATGCCCCGTCCCGAAATCGTCCATCAGCAGGTGGATCCCGAGCGTCTTGAGCTGGTCGAGCGCGCCGACCGCCGTCGTGGCATCGGCCATGATCATCGACTCGGTGATTTCGAGCTTGAGCTGCCCCGGTTCCACGCCCGATTCGGCGATAGTGTTCTTCACGATCTCCACCAGCCCCGAATCGGTCAGCTGTCGCGCGGCGACGTTCACGCTCACCCAGATCGGATCGTGGGGCACCACCTTCGTGTTCCAGTGCGAAAGGCGCTGCGCGGCCTGGCGCAGCACCCACTCGCCGATCGGCCGGATCAGTCCGGTCTCCTCCGCGATCGGGATGAAATCCGCCGGCTGCATCGGGCCATGCTGCGGATGATCCCAGCGCAGGAGCGCCTCGAACCCGACGATCTGTCCCGATACGAGCGCCCAGATCGGCTGGTACATCACGCGCAGCTCGCCACGGTCCATTGAGTGGCGCAGGTCGTTCTCCAGCGCCATCTGCAGCACGGCCCCGGTCCGCATGTCCGCGCGGAACACCTCGTGCCGTGCGCGGCCGAGCAGCTTGGCACGATACATCGCGAGATCCGCGTCGCGCAGGTAATCCTCAGGCCGCTCGACGCCGGGCTGGCTCATCGCGATCCCGACGCTGACCGACATGAACAGCTCGCGCCCATCGAGATAAAACGGCTGCGCCAGCGAGTGCTGGATGCGCTCGGCCACCGAGATTGCCTCAGCCTCGTCCTTCACGCCTTCGAGGATCACGACAAACTCGTCGCCGCCGAGCCGCGCAACCACGTCGCCGGGGCGCACGCAGCCGTTGAGCCGCCCCGCGACGAGACGCAGCAGCGAATCGCCCGCGTGATGGCCCAGAGAATCGTTGACAACCTTGAACCGGTCGCAGTCGAGAAAGAGAACGCCGAACTGCTGCTCGCGGTTGCGCTTGGCGCGCGCAATCGCGCGGCGCAGCAAGTCGGTCGCATAGCTGCGGTTCGGCAGCGTGGTCAGGGAATCGAACTGCGCCTCGCGCCTGAGGCGCTCCTCGAGATCCTTGCGCGCCGTGATGTCGGTCATCGAGCCGGCGATGCGCAGCGCGCGCCCCTCGCCATCGCGAACGACGATCCCGCGGCAGAGGACCCAAATGAAGAACCCCTCGCTGTGGCGGAGCCGGTGTTCGCTGTGAAAATGCTGACGCGAGCCCGCCGCCTGCGCCGCGATATCCACCTTGAGCTGCGGAAGGTCGCTCAGGTGCACGCGGCTGAACCACTCCTCCGGACTCGGCGTAAGCGCCTGATCGACGACGCCGACCATCTCGGCCCAGCGCTCGGAGAGGTAGACCTCACCGGCGACGAGGTTCCAGTCCCAGAGTCCGTCGTTGGCGCCGCGCGCGGCGAGGGCGTACCGCTCCTCACTCTCCCGGAGCGCGAGTTCGACTTTGCGCCGCTCGTCGGCTTCGCGCTCGAGCTTCTCGTTCGCATCCTCGAGTTCGACGGTGCGCTCGAGCAGCCGGGCCTGGAGCTCCTCGAGCCGGCGGCGCGCGTCCGCTTCCTCCGCGACGCGCGCCCGAAGGCGCGCGCGCGACCGCAGCATCCACCACGCCGCGGCTGCACCCGCCGCCAGCGCGGCCGCGTACGGTATCACCCGCATGCAGACGCGCCTGAACGGGCGTTGGCGGACACGCTACTGGCGCTCGATGGCGTCGCGGACGTCCAGGAGGATTTCGAAGTAGAGCTGCTCGCGGCGATAGGCAAAGTCGAGCGAAGCCATCTGCGCATCATCGCCAGTCGCCTTGGAGCGCTCGAACGCCTCCCGGTACATCTCATCGAGGTTGGCGAGGATGCGGTCGCGGGATCGGGACATTGGGGTGTTCTCCAGAATATTTGCGGTAAGCCGGGGTGCCTCGAAGCGCGCGCGAACCAGTGGAACAGGGGTCGGCGGCGCGGGCGCGTCGAGAAGAATCTTTTTCGCTGCGCCGAGCATGAGCCGGCGCGGGCTGATCGGCGAGGTCATGGTAATATCAACGCACGCCGCGCTGCGCGAGCAATCTCGCGACAGACGCGTCGTCCTGCACGAACGGCAACAGCGAAGCCACGACGTCGGTTTCGCTTTCCCCCTCGACGGCCATGAGGGCAGGCGGGTGACCGCGCCCGCCAGCGGAGCGCGGACTCCCGGCGCGGCGGTCAATCTCGATCACGGCGCGCAACGGTCCGTCGCCGTCCGGCGTCAGCCGCCGGATTCGCACCACATGCCCTTGGGGCATCGTTCGTTCGTAGAGTATTCCAGACATCGGCGTCCCCGAGTTCGCTGCGGTCGATAGCGAAATTCACGCCCGAGCCCGTCCCGCGCAAGACGCACGCCTACATGCCCAAGCGGTGGAATACCGCCTCGGCGACGACTTTTCCGTCTCGAAGGTGTTCAACTACAATGCGTTCCAGCAGCGCCGGGGTGACGTTTGCGTACCAGATCCCTTCGGGATAGACCGCGACAATCGGGCCCGCGCTGCAAACCCCGAGACAGGGCGTTTCGGACCGTTTTATGCGATCAGGGCCAAACAGCAGCCCTTCACGCTGCAGCAGCACGGCGAGCCGGGAGTACAGCGCGCGCCCGCGATGGTCCGGCGAGCAGAAGCCGCCAGTGCAGATCAGCACATGACGGGCGTAGGATTCCATCTCAGGCTTGGGCATCACGGCTGAAAGGTAGTGATTCGCGGGTATGAGAGATGAGTGGGAGTTTGAGTCGGAGGGATGAGTTGGAGCACGCGCAGTGAGAGTTTGAGTGCGAGAGTGAGCTTTAGTCGGAGTTCAGTGGGAGGGGGAGGCCGACGCCCACTCCCACGCGACTCCCACCCGACTCCCACTCGCCTCCCACTCGCCTCCCACTCGGGCTCACTCGCGCCGCTCACACTCCCACCGCGCCTGCTCCAACTCTTCCCTCCGACTCAAACTCACCTCTCCCACTCAAGTCCACTACTTTGCACTCGACCATCACTCCCTGAAAATGCACCGTATACTCAGCATACTCGCGCTGGCCGCTATCGCCTCTGCAGCAGGCGCGCAAGGCATCGACGCTCCGCTCCCGACTGACGCGCACGTCATCCGCGGCGAGCTGCCCAACGGCCTTCACTACATCATCCGGCGGAACAAGCGGCCGGAGAAGCGGGCGGAACTCAGGCTGGTCGTGAACGCCGGGTCGATCCTCGAAACCGACGCACAGCGCGGCATCGCCCATTTCGTCGAGCACATGATGTTCGACGGCACCAAGCGATTCCCCAAGCAGGACATCGTGAACTATCTCGAGCGCGTGGGGATGCGCTTTGGCGCCGACCTGAACGCGTATACGTCGTTCGACGAGACGGTCTACATGCTTCAGGTGCCGACCGACACGGCTCGCCTCCTCAACACGGGACTCGACATCGTCCAGGACTGGGCGAGCGGGGCAACGTCGTTCAATCCGGCCGAAATGAAAAGGGAGCGGGCCGTCGTCATCGAGGAATGGCGCACGGGACGCGATGCGTCCACGCGCGTGCAGAACCTCCAGTTCCCCGTCATGCTGCAGGGATCGAAGTACGCGGAGCGTGTGCCGATCGGGACGAAGGCCAACCTCGACACATTCCCGGACAGCCTCGCCGTGCAGTTCTACCACGACTGGTACCGGCCGGATCTCATGACGGTGATCGCCGTCGGCGACTTCGACGTCGAGCAGATGGAAGCGGCGATCAAGCAGCGTTTCGCCGGCATCCCGATGCCCGCCTCGCCGCGCAAGCGTGTATATGCCTCCGTTCCCGATCACGACCAGACGCTCGTGTCGATCGAAACCGACAAGGAATACCCACAGTCGTCGGTGGACCTGCTCTGGCTCAAGCCGCGCGACAGCGTGCGCACGGTCGGCGACTTCCGCCGCACACTCGTTGCGCAGTTCTACGACGCGATGCTCAACGCGCGATTCGCGGAGATCGCCCAGCGCGCCGACGCGCCATTTGCGTACGCCTCTGCGGCCCGCGGCGCGTTCGTGCGGACCAAGGACGCATACCAGCTCTACGCCGGCGTCAAAGAGAGCGGCTTCGTGCGAGCCGCCGAAGCGCTGCTCGCCGAGGCCGAGCGTATCCGGCGCTTCGGTTTCACCCAGACGGAACTCGACCGCCAGCGGAGCAATCTCCTGCGGTCGATGCAGCAGCAGTTCGCCGAACGCGACAAGACCAACTCGTCGAGCTATGTGAACGAATATGTGAGCAGCGCGCTCTGGGACACGCCAATCGTGGGAATCGAGAAGGAGGAGCCGCTCGCGATGCAGCTGGCGCCGACGATCAGCGTGGCCGAAGTGAACGCACTCGCGCTGACGTCGTTCGGCAACAAGGACCGCGTGGTGCTCGTCGCGGCGCCGGCCAAGCCCGACGTGCACGTCCCGACCAGGGACGAAATGCTCGGCGTATACGACGTCGCCGCGAACACCACGCTCGCGGCGTACGTCGATTCGACATCCAGCGACGCGCTCGTCCCCAACCCGCCCGCCCCCGGCAAGATCGTCGCGCAGGACACGCTCCCGGGGACGGGGATCATCGTGTGGCACTTGTCGAACGGCGCGAAGGTCCTGCTCAAGCCGACAGACTTCAAGGCCGACGAAGTGCTGTTCGCCGCCCGGTCGCCCGGCGGCGAATCGCTCGTGGCGGATTCCGATGTCGTCAACGCGGACCTGAGCTCCGTCGTGATGTCGCGCAGCGGCGTCGGGTCGTTCAGCGCTATCGCGCTCGGCAAGAAACTCGCCGGCAAAAAAGTGAACGTCGCGGCGGGAATCGATGGCACCGGTGAGGGCGTGCGCGGCACGGCGTCCGTGCAGGACCTGGAGACGCTTTTTCAGCTCGCATGGCTGCGCATGGCGGTGCCGCGCGTGGACACCGGCGCGTATCTCGCGTTCAAGGAGCAGATGCGCGCGGTGCTCGCCAACCAGAAGAACGATCCCGAGTCGGTGTTCGGCGACACTGTCGAGGCGACGATGGCGCAACACAGCCCACGCGTCCACCTGCTGTCGTCGGCACTGCTCGACTCGGTCAACCTCGGCCGCGCGTTCGCGCTCTATCGCGACCGTTTTGCCGATGCGAGCGGCTTCACCTTTTTCATCGTCGGGAGTTTCAAGCCTGATTCGGTCCGCCCGCTGGTCGACCGGTACCTCGCGTCGCTGCCCGCGCTCGATCGTCACGAGAAGGTGAAGGACACCGGGATCCGCCCACCGCCGGGCGTGGTCGTAAAGACCGTGCACAAGGGCGTGGAGCCGAAGGCCGAGACGTCGCTGATCTTTTCGGGACAATGCACCTACAGCCTCGCGACGCGGTACGCGATCGAGTCGCTCAGCGAACTGCTCAACATCCGGCTGCGCGAAGTGCTGCGCGAGG
>JBOHTH010000231.1:0-3608 GCA_050733535.1 Gemmatimonadaceae bacterium | reverse complement strand
GCACCGCACGCGCGGAACGCCCGTCAGCGCATCGGGCTGACCGATGATACCCATCACGCAAACGAGGGACATTTCTATCCGCTCACCGCAGGGGACACTTCTATCCGCGCTTGACACGCGCTCGATTACGCGTGCTCGATTACGCGCGTTTCGCCTTGAAAAAGGTGGTCAGCAGCTCCCCGCACTCCGCCTCGAGCACTCCCGCCTGCACTTCCGGCTGATGATTGAGTTTCGGCTCGCGCAGGAGATCGCCCACCGACCCTGCCATCCCGGCCTTCTCATCCCACGCCCCGAACACCACGCGATCTACGCGCGAGAGCACGATCGCCCCCGCGCACATCGCGCACGGCTCGAGCGTCACGTAGAGCGTGCAGTCCGAGAGGCGCTGGTCACCGGTAACCGCCGAGGCGGCCTGAATGGCGAGAAGTTCCGCGTGGGCGGTTGCATCGGAAGACGATACGCTCGCATTGCCTGCGCGCGCGATCACCTCGCCGTCGCGAACGATGACCGCGCCGACCGGCACTTCCCCGGCCTCGGCGGCGTCTTCGGCCTCGTCCAGTGCCAGCCGCATCCATGCTTCGTCACGCTTCACGCGCGATATTGCCACTTGGGGTGTGACCTCCGTCGCAGTGTCTCGCCGTTGGACCATCAATATTGTATACGCTCGCCGGGTTCGCACGTCCGTTAGGTTATGGCGCCGTCTCATTCGCGGACCCTTCCTTCAGCAGCAGGTGCCACTCGTCTCATGCGCTATCGCCGTGCGTGCGTTCTGCTCCTCCTCGTCTGCGTCGCATGTGGCGGCGGTGATACAGCCGTCTCTCCGCTGAGCACGGCACCCGGGTCGCTGGCGACCGTCCAAATCAACGCATCGACCAACACAATCGCTGTCGGACAAACGACCACAATCACCGCGGCGGGACTCGACGAGTCGGGCGACACGGTGGCCGGCACGACTACAACCTGGCAGACGTTGAACGCCGCGATCGCGACGGTATCGTCGGCGGGCCTGGTGGCGGGCATTGCCCAAGGTTCCACTGTGATCACCGCGACGATTGGGGCGAGGGCGGCGCAAACGACGATCGTGGTCGTCCCCGCCGTTTCGACGTCTTGCGCCAGCGTCACGCCGCTCGCGCTCACCATCGGCGGAGTGCACACACTCACGGCGTCCGAGCGGGCGACGCTGTGCGTCGGCGGCGGAGCGGCGGGGAGCGAGTACGTGCTCGTGCCGTTCAAGTCGGATACCATCAGCGCGCATGTGTCGGTGTCGCTCACGGCGTTGGGGACCGTCGCAACAACGGGGGCCCCGTCAGCGCAGATCGCGCGCAGCGCTGCGATCCCATCGTTCGGCGCCCGGCCTTCCAGCGTCGCATCATCAGGCGAGTTCGGCGCGGCATTCGAGCACACACTCCGGGAAACCGAGCGGCGTGTGCTGTCGCCACTCGTTGCTGCGGCAGCGCGGGGCGGAGTGATGCGCAGCATGCAGCGCGCGGCCGCGAGCCGGTCCGCCATCCTCAATCTCCCGACGACGCCAGCGGTCGGCACTTACTTCCACCTGAACGCAAACGGCGTGGATGCGTGCACCAACGCGCAGGTCCACACGGCGCGCGTCGCGGCGGTATCCAACAGTGCGATCGTGGCGGTCGACTCACAGGCTCCGACCGGCGGGTTCACTGATACGGATTACGCGAGCTTCGCGACGACGTTCGACACGCTCATTTTCGCGCTCGATACGTCGGCATACGGCGCGCCGATGGACATCGACGGCAACGGACGCGTGCTGATCTTTTTCACGCAGGCGGTGAACAAGCTGACGCCGCCGGGTTCCAACGGATACATCGGCGGATTTTTCTTTTCGCGCGATCTCTTCCCCACCACCGGAGTCGCAGCGTGCCCGACGAGCAATGTGGGCGAGATGTTCTACGTCCCCGTCGTCGACCCTGCGGGGCTATACAACAAGTTCTTCATGCATAAGGACTCGGTGCAGATCGAGCTGTACGGAACGCTCGCACACGAGTTCCAGCACCTGATCAACGCGTCGCGCCGGCTCGCGGTTTCTACGTCGACAAGCTTTGAGGTGGTATGGCTCAACGAAGGGATGAGCCACATCGCGGAAGAACTGCTCTACTTCCGTGAGTCCGGGTTCACTCCGAAGTCCGGCATCACGCTCGCGGCCGTCCGCTCGTCGCAGGCCGAGATAGACGCGGTCAACAACTACCAGTTTCAGAACCTCCTGCGCCTCGACTATTACCTCAAGGCGCCGGGCGTCAACTCACCGTACGCGCCGAACGACAGCCTCGCGACTCGCGGTGCGACGTACCAGCTGCTGCGCTACGCGCTCGACGAGTCGTCCGGTCCGAACAGTTCGTACCTGCACGCGCTGATCAACACGCCAAACACCGGAGTTGTGAACTTCAACACAGTGTTCGCGGGCACATTCCCCAACATCTTCACCGCCGTGCAGCAGCAGGTGCTGGCGAACTTCTTTGGCGGGTCGGGCATTGCGGTAGACCCGAAGTACTCATTCCCGAGCTGGGACTACCGCGACGTGATCGGCAACGGCCTGCTTCAGGTCCACGCGAACCCGCTCCAGATGATTGCGCTCTCCGGCGTCTCCTCCAACACGACCGTGGCGCTCACCGGCGGCGGTTCCGCCTACGCGCGCTTCGGCATTGCGGCGAACGGGACTGCCGCAATCACATCAGCGTCGGGCGGCAATGCGGTGCCTTCAAACGTGGCGATGTTGCTCGTTCGAACGCACTAGGGATGCGGAACTGTCAGCTGATGCAAAATGCAAAAGACGAATTCGGATTGAAATACTTGCCACGGATTTCACGGAAACGCACGGATCGTTCCGTTCGAGCGGCGCGATCCGCGCGTTTCCGCGAAATCCGTGGCAAGTTTTTATTGTTCTCTGCCAGCCGGTCCAGGTTGACCCAACCGCATCCTGCATCAGCTGGCAATCCCGCATCCTACTCCCTCTCAAACTCGAGGGCCGCTCCCCTCACCACTGCCCTGACTCGATCCCCCTCTTTGAACCGACCCTCCAGCACCGCCATCGCCAGCGGATTCTGCACGAGCCGCTGAATCGCCCGCTTGAGCGGCCGAGCTCCAAACGCGGGATCGTACCCATCGCGCGCCAGCAGCGCCTTGGCCTCGGCCGTCAGCTCCAGCGTGATCTTCTTCTCCGCGAGCAGCTTGTCCATCCGTGAAAGCTGCAACTCGACGATATGTTCGATGTCCGCTTCGCCGAGCGGATGAAACACGATGATGTCGTCCACGCGGTTCAGGAACTCGGGCTTGAAGTGCGCCCGCAGCGCCTGCGTCACTGTCGTCTCGATCGACGCCCAGCTCTCCGCGCCTCGCTCGAGAATCGCGTGTCCCCCGATGTTCGACGTCATGATCACCACCGTGTTCCGGAAATCCACCGTGCGCCCCTGCGAATCGGTGAGCCGTCCGTCGTCGAGAATCTGCAGCAGGATGTTGAACACGTCGGGATGGGCTTTCTCGATTTCGTCGAACAGGAGCACCGCGTACGGGCGCCGCCGGATTGCCTCGGTAAGTTGCCCGCCCTCCTCGAAGCCCACGTAGCCCGGCGGCGCGCCGATCAA
>JBOHTH010000230.1:0-2756 GCA_050733535.1 Gemmatimonadaceae bacterium | reverse complement strand
AGCGCGTACCCTTCTGGATTCTGGTCGAGGCCCTGGATGAGGAATGCCATCCAGTCGAACGACATCATGTACGCGGATAGCGTAAGGATGGCGAGCGCGCCCATCGCCCATTGGGTGACGCCGAGTGCACGAACGGGATCGCGAAAGCGGTCGGCGCGTGTGCGGACCCAGAACGCACCGAGCGAGAGCCCGAGGATGAACGCCGAGAGCATGAGCTCGAACGAGTGCGTCGCGCTGCCGAGCACAAGCGAGAGCATGCGCACCCAGGCGATCTCGTAGATGAAGCTCGAGAGCGCGGTGCCGGCCGTGACGATCAGCAGGACGCGCCAGAGCATCGGGAGGTCCGGCGACGCGGGGCTGTTCGCGGCTTCGTGCGCAGCCGGCGGAGCGGTGCCGGGCTCTTCATTTTCCTGCGTAAGGCGCACTGCGCCAAACACCGTCAGGCCGACGAGCAGGTTGATGATCGCGGCGGTGAGGACCGTGCCCGGAAGTCCCACCGCGCCGATGAGATAAAACCCGGCGATCAGCACGCCGACCGCTGCACCGATGGAGTTTGCGAAATACAGAATGGAGATCAGCCGGCCGGTGTCGCTGCGGCCGTCACGCGACACGAGCCGGATGAGCCCGGCACTCATCAGCGGAAACGTTGCGCCGAGCAGTATGGCCTGCGGGAGGATCAGGAGACCGGCGAGCGACCACTTCATGATCACGAGCGCGGGGCCGCCGGCGAGGGCCGGGAAGATTGTCGAATACGCGAACTCGGTCACGCCGAGGAATCCGTGGTGGAACACGAGGCCGAGCAGGCCGACGAGTCCCTCGACAATCGCGTACGTGACGAGCGGCTCCTTGATGCGCGCGCTGCGCCGCGCGGCGAGTGCCGACCCAACCGACATTCCGCCGAGGTAAATGACCAGCACGATGACCTGTGCATAGGCGCTGTGACCGACGAAGAGACCGAGGTAGCGGCTCCAGATGGATTCGTAAATGAGCCCGGCGGCGCCGGAGAATACGAAGACCGTGATCAGCAGAATGGCCACGTCAGCGCCCGGCGGTGCTCGAGGGCGGGTGGCGATGGTGCGTGGCTTGCTCGTAGCCGTACGCGAGCGTGATGAGTTTCCCCTCGCTCCACGCGCGTCCGAAGAAACTGATACCGGCGGGCAGCCGGCCGCCGCGCGTGTAGCCCATCGGCACGGTGATCGCGGGGAATCCGGTGGTGGGCGAGAAGAGCTGGCTGTTGTCGCCGGCCGGCGTGTTGAGGTCGCCGATGAGCCGCGGCGGGTTGCTCCAGGTGGGATACACCAGCGCGTCGAGGTGGAGTGAGTCCATCATCGCGGTGACCGCTTTGCGGAGCCGCTCGCGCATGGCTTCGCGCGCCTTGCACGCGGGATTGTTCTCCGGCGGAATGGTGTCGGCGTTTTCGGTTTGCAGCTTGAGCTGCACCGAGGGGTGGTACGCGCGGCTTCGGAGGACATCGTCGATGGACTTGACCGGCGCGTTCTGTCCGCGCGCGGCGAAGTAGCGCTGGAGATCGTACTTGAATACCGCACAGCCGCCGCCGCCGCGCGTGATGGTGTTCAGCGAGTCGATGCCGGCTGGGTCTACGATGATCGCACCCGCTCTCTGCAAATCCTTCACCGCCTTCTCGAACACCGCGACGACTTCACTGTCCTGCGTCGGACGGCCCTGCCGGTCTGCGTGCTCATATGCCTGGCGCAGGACTCCAATGCGCGCGCCCTTGAGGCCGCCGGGGACGACGAACTTCCGGTAGTCCTCCTCGCGATGGCCGCGGCTCGCGGCGGTCACGGGATCGTCCGGATCTTCGCCGGCGACGACGTTGAAGATCTCGACCGCGTCGGCCACCGTGCGCGCCATCGGGCCGGCGATGTCGGCGCTGTTGGCGAGCGGCACGACGCCGGCGCGCGAGGTGAGCCCCATCGTCGATCGGATCCCGACGAGGTCGTTGTGCGAAGACGGTCCGCGGATGGAGTTGCCGGTGTCGGTGCCCAGGCCGGACTCTCCTTCATTCGCTGCGACGGCCGCCGCCGTGCCGCCGCTGGAACCGGCGGTGACGCGATCGAGCGCATAGGGATTTTTCGTATACCCCGGCAGGATCGAGCTCACCGTCTCATACGGCGAGAACGCCCACTCGGCCATGTTCGATTTTGCGAGCACGATCGCGCCCGCGGCGCGGATCCGCGCGACGAACGTCGCGTCCTGCAGTGGGATCCACCCTTTGAGGGCGAGGGAGCCGGCGGTCGTCTGGAGGTCCTTGGTCTCGTAGTTGTCCTTCACGATCATCGGCACACAGTGCAGAGGGCCGACCGGACCCTCCTTCGCGTAGCGCGTGTCGAGCGAATCCGCGACCGCGAGCGCGCCGGGATTGATGGTGATGAGCGCGTTGATCGCCGGGCCCTGCTTGTCGTATTTCGCGATGCGCGCCAGGTACGCCGCGACGAGCCTGTGGCAGGTGAGCGTCTTCGCCTTGAACGCGGCGTGCACGGCGGCGATCGTCGTCTCTTGAATTTTGAACGCTGGCGCGGGCCGTTGAGAGGAGAGGAGCGCCGGGGCGAGGGCAAGAAGGGCAGCGATTCGTTTCATGGCTGTGGGGTTGGTTCCACACAATACTGGCGCGGAGAGCTTAAAAACGACAATTGCCGCTGGTTTCCGTGGAAAACGGACGAGTCAATGGCGAGCTATTGTCGTTGCCGTAGAGAAAAACAATTGGCCACGGATTTCGCGGAAACGCGCGGATCGTT
>JBOHTH010000229.1:0-2766 GCA_050733535.1 Gemmatimonadaceae bacterium | reverse complement strand
GTTCGAGCGCCTCTATCAGTACGTGCTGCGCAAGTACACGTCGTCGCTGCACTGGGTGATGGGCCACCGAGCGGTGGTGATGGTGTTCTCGCTGGCGACGCTCGTGGCGACGGGGTTCATGTTCTCCGCGGTCAAGAAGGGATTTTTCCCGTCGGAAGATCAAGGCATCCTGCACGCCAGCGTTGAAGCAGCGCAGGGCGTCGGATTTCCCGACATGACCGCGAAGATTCAGGCGCTCGCGAAGCTTGGCCTCGAGAATCCGAGCATCGCGGCGGAGAGCTATGCCGTGGCGAGCGGCTACGGCGGCTCGTCCGGCGCGGTCAATACCGGGAGAATCACCTTCCGGCTCAAGCCGCGCAACGAGCGCAAGTATTCGGCCGATGAGATCGTGCCGCAGCTCTCGGACGCGTTCCACGCGGTGCCGGGTGTGGCGGCGTACATCGTGAATTCACCGACGATCAACATCGGCGGACGCAGTTCCAAGGGGCAGTACCAGTACACGATGACCGGTGGCGATCTGCCCACGCTGTACAAGGCGGCGGAAGCGATGGAAGTGAAGATGAAGGCGATCGGCGGCATCGTGGACGTGACGACGGACCTGCAGATCGCCAACCCGCAGGCGAGCATCGAACTCGATCGCGACGCGGCGGCGCGCTTTCAGCTCACACCGGAACAGATCGAGACCGCGCTGTACAATGCGTATGGATCGCGGCAGGTGAGCACAATCTACACGCCGCAAAACGAGTACTGGGTGATTCTCGAGCTGCTGCCCGAGTACCAGAAGGACCTTGGCGCGCTGAGTATGCTCTATGTGCGGTCGAAGACGGGGCAGCTTGTGCCGCTGTCGTCGGTGACGCGCACGAAGATGACCATCGGGCCGATGCTCGTGAACCATACCGGGCAGCTGCCGAGCGTGACGATCGCGTTCAACACGCGACTTGGCGTGTCTCTGGGAGAGGCGACCGACGCGGTGGAGCAGGCGGCGCACGGCACGCTCCCCGAGGGCGTGACCGGCGGATTCTACGGTGCGGCGCAGGTGTTCCAGGACACGCAGAAGGGCCTGGTGACGCTGTTTGTCATCGCGATCTTCGTGATTTATCTGGTGCTCGGAATTCTGTATGAGAGCTTCATCCATCCGCTGACAATTCTTTCGGGTATTCCATTTGCCGCGTTCGGCGCGGTGCTCGCGCTGATGGTTACGCACACGGAGCTCACGGTGTACGCGTGGGTGGGCGTGATCATGCTCGTGGGCCTGGTGAAGAAGAACGCGATCATGATGGTGGACTTCGCGACGGAGGCGGAGCGGGGCGGGAAGAACGCGTTCGATTCGATCTCGGAGGCGTGTTACGTGCGGTTCCGTCCGATCATGATGACGACGATGGCGGCGATGGTGGGCACGCTGCCGATCGCGCTCGGCGCGGGCGCTGGCGCGGAGAGCCGGCGGCCGCTGGGCATTGTGGTGGTGGGCGGGCTGGCGTTCAGCCAGGTGGTGACGCTGTACGTGACGCCGGTGATTTACACGTATTTTGATGAGCTGAAGGTTCGGTTCAGCAAGGGACACGCAGTTGACCGAGGACCGAAGACCGAAGACCGACGGGTACTCGAGCCAGGTGTCGCGACGGCACGCGTGCGCGCCGCGCACAGTCCGGAGGCGTGAGCGCGTTGTTGCAGTTCTCGGTCTTCGGTCTTCGGTCCTCGGTCCCATGCTAGAGTTCGGCCTCAACACCTTCGGCGACCTGACCCTGCGCGCCGACGGCAGCAGGAAGACTCACGCGCAGGTGTTGCGCGATGTCGTCGCTGAGGCGGAGGCAGCGGACGCTGCCGGTCTCGACTCGTTCGGCGTCGGCGAACATCATCGCGACGATTTTGCTGTCTCGGCGCCTGAGGTTCTGCTCGGCGCGATAGCCGGGCGCACGCAGCGGATTCGACTCGGCACCGCGGTCACCGTGCTGAGCACCGACGATCCCGTGCGCGTGTACGAGCGCTTCGCGACGCTGGACGGCGTGTCGAACGGGCGCGCGGAAATTATTCTCGGGCGCGGATCGTTTACGGAATCGTATCCGTTGTTCGGGTACAAGCTCGAGGACTACGAAGTGCTGTTCGAGGAGAAGCTCGAACTGTTCGCGAAGCTGCGCGAGGAAGGCGCGGTGACGTGGAGCGGGACGAAGCGGAGCGGGCTGAAGAACCAGCACGTGTATCCGCCGGCAGAGAAGGCGCCGATCCCGACATGGGTTGGAGTGGGCGGGAGCCCGGAGAGCGTGGTGCGGGCGGCGCGATACGGGCTGCCGCTGATGCTCGCGATTATCGGCGGGAGCGCGATGCGCTTCAAGCCGTATGTGGACTTATATCACGAAGCATGCGAGAAGCTGGGTAAGGGCGTGCTGCCGGTGGCGGTGCACTCACCGGGGCATGTGGCGGAGACGGACGCGCAGGCGAAGGAGGAGTACTGGAAAGCATTCAAGGGAATGCATGACCGGATCGGCGCCGAGCGTGGGTGGCCGCCGATGACGATGCGGGCGTTCGAGAGTGAGGTGGAGAGTGGGGCGATGTATGTGGGGTCAGCGGAGACGGTGGCGAAGAAAGTGACGGAGACGGTGAAGGGGCTGGGGCTCGCGCGGTTTGATATCAAGTACAGTGCGGGAGTGCTGAGTCACGAGGCGATGGTGAGGAGCATTGCGTTGTTTGGGCGGGAGGTCGTGCCGCAAGTACGCTCCGCCGTCCGCAGCTAGCCGTCTTACTTCAGCGCGTGCGCGAGCGCCGCGATCG
>JBOHTH010000228.1:0-2149 GCA_050733535.1 Gemmatimonadaceae bacterium | reverse complement strand
CCTTGAAGTTTTCGCCGTTCAGATCGCGTCCGACGGCCATTCCATACGCCGCCTAGATCGACGTGGCCGCGTGGCCCGCGCCGAATGCGTCGTATTCGCTCTCCGCGCGCTTCAGGAAGCCGGAGAGTCCGTCCTCCTGCCGCAGCGTGCTCATGCGGCCGGCACGGCCCGTGAGAACCTTGTGCGGATAGCCTTGGTGCCCGACGTCCCACACCAGCTGGTCGCGCGGCGTGTCGAAGCAATTGTGCAGGGCGACGGTGAGCTCCACGACGCCAAGGCCCGCGCCGATGTGGCCGCCGGTCACGGAGCACGACTCGATCAGAAAAGTGCGGACGTCATCCGCCAGCACGCGCAGCTCGTCGTTGGAGAGCGCGCGGATATCGGCAGGGGACTTTATGCGGTCAAGGAGGCTCATGATGGTGTCGAAAACAAGGGCAATTGCACCAGAAAAACCAGAGTGGCAGGTAGTTGGTGAAGCTCAGAGCTCAAAGGTCAAGCTCACAGGCCACGTCTCGGGAGTGTCAAAGCTCCGCCGTTCAAAACCATCAGCTCGCTCGAAGCTTTGAACCGCAGAGCTTTGACACTCCCGACCCCTGAGCAGTGAGCTTGACCCGTGACCGTTGAGCTACCCTACAAATCACGAGCGGCGGTCCACCACAAAGCGGGCAAGCGATTCCAGCTGAGGAGAGCTGATTCCGGCCTCGCGCAGCGCAAGACAGGCATCATCGCACAGCCGATCAGCACGCGCCCGGGCACCGTCCAGTCCCAGCAGCGCCGGATAAGTGCTCTTCTTCAGCTCCGCGTCGCGCCCCGCGGTCTTCCCCAGCTCGTCCGTCGTGGATGTGACGTCGAGCACATCATCGGCGATCTGAAATGCAAGCCCAACCGCGGCTCCATACCGGGCGAATGCGGTGAGAGTTTCATCGGTCGCGAGCGCAGCGAGGCCGCCGATCCGGACGGACGCCGCGATGAGCGCGCCCGTCTTCATCCGGTGCACGCGCTCCAGTTCGGAGAGTGTCAGCGGCATTCCCTCGCCTTCAAGGTCGCAGAGCTGGCCCCCGACCATTCCGCCGGCACCGGACGCGCGCATGAGCTCCCGAAGGATGGCACCGGCCTCAGCGTTGCCAAGCTCGAGCGCGCGGCATGCGTCCGTGGCAGCGCGTGCGGCGAGCGGCACCATGGCGAGACCGGCCGACGTCGCCGCGGGAATGCCGTATGCCCGATGCACGGTCGGACGACCGCGTCGCATGTCGTCGTCGTCCATGCAAGGGAGATCGTCGTGCACGAGCGAGTACGCGTGAACGACTTCGACGGCCGCCGCGAGCGCGCTGGCATCGCCCGTTCCGCCGGCGGCGTGATAGGCGGCGAGCAGGAGAATGGCCCGAAGCCGCTTTCCCTCGCCAAGCATCGAATACGTCACCGCGTCGGCGACGGGCCCGTCCATCGAGCGCAGGTAGAGGTTCGCGAAAGTCGTGAGCGCGGCGTCGACGGCGGCCTTCTCCCCGGCAAAGCTGACCTGCGCCTCAGTCACGAGCATCCGGTCCGGCGGAAGGCCTGACTTCGAACACGCCTTCGGCCTTCTCGACGAGCTTCGCCACCCGGCCCTCGGCCTTCGCGAGCTCGCCGCTCGCCTCCTTCAGCTTCGCGATCCCCTCCTCGAACAGCGTGAGGGCCTGCTCCAGCGAGAGATCGTCGCGGTCGAGGCTCGCCGCGATCTGCTCGAGCCGCTCGAGATTCTTTTCGAACGTCATGCGACTCCTTGTCGACGTGCGCGCACGATCACGTCGTCCGCCGTCGCGTGGACGCGGCCGTCACGCAGCTCGACCGCGAACGGCATGCCGGGCTTGAACAGCGCAGCACTTGGCAGTGCGCCGCCCGTTTCGTTGAGTGCCAGAGCGTAGCCACGCGCGAGCGTCGCGAGCGGACTCAGCGTTTCGAGGCGCGCCGCGAGTTCCTGCACCCGTGCGCGCCGGCGCTCAACGGTGCGCAGCGACCGCACGGCAAGATCGCGTGAGAGCTGCCGCAGGTGCTGACCGCTGTCGCGCACGCGCTGTCCGGCCGCTGCGCTGATCGCGTCACCGAGCGCGCGCACGCCGGCGATGACGTCCGCGAGCACCGGCACCGCGGCCTCGGCCGCAGCGCTCGGGGT
>JBOHTH010000227.1:0-4688 GCA_050733535.1 Gemmatimonadaceae bacterium | reverse complement strand
GGTACGGACTCCAGTTGTTGAACAGCTGGATGCGCCCCACCTGCACACCCGCGTCCTGCACGTAGATCCAGTTATCCTCGACCATTGGCTTCGCCGCGCCGCCGCGCACGCTCACATGCAGCTTTTTGAGCAGCAGTCCCACCGTGAGGAAATCGCGGTCACGCAGGCCGCGCGCGACCTCCAGCACGGGTGCAGGCGGCGCGGGCTCGATCTGCTCCATCAGCTCGCGCACGGGCATCGTCGAGATGAAGTAGTCGCACGCGATCTCCTCGCGGGCTCCGCTCGCGTCGTCGACCACGGTCACGCTCGCCACGCGTCCGCCAGCCATTCGCACGCCGTCCACGCGCGCGCCGTAGCGGATCGCTCCGCCCGCTGCCGTCACCTGTTCTGCGACCGCCTCCCACATCTGCCCCGGCCCGAGCTTCGGATAAAAAAACCGGGTGATGAGCGACGTCTCACGCTCCTCCTGTTTTTTCTTGAAGTCGCTCGAGAGCAGGTCCTTGAGCGCATGCGCCAGCGCTCGCGTCAGCGAGAGGCCCTTCACGCGCTGCGCTCCCCAGTCCGCGCGGATCTCGCTGCACGGCACGCCCCACACTTTCTCCGTGTACCCACGGAAAAACGTCTCGTACAGGCGCCGGCCGAAGCGATTGATGAAGAAGGCGTCGAGGTATGTCTCGTCGCGCCTCGGAAAAAGCTGCGCCTTGATATAGCTGAGTCCGATCAGCGCGGTGTTCACGAATCCCAGGCGCCACGCGACCGAGAGGGTGATGCCGATCGGATACGGAAAGAAATTGCGGCCAAAGTAAATGCGCGAAAGCCGCGGACGCTGCAGCATCACGCCATCCTCTGCCTCCGGATCTGGCGCGGGACGAGTCGTCTCCGTCACGCGTGGGCCGCTCGCGCCCTTCGGCGCGAGCGAACGCAACGACGCCTCGACGCCGTACTCGACTTCGAGCTGTCGTTCGCGCTCGTCCGCCGCCGGCTTTCCCTGCAGCGGAAGCTTCGTGAACCACCAGCGCATCACGCGGTCGCTCTTGGAGAAAAAGCGGTGACCGCCGATGTCGATGCGATTCCCCTTGTACGCAAACGTCTGCGCGATGCCGCCGGTCGCATGCGTGCGCTCGAACACGAGCGGAACGACGTCGGTGCGCGCGAGCAGCTCCCACGCCGCCGTCAGCCCTGCCGGGCCGGCACCGGCGATGACCGCGATTTTTCCAGCGCTCACGCGTGCGTCACGCGGAAGCCCGAAACTCCGTTCCCACCCGCCCGTATGTTTCGTGCACGCTCTGGCATTGTCGTATATTCGGAGCGCGCGGCACTCCATACAAGGGAGCCCATGATCGAATCAGCCCTCGACATCCAGGGAATCTCGAAGAGCTACGGCGAATTCAAGGCCGTCCGCTCGCTCTCGCTCGCGGTGCCGAAGGGTGCCGTCTACGGCCTCCTCGGTCCCAACGGCGCTGGGAAAACGACGTCGATCCGGATGATCCTCAACATCATCGCGCCCGACGAGGGGACGATCTCAATCCTCGGACGGCCCAACACCGACCAGGGAAGCATGGACCGCGTCGGCTACCTCCCCGAAGAGCGCGGCCTCTACAAAAAAATGCAGGTGCGCCGCGTCCTGCGGTTCCTCGGCCAGCTCAAGGGGCTCACCGCGCGCGAAGCCGACCGGCGCATCGACGAATGGATGGAGCGCTTCTCGCTCAAGACGGCCGACAAGGACTGGGGAACGTCGAAAATCGACGAGCTCTCGCGGGGTATGCAGCAGAAAGTGCAGTTCATCGGCACGCTGCTGCACGATCCAGAGCTCGTGATCCTCGATGAGCCCTTCAGCGGGCTCGACCCGATCAACGCGCAGGCGCTGAAGGACGCCGTCGTCGACCTCAAAAAGCGCGGCAAGTCAGTGATCTTCTCGACGCACATGATGGAAAACGCCGAACGCATGTGCGACTCGGTGTGCATCATCGCGCGCGGCGAGAAGGTGCTCGACGGCACGGTCGCCGGCGTGAAGCAGGAGCACGGCGGGAACAACGTCGCGCTGGCGCTCGCGGGCGGCGGTGGCGCGGAGCTCGTGAACCGCGTGCTGAGCGACCACAAGATGGTCGAGCGCGTGGACGACTCGAACCGCTTCTTCGAGATTTCGCTGCAGAAGGACGCCGATCCGCAGGCACTGCTCCGCCGCCTGATCGACGCGGGGGCGAAGGTCCAGCGATTCGAACTCGTGCAGCCCTCGCTGCACCAGATCTTCCTCGAGAAAGTCGGCGCCACCGGCGTCGAAATGGGGATGTCAGGCCATGGATAAACTTTGGGTCGTCATCAAGCGCGAGTACCTCGAACGCGTGCGGTCGAAGTGGTTCATCTTCACGACCATCTTCGGGCCCGTCTTTTTTGCCGCGATCACCATCCTCCCGAGTTACATGACGATGAAGGGGATGAAGAACGCGAAGGTCGCAAGTATTCACATTCTCGACGCGACAGGCACGGGCCTCGGGCATCGCGTCGCGGAACGCCTCGCGAAGCAGCAGGACGCTGCGGCCGCGGCGGCCGCCGGCGGCAAGCTCGGTGCGCGCGCGGTCGCCCTGACCTCGTCGCAGGCAATCCCGAGCGTCGTCGAGGACGTCAACCCGCCGAAGCTCGCGATGGCTGAGTCGCTGGCAACGAAGGACGTCATGAACAGCGTAAGCCCCGGATACCTCGTGCTCGACTCGGCGACGCTGACGGGCTACAAGGCGCGCTATGCTGGGCGAAACGCGTCGGCCGTCGGGCAGATGGAAATCATGGAGACCGCGATCCGCCAGTCGATCATCGCGTCGCGCCTCGAGGGCGCGGGGATCAGACCCGAACGCATCGATTCGCTGACCGACGTGAAGGTGGACCTGGCCTCGGTCCGCCTCGACGAGCGTGGACGCGGCGACAGCGGGATCGTGAGCTTCATCTTCGGCGCGATCGTCGCGATCATGCTCTATATGATGATCGTGCTCTACGGACAGAACGTGATGCGCAGCGTGCTCGAGGAGAAAATGACGCGGGTGGCCGAAGTGATCATGGCGAGCGTGAAGCCCGACGTCCTGCTCGCCGGCAAGATCGTCGGCGTCGGCGCCGTCGGGCTCACCCAGCAGGTCGTGTGGGTCGGGAGCGCCGCCGCATTCATCACGTACGGCGCCGTGATGGCAAAGGCGATGGGGATGCCGCAGATGCAGGGCGTGACGTTCCCCACGATTCCGCTCTCGCTCCTCCTCGGGCTCGTGCTGTTCTTCGTGCTCGGCTACACGCTCTACTCGGCGATGTTCGCCGCGGTCGGCGCCATGGTCGGAAGCCAGGAAGAAGTGCAGCAGGCCGCCCAGCCGGTGATCCTGCTGCTGGTCGCGAGCATCATCTTCTTCCAGCCGGTTCTGCTCAACCCGTCCAGCACACTCGCCGTCACGCTGAGCATCATTCCCTTCACCGCGCCGGTCATCATGCCCGTACGGATGACGACGATGCAGGTGCCGCCGCTCGAGCTGGCAGGGTCGCTGGTGGCGCTCGCGGCCGCTTGTCTGGCGGTGATCTGGGCGGCGGCACGGATCTATCGGATTGGGCTGCTCATGACGGGCAAACGGCCGAATCTTCAGGAGTTGATGCGCTGGATTAAGTACGCATAGAGGACCGAAGACCGAAGACCGAGGACCGAAGATGACGGCGATGGGGGATCATCCTTCAACTTCGGGCCTCCAACTTCGGTCTTCGGTCTTCGGTCCTACTTCCCACGCGTCGCCTGAATGAGCGCTTCCATGTGCGACAGATACCTCTCCAGCGCCCTCCTTCCCGCCGCCGTGAGTTTGTACTCGGTTCGCGGCACCCGGCCGTCAAACGACTTGGTGCACGAGAGGTAGCCTGCGTCCTCGAGCTTGCGCGCGTGCACGCTGACGTTGCCGTCCGACGTCTGCAGCAGCTGCTTGAGCTCGTTGAACGTCAGCCGGTCGTTCACGGCGAGCGCACTCACGATCCCGAGGCGGATTCGCTCGTGGATGACCTTGTCGAGTGCCGGCGCCATGGACTCATCTCCCTTCAGTGCGCGAAGTCCGGCGGGAGTCGCGCGCGCGGCACGCTCGGCGCGGCGTTCGGCTGCAGACGACGATTGCTTAGCCACCGTGGTGCCTCATGATGTGATATCCAAACGCCAGGTGAAGGCCGCCGAATCCGGCGGCGAGGGCAAACTGCTGCGACTGCACTGGGAGCGCGAAGCAAAGCGCGCCAAGGACGATGAAGGCACAGCCCATCACGGGGACGGACTTCACCGACATCGCACCGCCCGCCGCAATCGCGGCGCCGTACACGGCGAGCCAGGTCCCCGGCAGGAGCGATGCCTGGCCGCCCGCCACGAACGCGACCGTGAGCACCGCACCGGCGGCCAGCGCCGGGACGAACGCCAGGGTGAACCGCCGCGCCGGCCCGGCCACGAGCGACTGTCCGGCGCGCCTCGCCTTGCGGCCGATGGCGATCCCCGAAAGCGCACCCGCGACGACCGCCGCCGCGATCCACACCGCAAGAAAGCGGCGCGGGTGCTCGCCGATCACGGCCGGCGATGCACCGAGCGAGGCGGCGAGGCCGACGATCCCCGCCCCGATCGTTCCGGCGCCGGACACGCTCGTGAAGGCGCCTGCGTGCGCCATCGTATCGCGAATGAAGCGAAGGTTGTACTCAGC
>JBOHTH010000226.1:0-18300 GCA_050733535.1 Gemmatimonadaceae bacterium | reverse complement strand
AGCAGTAGCAGTCCGATGTGAGGAAAGACTCATAGCGGTGAGCTGATAGCTATCAGCTCACCGCTATGAGTCTTTCCTCACATCGGACTGCTACTGCTTCTTCAAGTCCGCAACGTGAACGCTGATCCCGTGATTCACGCGGAATCCATAGATACCGGACGCCGGCATCATCGGGTTCTTCGCATCCACCGCCGCGACCTGCGTGTCGTTCACGAAAAACCGAACTGAGTCCGCAGCGACCTTCACTGCGAGCTTGTTCGAAGCCGAGCCGCCATCCGCCGGCGCGGCCTTGATCGCCGCGTTTGCGGTCTGTGCGACTACCGTGTGCACATCGGTATTCTTGGGGCCACTCGCCGACATCGAGCCGCTGCGATGCCTCACGGAGAACGTCCCATTGCCGTAGACGAGGAAGTAGCCGTACGACTCCTTGTCGCCCGAGAGATCATTTCCGCCCCAGATGAGCCCGATCGCGTCGTGCAGCGGAATCGAGCGCACGCCGAACGTCGCCGAGACCGTGTATGTCCCCGACGCTGTGTTGGCGGGGTTCCAGTATATCGCCGCCGTATTCCCTGACGTCACGTGCATTCCGGGGCCCATCGTCACGAAGTTCACGCTCGTCGTCGGATTTGCCGGCTTGTCCGGACGGATCGACCACCCTGCCGGCGTCGGACCTTGCTGTGTGACCGCCTTCTGCTCGTCCATGCCCGCCATTCCTTTCATTCCACCGCCGCCCTGCGCCGCCGCCGTCGTGGCAAACGCCGCCACTGCGAGTACCGCCAACACTTTCCTCATGGTCCAGCCTCCAGTTCAGTTGTCCCGTCTCCCACGCGCAAATCTCAACAAGAGCGTCAGCACAAGCAATCCGATCCCCGTCCAGATCACGATAGGGTTCTGGATTCGCGTTCCTACCCCCCAAACTACGATTCCGGCGACCCCCAGCGCGAGGCGCGCGACGAGCAGCGGATTCATCCGGCCGGATCCGTGGATTCCGTGACCCTCATGTGGCTTCGGATCCCGGTTCTGAAGGCCTCCGTCTGACGCGCCTCGACATTTGCCGAAACACCCTCCGCGATGCCATCCCGGAATGAGAGCAGATCGAGTCGGTAAAAGAGGCGTTTCGTGAGGCCCATGGACGAAACCGGGTGGCTCGCGAGTCCCAGCACGTAGCGCTCGACCTCGGCCTCGAATGCGGCTGCGGCGAGCACCCGGCTCACCAGTCCGATCCGCTCCGCCTCCACCGCACCGATCGTACGCCCCGAGGCGACAAGGTCGAACGCGTGCTTCTCTCCGACCGAACGGCGAAGCATGTTCATCACCATCGCCGGCATGAACCCAATGCGCACCTCGGGGTAGCCAAAGCGCGAATCGTCACGGGCGAGCACCACATCGCACGCGGTCGCGAGGCCGCAGCCGCCGGCGAGCGCGCGTCCCTGCACAGCGGCGATGATCGGCTTCTGCATGCCACGCATCGTCAGGAACACCCGTCCGAGGTCGGCGGCATCACGGCGATGCGCCTCCTGATTTGCATCAAGCAGCGCGGCGAGCGCGTCGAGGTCGGCGCCGGCGCAGAAGTCCACGCCGTCCGCCCTGAGCAGCACGGCGCGCACCGCGTCGTCGCCCTCGAACTCCATCAGGGCGTCGACCAGTTCGCGCACGCACTGCGCGTCGAGTGCGTTCCGCTTTTCCGGCCGTGCCAGGGTGATCCGTCCGACCGCGCCGGCGGTGTCGATTCGAATGCGTGCCGTCACAGAATGTCGGTCGCGCGCGGCACGCCGAGCGCGATCGCCTCTTCGTCGGGGATGTCCACGATCAGTCGAAGGAGTGCGGTTGAAAACACTTTTCCCTGCGCATCGGTCTTCAACGAAAGTGTGCCGCCGCCGTCGAGCGCGCCATGCAGGAGGAAGTTCAGCGCGCGCAGGTTGGGCAGTTCGTACCGCTCGACGCCGCCGGTGATCACACCCTTGAAGTGCGCGGCGACGCGCTCGCGAGTGACGTACTTCTCCAGCAGCGGATACCACTCCGCGTTGAGGGCGATCAGGCCGACGTTCGCGGTGTCGCCCTTGTCGCCCGAGCGGGCGTGCGCAACGTCGAGCAGGCGCACTCTCATGTGAGCACCTTCACCTGTGTCTGGACGACAGTCTTGTCGACGAGTGCCGGCCAGTACGCGACGATCTCCTCCGTCTTCGGCCGTCCGCCGGCAAAGCCCGTGACGCTGGGCGGTCCGTTGAGCACGAGCGGGACGATCTCGCGCGTGAAGCGCTCGACCTTCTTGCGGTCCGGGTCACGGACGCCGATCCGGAACTGTACTTCTGGTGCGCGCTTTCCGGCCTCAGCGCCAGCGAGCGGGCCGTGCGTCGCGCTTGCGCCGACGAATTCGGACACGACATGCTCGAAGTGCAGACCGAGGCGGTCGAGGCGCTCACGCAGGACGCGATCGGCAAGCTGCGCTTTCTCGAGCGCATCGGGCCACGCATACACGAGCGAACCCACCGCCTTGTATCCGGACCGGTATGCAATAGAAACTTTGAGCTTGTCGGTCGCTGGTTTCCCTTCGATGCCGAACACGCGGACACGGTTGGTGCCGTCGGCGTCGAGGCGGATCGAGGTGAAATCCGCGACGACATCGGGCGTGATGTACGCGTGCGGGTCGCCCATTTCGTATACGAGTTGCTCGGTCACCGTCTGCACGGAAACGCGGCCACCCGTGTTGGGGTGCTTGGTGATCACGAAGGTGCCATCGGCCTGCGCTTCGACGATCGGATACCCGACGTCGGCGAGATTCTCGATCGACCGCCACTCATAGAGGCAATTTCCGCCGGAGCACTGCGCTCCGCACTCGATGATGTGGCCGGCGATGATTCCCGCCGCGAGCTTGTTCCAGTCGTTCGCACCCCAGCCGAACTCATAGCGGAGCGGCGCCATCGTGAGCGCCGTGTCGGTCGACCGGCCTGTGATCACGACGTTCGCACCTTTTGAAAGCGCTTCGACGATCGGCACACTGCCGATGTAGGCGTTGGCCGCGATCACGCGGTCGCGCACCTGTGAGAGCGGCTCGCCGGTCTCCATGTTCTTCAGCTCGTGGCCGGCTGAGAGCAATTCATCGATGCGGGGGAGCAGGTTGTCGCCGGTCACGACGCCGACGCGCAGCTTTCCGGCCGCGCCGTGCGCGCGCGCCATCTCCAGCACCGCCGCGGCGCACCCTTCCGGATTCACCCCACCCGCATTCGCGATCACCTTGATCCCGCGCTCGGCGACGCCGCTCAGCACCGATTCCATCGCGCCGACGAAATCCTTGGCATACCCCGCCGACGGATCACGCTCCTTCTGCTTCTGCAGAATGGACATCGTGACTTCCGCGAGGTAGTCGAGCATCAAGTAGTCCACGGGGCCGCCTTCGGCCTGGCGTCGCGGGGCCTCGGGCCAGTCACCCCAAAAGCCCTGCGCGCCAGCGACGCGCACGATTTTCTTTGCGGTCACGAGGTGGCCGCCTCCATGCGCGCGGGGAGGACGAAAGCACCGAGATGGGGCCCGGAATTCTGCAGCGCGCTGCGCAGCGCCATGGCGAGCACGGTGCGCGTATCCTCAGGGTAAACGATGGAGTCGATGAAGCCTCGCGCGCCAGCGTAGCGTGCGTCGAGTTGTTCGTCGTAGTCGGCGCGCATCTCCGCGGCTGAATCGCTGACCGCCTGCGCAACGGGCTCGCCGGCTTTCTTCGCGGCGTCCATCGCCGGCCCGTGCACGGCCTGCACCGCGGCTTCCCCTTCCATCACGCCCATTCGGCCGGACGGCCACGAGAAAATGAAATCAGGGTCGAACCCCTGACCCGCCATCGCGTAGTATCCGGCGCCCGATGCGTGGTTGACGGTGAGCACGATCTTCGGTGATACGGCCGTCGCCATCGCTTCGACAAAACGCGCGCCAGACCGGATGATTCCCGAATGCTCCGCCTCCGGGCCGACCATGAAGCCGGAGACATCCTGCACGAAGATGAGCGGCATTCCGGCACGGCTGCACCGGTCGATGAAGTACGCCGCCTTCTCCGCGCTCTCGGCGTAGATGATCCCGCCAAATCGCGGCTTCTCCCCTGCCCGGCCCTTCACGAGTCCGCGCTGGTTCGCGATGATCCCGACCTGGATTCCGTCGATCCGTGCGTCCGCGCAGATCATTTCCTTCGCGAGATTCTGCTGGAACTCGTCGAGCGACCCCGCGTCCACGATGCACTCGAGGATCGCATGCATGTCGTATGACATCCGATGGTCAGACGGCAACAGATCGTAAAGTTTCCCGGGGTCCATCGCCGGCGCGTACGACTCGAGCCTGTCGACTGAAGTCTGGTTACTCACACCTGCCGTTCGCGGCACACGACTCACCAGCTCGCGAATCTTTCGGATGCACTCCGCATCATTCTCCACCGCATAGTGGGCGACCCCGCTTACTTCAGTGTGCATCACCGCTCCGCCGAGCGTCTCCGAGTCAACCGTCTCGCCCGTGGCCCCCTTCACAAGATTCGGCCCGGCAAGCCCCATGAACGACGTCCCCTTCACCATCAGAATCACATCGGATAGCGCCGGCAGGTACGCTCCGCCTGCCACGCACTGTCCCATTACGGCCGCGATCTGCGGGATTCGCAGATACCGGCGCATGAGCGAGTTGTAATAGAAGATGCGCGCCGCGCCGTACTGGCCCGGGAAAACACCGCCCTGATACGGCAGGTTCACGCCGGCGGAGTCGACGAGATACACGATCGGAATCCGGCAGCGCATGGCGACTTCCTGCGCGCGGAGAATCTTCGTGATCGTCTCGGGCCACCACGATCCGGCCTTCACGGTGGCATCGTTGGCGACCACCACGCATTCGCGGCCGTCGACCATCGCGATGCCCGTGATCACTCCAGCCCCCGGCGCCTGACCCTCATAGCGATCGTAGGCGACGAGCAGGCCGATCTCGAGGAAATGCGAATCCGCATCCATGAGCTGCGTGACGCGCTCGCGGGCGGTGAGTTTTCCCTGCTTGTGCTGTTTGGACGCTTTGTCCGGCCCTCCGCCTTCGCGGAGTCGCGCTTCGAGCTCGCGCGTGGCGGCGCTGAGCTCTCGCAGTCTCGAGGTCACACTTCCTGCGCGCGCCGCGATTCGTTCTGGGCGAACCAATCCTTGATGTATTGCACGAGGTCGGCAGTGGAAGTGCCTGGTCCAAAAAGCTTTCCAACGCCAAGCGCTTGCAGCTTGTCCATGTCTTCCTTAGGGATGATCCCGCCGCCAGTTACCAGGATATCACCGCGCCCCTCGGCCTTGAGCAACTCGTGGACACGGGGGAAAAGCGTCATGTGCGCGCCGGAGAGAATCGAGAGGCCAACCACGTCGACGTCCTCCTGAATCGCCGCGCTTGCGATCATCTCCGGGGTTTGGTGGAGCCCGGTGTAGATGACCTCCATTCCCGCATCACGCAGCGCAGCGGCGACGACCTTGGCCCCGCGGTCGTGGCCGTCGAGGCCGGGCTTTGCGACGAGGACTCTGATGGGGCGTGGCATTGATTGAATTTGGGTGGCGGGAGTGATGTGGGCAACTGCAGACGGCGGTGGCCTGATTCCCTAACGGCGAGTTAACTCGTTTCTTGTTGGTTCGTTAACTGAAGTGAGAAAACTGGCCAGCGCAAAGCCAGTCACTTTTTACCTCAGTTAACCAACCAACAAGAAACGCGTCAACTCGCGTTATCTCTCACCCCTCCTTCCGAGCGAGAAGAAGCATCTCGCTCGATTTCCTGCCGAGCGGCCTGTCCCGCCACCCATCCCACGCCTGCTCCACGATCAGCCCCGCATCCGCGCACAACTCGCCGAGCCGCGTCGCCGTGTACAGGCGAATCCTGTGCTCGCGCTCGACGGCTTTCCCCTTCCCTTTCACCGTCGTGCGCACGGTGAGCACTCCCGAGAGCGGGTCGAAGCTGCGTTCGTGCCCGATCATCGTCCCGTTGTTCGACGACCACCAGTCGCGCGTGATGAACGAGCGCACCACGCCGTCGCGGCTTCCGCCGTGCCAGAGCAGGACGCCGCCGGGCCGGAGGACCCGCGCAAACTCGCGAATGACTTTCGCATCATCGGCGGGATGAGCGAAAAAGCCGAAGCTCGTGAAAAGATTCAGGACCGCGTCGAAGCGGCCGGTCCATTTCTTTGGCAGCGCGCGCATATCGCCGCGCTCGTACCGCAGATGCCTCCCCGTGCCGCGCGCCTTCGCGCGCTTCAGAAGTTCGGTGGAGTAGTCGAGGCCGGTGACATCAAAGCCCGCCTCAGCAAGCAGATGCGCATGCCGCCCCTGGCCGCACGGCACATCCAAAATCCGCGCGCCAGACGGCAGCTCCAGAACCTCCATGATCCGCGCGGCATCCCGCCGGTCGTTCACGAGCGAAAAGATCGGCTCGTATTCGAGCAGGTACTGCGCGTCGAAGTAGTCGCGCCACCATTCGGTCAGAAAAACACCGGTTCGCGATACGCGCCAAACACACTTTCGAGCGCGGCGCGAATCTCGTACAGCGTGCAATACGACCGCGCACAATCAAGAATGAACGGCACGACATTCGTATTCGTCGCCGCGGCGGTCCGCAGTGCTGCGATATTCTTCTCGCACAGCGCGTTGTCGCGTGTCTTGCGGAGCTTCGCGAGTGCGGCGGCCTGATCGCGCGCAGCCTGTTCGTCGATCTTCAGCAGCGGAATCGACAGGGCGTCGCCGTCTTCGGTGACAAACTCGTTCACTCCGACAATCAGCCGCCGGTGCTGCTCGATCTCCCACTGCTGCCGCGCCGCCGCCTCGGCGATCTTCCGCTGGAACCACCCGGTCTCCAGCCCGCGCACGACGCCATCCACGCTCGCGATCTCGGCGAACATCGCCTCCGCCTCGCGCTCGAGATCGTCCGTGAGTTTCTCCACGTAGTACGACCCGCCGAGCGGATCGATCACGTTCGCTACGCCGCTCTCGAACGCGAGCACCTGCTGTGTGCGCAGCGCGACCTGCACGGCGTGCTCCGTCGGCAGTGCGAGCGTCTCGTCCATCGAGTTGGTATGCAGCGACTGCGTGCCGCCCAGCGCCGCGGCCATGGCCTGGTATGCGACGCGGACGATGTTGTTCATGGGCTGCTGCGCGGTGAGCGTGACGCCGGCCGTCTGCGAGTGGAACCGCATCATCCATGACCGCGGATCCTTTGCGCCATAGCGCTCCTTCATGTGGCGCGCCCAGATGCGGCGCGCGGCGCGCAACTTTGCGATCTCCTCGAAGAAATCGTTGTGGATGTCCCAGAAGAACGAGAGCCGCGGCGCGAAATCGTCGATGTTCAGCCCGCGCGCGAGCCCGCGCTCGACGTACGTGAAGCCGTCGGCGAGCGTAAATGCGAGCTCCTGCGCCGCGGTCGATCCCGCCTCGCGAATGTGGTAACCGGAAATCGAAATCGTATTCCAGAGCGCGGCATGCTTCGATCCCCACTCGAACATGTCGACGATCAGGCGCAGCGCGGGCTCGATCGGGAAGCACCAGGCGTGCTGCGCCATGTATTCCTTCAGGATGTCGTTCTGCACGGTGCCGCGGAGCTTGTCCGCGCTGACGCCCTGCTTTTCGGCTGCCGCGATATAAAAACACCAGAGGATGATTGCGGGGCCGTTGATCGTCATGGAGGTCGAGACGTCGCCGAGTGGAATGCCGGCGAACAGGGTTTCCATGTCGGCGAGCGAACTGATCGCCACGCCGCACTTCCCCACCTCACCCTCCGACCGCGCGTGGTCGGAGTCGTATCCCATCAGCGTCGGAAAGTCGAACGCGACCGAGAGTCCGGTGGTGCCGTGCGCGAGGAGGAACTTGTACCGCTCGTTGGTTTCCTTGGCCGAACCAAACCCGGCAAACTGGCGCATCGTCCATAAGCGGCCGCGATAACCGGACGCGTGGATCCCGCGCGTGTAGGGATACCTGCCAGGCACTTCGAACGCCGCACCCCCGGAGCCCGCGAGATCCATTGCGGAATAGAGCGGTGCGACTTCACCGGCCGAGTTCGTGAACGCGATATCCCGCGTCCTCGACTTCTCGAAGCTGGCGCGCCATGCGGCCACTTCGCTGCGGAGGCGATCCAGCTCCTCCTGCATCTCGGCGAGGGTCGCGTCCGTCTCGTTGCCAATCCCTGTCATGGTAATTTCGCTCCGATCAGGAGATCTCCGCTGCGCGCCAGCAGCGCGTCGGCCACCGCATACGGCGTGGTCTTCCCGGATTCCAACTCCGGAATGCGTTCCGTGATCCACTCGCTTGTCGCAGCGTCGGTCCAGAGCCGGCGCCTGACCCGCTGTTCGACGACATCAACCACCCGCTCGCGCAGCCGCGCGCGGCGGCGAGAGACGAGCGTACCGCTTCGTTCAAGATAGCCAAAATGGCGGTCGATGGCGGTGAGCAACTCGGTGATCCCCTCGCCGGCCGTGCCCACGCAACGGAGCACAGACGGCGTCCACTTTGCGTCGTTGTCGGCGCTGGCGAGCGCGCGGGCCGCCTTGGCCGGATTCATCGCCGCCTTGAAGTCGACTCCATGGTGCCCTGACGCATCACCCGTCACGGCGCCGCTGCGCAGGCCGAGCATCAGCTCCAGATCGTTACGGAGCCGGTCTGCGCCCGGACGGTCGGCCTTGTTGACCACGAACAAGTCGGCGATCTCCATGAGCCCCGCCTTCAGCGTCTGGATCGAGTCGCCCGACTCGGGCGTGAGCACGACAACGCTGCTGTCGACCGTGCGCGCAATATCGAGCTCGCTCTGGCCGACGCCGACGGTTTCCACGAGAATCCGGTCCACGCCGAACGCGTCCAGCACGTCGCAAACTTCACGGGTGGCGGCCGCAAGCCCGCCGAGCGATCCCCGTGTCGCCATGGACCGGATGAACACCCCTGGATCGAGTGCGACCGATTCCATGCGCACCCGGTCACCCAAAAGCGCGCCGCCCGTGAACGGCGACGTCGGATCGACAGCGATGATGCCGACGGTGAGCCCTGCTTTGCGAAGTTCCGCGGCGAGCAGCGTGGTGAGCGTGCTCTTTCCAGCTCCCGGAGGACCGGTGATCCCGATCCGGTGCGCGCGGCCGATGTGCGGATGCATCGCGGCGAGCAGCACGTCGCTGCCGTCGCGCTGGTTCTCGACGATGCTGACGGCGCGGGCGAGCGCGGCCTTTCTGCCGGCGCCGAAATCGGCGCCAAGCGAGCGGAGTCCGGCCGAAGCCGTTTCGGGGAGCGCGAGAGTGCTCACAAAGTTGCTATGCTCGGTTCGTCGTGCTCGTCACTGATGTCGCCGACGAGTTCCTCGACGAGGTCCTCGAGTGTGACGAGCCCGAGCGTCTCGCCGAGGACGCCCTGAATAATCGCCTGGTGCACGTGCTCGCGCAGCATGCTGCGCATGAGCTCATGGCAGGGCGTGGCGGCGGGCACCATCGCAACGCGGCGCAGCGCCCTCACGGGCCGTCCGGGATCGGCCAGGACGTCGAACGAATGCACGAGCCCGGCGACATGGTCGAGATCGCCGTCGATCACCGGGATGCGGCTGTACTTCGACTGCGAAACGATCCGCGCGATCTCCGCGGCCGGCATCGCCCGATCCACGGCGATGATGTCGGCACGCATCGTCATCACCTCGATGGCAAGTTTCTCACCGAACTCGACGACGCCGCTGATGATGGCGCTCTCCGACGCCTCGCCGACGCCCTCGAGTTCGCCTTCGCGGAGCAGGTCCTCGAGCGCGTCGTGCGCATCGTGCCCGGCACCCGCTGCCTCGGCGTGCGCCCGGCGCGCCACGAACAGCGCGGACACCTTCCTGAACGGGACGTACAGCCATTCCAGCGCGCTGAGCGCCGGCACGAGCGCCGGCACGAGCGACGTTGCCCATCGCTGCCCGAGCGCACGCGGCAAGAGCTGGCCGACGATCATCAGCAGCCCCGTCGCCATGAGAATCTGTTCGACCGCACCCGTGACGGTCTCGCGCAACCCGATCACCGCGCCGATGGTGAATACGATCGCCGCTATTCCTGTTCCCGCGGCAAACAGCCAGCGCCCCGGCCGGTCGAGCACGGGCTCTGCACCCGGGGTCCCGGCCAGCTGCTGTTCCGTCCAGTGGCGAAGCCAGATCCGGCTCACTGATCGCACGGCGGTCGCCGCCGCGGTGAGGCAGCCGACGAGCGTGGCGAGCAGGAGGATCAGGGCGAAGGTCGTCACGCGGCGTCTTCGGCGGCCGGGTGCACGCGCTCGAGATACACGCGCTCGACGCGGCGGCGCACCACGCGCTCCACGACGAGCTTGAAGTTTCCAACCGTGAGCGACTCGCCGGCCCGCGGCACGCTTCCGACCAGTTCGTACACCAGCCCGCCGACCGTCTGCACATCCTCGTGCGTGAAGTCCTGTCCCGTGAGCTCGCTGAGCTCGTCGAGCGTCACGCGCGCCGATACCCAGAATTTGTCGTCATCTTCGCGCTCGACGTCGGGTGCCTCGACATCGTTCTCGTCGCGGATCTCGCCGACGATCAGCTCCAGCGCGTCTTCGAGCGTGACGAGCCCCGCCGTGCCGCCGTATTCGTCAACGACGATTGCGATGTGCCGGTGGCTCGCCTTGAACTCGCGCAATTGGCGGTCGACGTGCTTCGCTGCGGGAATGAAGGTCGCCGGGCGCACGAGCGAGAGCCATCCCGCGGTGGGTTCGGCGTCGGCGATGACCGGAGCAAGCAGGTCTTTCGCATACAGCACCCCGACGACTTCGTCGAGCGTCCCGTCGAACACGACGAGGCGCGCGTGCTGCGCGCTCCGCACGCGATCGATTACTTCCGACCACGCCGTGTTGCGGTCGATCCCGATGATGTCCACACGCGGTACCATAATGTCCTGGACAGCCGTGTGGCCAAGCGAGAACACTCCGCGCAGGAGCACCGCCTCGTCGCGCGTGACATCCGCCTCGGCCTCGACCACTTCGCGAAATTGTTCGAGCGTGGCCTCACGGTCTTCGCTGTCCGGCGCTGACGCAGGCAGGAGGTGATTCAACAGCGCGTCACTCCACGACCCGAAGGCGACCACGGGACGCATAACCCATTCGACGGCCGCAATGAACGGGCCGAGCGACGCCACGGCCGGCGCCCCGAGCGAGTCGCCCGCGATCCGCGCCGAACTCTCGGCGAGCACGACGATCACGACTCCGGCCAGCAGCACGACCGGTGCGATGTCGTTCGCCGGGAGCGTGCTCGACACGATGGCGCCGGCAGTGAGCGCGCCGGCCAGCAGGAGCGCCATGATGCGGCCGAACGCGAGCGCGCGATGCGCGGGCTCCCGCCGGGCGACGATCGCCGCCACCGTCAGCGACGCGGGCGGCGCGTCGTCGTCGATCGAGAGCAGCGCACCGTCCGCAAGGGCGCACAGCGCCGCGCCCGCGGCCGCGAGCGCGGCGAGCAGTGCGGCGACGGCCGTCACGGCGTGCGCCGCATGGCGCGGCGGACGAGCGTCTCTTGCCGTCGCCACATCGGCGATTGCAACCGCGCGTCACCTTCCGGATGATCATACCCGAGTGCGTGCAGCACGCCGTGCACCACGAGCCGGACGAGCTCCTCGCGAACGCGGACCCCATGGCGTCGCGCGTTGCGCGCGGCGACGGCGGGCGCGATGTAGATGTCCGCGACCACCGGACCGCCACGTTCGCGTGCGAACCCGAACGAGATCACGTCGGTCGCGCCCCGATGACGCAAATGCTTGCGGTTCAGCGCCGCGATGCGCGGCGCGGTCACGAGCGTGACAGAGACCAGCGCGTGACGCACCTGCTCTGCGCGCAGCGTGCTCCGTGCTGCCGCTGCGAGGCGCGTTTCCGACACCGGCGAGCGCACCCCCTCGCGCTGCACGGCGACGGCGAGCGCGCTCACGCCTCGGCCTCGGCGCTGTACGCCTTGATGATGTCGCGCACGAGGCGGTGGCGGATCACATCGGCATCGCTCAGATAGTGGAACGCGATCCCCTCGATTCCCGGCAAGATGCGTTCGATCTGGGCGAGCCCGCTCTCCTCGCGCTTCGGAAGGTCGACCTGCGTCTTGTCGCCGGTGATCACGGCGCGCGAGTTCACGCCGAGGCGCGTGAGGAACATCTTCATTTGCAGCGCGGTTGCGTTCTGCGCCTCGTCCAGAATGACGAACGCGTCCGCGAGCGTGCGGCCCCGCATGTACGCGAGCGGAGCGATCTCGATCACGCGCGTTTCGAGCGACTTCAGCACGCGCTCTTGCGGCATCATGTCCTCGAGCGCGTCGTACAGCGGGCGCAGATAGGGGTCTACCTTGGCCTGCATGTCGCCGGGGAGAAAGCCGAGCGACTCGCCCGCCTCGACAGCCGGCCGCGCGAGGACGATGCGCTTCACGCGCTTGCGCGAGAGCGCGTCGACGGCGGCCGCGACCGCGAGATACGTCTTGCCCGTGCCGGCCGGGCCGATGCCGACGACGATGTCGTTGTCGGCAATTGCCTGCAGATACGCGGCTTGCCCCGATGTTTTGGGCTGGATGATCTTGCGCACACCGGGGAGCACGATCCGCTCGCCCGTCCCGGCGTCCTTTCCGTTTTCCATCGACATGCGCAGCACATCGTCGGGTTCGAGTGGCGCGCGCTGCTTGGCGGCGTCGATCATGCGCTGCGCGACCGGGACCGCCTTCTGCACGGAATCCGCAGCACCGCTGAGCGCCATCGCGTCGCCACGAAGCGTCACGCGCACCGGGAAAAGTTTCTGCAGCTCTTGCAGGTTCGCGTCCGAAACACCGGCGAGCGTGAGCAGATCCGCGCCTTCCGTCGACAGGCGGGTCGTGATCGTGTCGTGCGCGCCCGGTCCTGCCGCCGTGTCGTCCGACATCAGGCGTCCTCCGGCCTGATGTGCAGGGCATGCATCTCCTCAGCCGGCACTGTCGACGGAGCGCCCTCGAACAGCGCGCGCGCCGCGGTGGTCTTCGGAAAGGCGATGACGTCACGAAGTGAACTGGCGCCGGCGAGCAGCATGGCTATGCGATCCACGCCGAAGGCGATTCCACCGTGAGGCGGCGCGCCGGCACGAAGCCCTTCGAGAAGAAATCCGAACCGCCGCTGCTGCTCCGCCGCGTCGCCGATGCCGAGCAGAGCGAACATGCGCGACTGGGTTGGGTAGTCGTGCGTGCGAATACTTCCGCCGCCCAGCTCCAGCCCGTTGAGCACCACATCGTACGCGAGCGCCCGCCAGAGGTGTGGTGCGTCAGGATTTGCGGCCATGTCGGCCGGGTTGGGTGCGGTGAACGGATGGTGCACGGCGCCCAGCGCTCCCGAGTCCGGATCGCGATCGAACATCGGGAAATCGGTCACGATCAGGAAACGGCGCGCGTCGGGATCGGCGAGGCCCAGGCGCGCTGCGCACTCCTGCCGCACCCGGTCCAGCGCCGGATTCGTCACGCGGTCAGCCCCGGCGACAAACAACGCGAGCGCGCCCTCATCCAGTGCCAGCGCCGCCTGCGCGGCGGGCGTGAGAAATTTCGCGATGGGGCCGTCGTACTTCCCGTCGGTGCGTTTTACCCGCAGGAGGCCGAGGGCGCCGGCGCTCTTGGCAATTGCTTCGAGTTCGTCGACCTGTTTCCGGCTCCACGCTCCGCCGCCGGGAATGACAATCCCGCGCACGCGGCCGCCCGCGGCGAGCGCCGATCGCGTGATGCCGAACTCGAGCTCGCGGAACGCGGCGCTATAGTCGGCGATTGCGAGATCATAGCGGAGATCGGGTCGGTCGCAGCCGTAGTGCTCCATCGCATCTGCATACGTCATGCGCTGGAAGTGTTCCGGAACCTCGTGGCCTGCCTCGCGCCAGAGCGCGCCGATCAACCCTTCGGCAAGCGAGAGGATGTCATCGCTCTGCACGAACGACGCCTCGATGTCGATCTGCGTGAACTCCGGCTGCCGGTCGGCACGCAGGTCCTCGTCGCGAAAGCAGCGTGCGATCTGGAAGTAGCGATCGAACCCGCTCACCATGAAGAGCTGCTTGTAGATCTGCGGCGACTGCGGCAGCGCGTAGAACTCGCCCGCATGCACACGGCTCGGCACGAGATAGTCGCGCGCACCCTCCGGCGTCGGTTTGGTGAGGATCGGCGTTTCGAGCTCGAGGTAGCCTCGTTCGCTCAGATACCGGCGGGTCAGCTGCAGCAGCCTGTGTCGCAGGATGAGACTCTGCTGCAATTCTGGACGCCGCAAGTCGAGATAGCGGTGCCGGAGGCGAAGCTCTTCGGATGGCAGTTTCTCCCCTTTGCCGCGCGCAACCGGAATCGCCGGTGTCTCCGCCGCTCCGACGACTTCGATCGACGTCGCGCGCACTTCGACCTCGCCGCTGTCCATTTCGGCGTTGCGCGTCTCCGCCGATCGCGCTGCGACCGTACCCTCGACAATCACCACACTCTCTACGCCGACCGCAGCCGCGCGCGCAATGGACTCCGCGCTTGCCCAGTCCGTACCGAACGACAGCTGGACGATCCCCGCGCGGTCGCGCAGGTCGATGAAGACGATTCCACCGAGGTTGCGTGAGCGGTGCACCCAGCCGCCGAGGCGGACGCGCGTGCCGGCGTCCGCCGCGCGGAGCGATCCAGCGAGGTGCGTGCGAAGGGAGGTGGCTGCCGAGGGGCGGTCTGGCGAAGCGGTCACGTAAAATGCCTGGGGAATAGGAATGTCATGCCGCTTCGGCGGCGTAGATCACACGCAGGAAATCGTCCGCGGAATCCGACGCGAGCAACGCTTCCTTCGACGCAGGGTCATGCATGAGGCACGCGATCCTCGAGAGCAACTTCACGTGCTGGTTGCTGGCGGCCACGGGGGTGAGCACCAGGAACGCGACCCGCACAGGAGAGCCGTCGAGCCCCACGTAGTCTGGAACCGCACGCACGATTCCAGCCGCGAGGCGCACCTGAGACACGAGATCTGTCCTGCCGTGTGGCACGGCCAGCCCTCCGCCCAACGCCGTGCTGACCTGGGCCTCTCGGTCTTCGACGGCATCGACGATGCCGGCTACCGTCTGCTCATCGGCATCGCCGACGGCCAATCGAACGAGTTCGCGCAGGAGGTCGGCTTTTGAGTGGCTGCAGAGCGGAACACGCACGCGTTCCGTTGATAGCAGCTCGCTGAGGAACAGGGGAAACTCCACTTGAAGTGCCTTAAATATAAGCGGCATCGACACTTGATGGTAGCCGAAGGGTGGCGAAAAACACTGGAGATCGACTAACTTAACCCAATGCAGGATATAGCGTTGCCGATCATGATCCGGACGAACCTCCTCGACCTCGCACCGGCGGAGGCCGAGGCGGCGCTGCGCGCATTCGCGCAGTCGCACGGGGTGCCGCCATACCGCGGAAGCCAGGCGGCTCGACACCTCTGGGGAAGCACGCCCGCCGCGACGTTCGAGGCGATGACCGACCTGCCCAAGGCCTTCCGCGCGCTCCTCGACGAGCACTTCGTGCTCCCGCGCCTCGCGCTCGCCGCGGAACAGCAGTCGACGGACGGCACCCGAAAGTTCCTCTTCACGATGGCCGACGGCCAGGCCATTGAGACGGTCGCGATCCCGGATGGCGACCGCATGACGCTGTGTGTGTCGTCGCAGGCGGGGTGCGCACTCAAGTGCTCATTCTGCGCAACGGGCGCCATGGGCTTCGTCCGGAACCTCACAGCGCACGAGATCGCGGGGCAGGTTCGAGAACTCGCGATGCTGTCACCGCCGCTGTTCGCGACGAACATCGTCTTCATGGGCATGGGCGAACCCCTGATGAACTGGGAGTCCGTGGACAAGACGCTCACGGTGCTGAACGATCCGCGCGGATTTGGGATCGGCGCGCGCCACATCACCGTCTCGACCGTCGGCTGGCTCCCGGGGATCGAGGCGCTCGCCGCTCGGAAGGAGCAGTTCCGCCTCGCAATCTCGATTCACGCGCCGTCCGACGCGCTGCGCGCGACGCTCATGCCGGTGAACACCAAGTTTCCGCTTGCCGACGTGATCGCGGCGGCCGCGGACTTCGACCGTCGCGTGACGTTCGAGTACGTGATGCTCGGCGACGTGAACGACACGCCGGCAATCGCGACGGAGCTCGCGGGGCTCGCGCGCCGTTGCAAGGCGTTCGTGAACCTGATCCCCCTGCACCCGGGTGGATCGATGGGATTCGTGCCCGCATCGCGCGAGACGATCGCGGCGTTTGCCGAGCGCCTGCGCGCGCTCGGTGTGGAGGTGGCTGTGCGCAAGAGTCGCGGCGTGGACATCGCCGCCGCATGCGGCCAGCTACGGGTAGAGCGGCTCCAGCGGCGGCGTCCAGTTCCGTCCGACTAACACCGTCAGGTCGAGAAATCGGGAGCTGTCCGGTTTCTCCTCGACGCGCGACCGTCCCATCGCGCGCCCGGCGAGCGCGGCCCAGTCGGCGTGCCCCGAGCGGTCGAGGATGCGCGTGGTGTCCGCCCGCTCGGCGCTGTTCCCGAAAAACACGACGTCGAAGCCTGCGCCGCGGAGCACGAGCATCGCGCGGCGGGCGAGCCCTTTGGTATCGGTCGCGTTGAGCACCTCGACGCGAACGTGCGCGCCCGTGGGGACAACGTGGCCGCGCACCGTGTTCGACGCGCGAAGGCGGGGACCAGAGCGCAAATACAATCGCGCCAGCGCTCCGGATGACACGAGCACGACGCCGCCGAGCACAATCCATCGTGTCGCCTTCGCGCGTGCGCTGCGATTCACGACCCGTGCACCGAGTTCCAGAGGAGGGCCGTTTCCGGAAAGAGCGGCTTCCCTTCGCGAAGCGTCCACTCGAGGCGCATCCGCACGACCTGACGGAACACGCCGTCGAAGTCGGTCGGCAGGTGGGAGGCGAGAAATGAGCGGTCGTCGCGCATGAAGCCGCGGCCGGGTTCGAGAAAATCGGCCATGAACAGCGCGCGACCGGTGTGGTCCCATTCCACGTTTCCCACCGTATGCCAACGGACGGCCAGCAGAAGACCGGCGCGCGTCTCGCCTTCGCGTTCGAGGCGCTCCGCCGCAGCGGGGCCGTGGAGGACGCCGGTGGGTGACGCCGCTAACGGCGTGCTCTTGACGAGCTCGCGGAGCTCGCTTTCCGGCGCATCGCGCAGCGCGTCGTGCCAGCGCCCGGCGTCGTGCCATGCGCTCGCGTCGGCCGGAGAGAGGGCCATCTCGGCCGCCCAGCGGTCGAGCAGCGCCGTGACGCGCGCGATGTGGGCGCGCCTTTTCTCGCCGGCGTGCGCCCACGGCGGAAGTTCGGGGCCGGGCGCCTGCGTCACGCGACGTTGGTGATGCGGTGCGCGAGGTCGTTGAGGCTCGTGACGACGTCGCGCAGTCCGTTGATCGCCCCTTCGAGGCCGCGCAGCGCCTCGGCCTGGTCCACCGCACTCGACGTGACCTGCTCCGCGCCGACCCGATTGCGTCCGGCGATCTCGGATACGCGCGCCACGCGCTCGAGGAGAATGGTGAACTCCCCCTCTTGTTCGCTCGACGTCGCCGCGATGCGCTGCGCGCTTTCGGCGCTCTGCGCGGTCGACTGTACGATCTGCTCGAGCGCGCCGCGGGACGACCCGGAGAGCTGCTCGACATCGGCCACGAGTGCCTGGCCGCTCGCCATCTGCTGCGCGACGCTGCGCATCTGCGCCTCGAATCGCAGGAGGATCTCTCCCGCCTCGACGCTCGCGCGCCGGCTCTCCTCTGCGAGCGTCCGGACCTCCTCTGCCACCACGGCAAAGCCGCGCCCCTGCGCACCGGCGCGCGCGGCCTCGATCGCGGCGTTCAGTGCGAGCAGGTTGGTCTGGTCCGCGATCTGCGAGATGATCGCGATGAAATCCGTGATCCGGCGCGTGCTCACCGCGAGCGCGTCGATTTGGGCCCCGCTCTCGCCGACGAACTTCTTCGCCTCGACGAGGCGCTCGATCGCGAGCGCGATTTTCTCGCGGTTCGTCGCGGCGATGTTGGTCGCTCCCCGGCTCGACCCTGCCGCGTCGCGCGCGTCGCTCACGACGCGGCCGGTGGCCTCGAGAAGCGCGCGCGTCATCTCGAGACTTGACTGCACCTGCTCGGCCTCCTCAGCGATGCCGCGCGTGATCCCCGCCGCGGTGCGCGCGGCGGCCTCGCCTCCCGTGCGCAGCGTGCGGGCCGACTCGGTGAGCGTCTCGAGCTCGCGGGTGATCCGCGAAACCGTGTCGAGCAGCGGGTTGCGCAGGTCGTGGATGTGCAGAGTCGTCGCGAGCTGGTTCGCGAAACGCCGGACGAGCATCGCTTCCTTCGCTCCGTACGAGTTGGGCTTGTGGTG
>JBOHTH010000225.1:0-4105 GCA_050733535.1 Gemmatimonadaceae bacterium | reverse complement strand
CCCATCCCACGCGTAGCGCTCCATCGTCTGCGCGCAGTCCCAGCCCGGGCTCCCGGTGTCCCCGGTGTCGGTGCAGCTCGAGTCGCGCTGGCTCCGCATCGCGATGCGGCGGCCCAGAGCATCGTAGAAGTACTCCTGATACGCCATCCGGTAGCGCGGGTTGTTCCCCGGGTCGGTGAAGAAGTAGCTCCGCTGGCTCACGCGGAGCCGCTCGCCGGCGTCGTAGTAGTTCCGCACGTACGACTGGCCCGCGTCCGCGGGGCCGAGGATGTCGTCCCCCCACTGGTCGGTGGAGAGATAGCGCTGCACGTAGGTGTTGGACGCGATCTGGTTGCCGGACGCGTCGTACGTCGGCAGTGTCGTGGTCAGCGTGGTGATCATGATCCCGTTCCAGACGAGCCGGTTCCAGGTGATCGGCACGGATCACATCGACGACATCTGGGCGCTCGCGAGCTGGGTAGATTCTCTCCTAAGCGCGGTGGCCGAGATTTCTGCGGCCATCAGACGCTTGCACAAGACCCGCCTGGGCGCGCCCGAAGACTTCCGGATTCGCAATCGGGCCGAACTCTTGAGTACGTTGAGCGAGACAACCGCGACGTTCACGCTGCTGCTCGCCGGCATTGCGGGCGTGAGCCTTCTCGTGGGCGGCATCGGGATCATGAACATCATGCTCGTGCCGGTGACGGAGCGGACGCGGGAGATTGGCGTGCGCAAGGCGCGCGGCGCGACGCGGATCAATATTCTCCTGCAGTTTTTGGCAGAGTCGGTGGTGCTCTGGCTGCTCGGCGGCGCGCTCGGGATCGGCGCGGGGATGGTCGCCGCGTCGCAGCTGAGCCGGGTGATGGGGTGGCCGACGATGGTGAATCTCACGTCGGTGGTGATCGCGTTCAGTTTTGCGACGGGGGTGGGCGTGGTGTTCGGGGTGTGGCCAGCGCGCCGGGCGTCGACGTTAGATCCGATCGAGGCGCTGAGGTACGAATAGCGGTTTTGTCGGTGATGTCGCACGCAACCTTATGCCGCATGTCTGACATCTCCGACGATGGGCGCGTGACGAGCGGCGTTACCGCGCACACGCGACTGATGATTGTCGCGTGTGCGCTCAACCAACTGAGCCTCCGGAGAACTCGGGACGATTCACTCCACGTACGCGCCGTTCCGGAGGTGGCGCTGCCACGTCCCGCTCGCCGTGTGAATGAGCGTATCCGGACGATCCACCACGGTCTGCGGGGTGTAAGCGCTGTCGACGCCCGTCGATACGTAAAGACGTGTGTCTCCGTCCCCCGCGACCCAGAGTTCTTTCGTCGCGTCAACCGGCACGAGTTGCTCGAGGCCGTCAAGCCACCATCCTGCACCAAAGGGCGAGGTCGTGCTGTTCACGATCGCGACGCTCCCGAAGGCGGTGGCCGTATACTGCGTGCCGCCCGACGTGGCGCTCACCTGCAGCGTATCCGCGTACCACCCCGTCCACAGAGTCAGCGAGTCGGCGGGAATCGGGACGACGATCCGGCAGGTCGCGCTGTTGCAGCTGCTGTTCCAACCATAGGTATGCGTGAGCGTATGCCCGCCCACCTTGAGCGTCGACGTTAGATCCGATCGAGGCGCTGAGGTACGAATAGCGCGTTTTGTCGGACCTCTAAGGGCAGAGGAACGCGAGAGCTCTCAACGAATCATAAATCGCTTGCGGCACAATCAGTTCGTGACGAACTCACGGACTGGTGTGACTTCCCATTCTCCCACCGCTGAATGTTGCCGTGCAATCCGCCGTGAGTTCGACGCGGATATCCACCTTGGTTCCGTCGCCGAAATCCGTCGACTCCCTCGCCCGTGTTGGTTGGGCGTGTGTGATCTTCGTACCGGCCGCGCGCGCTCGCGACGATCTTTCGCGGCCACCCTCGAAGTACGAGCGGGCGCCCGCAAACGCGTCGACGACGGAGCCAAGGTGTCTTCTGCCCCGCTAATGCTCGAGCGGATAGAGGCGACGTAATGGGATTGAGTGCCGGACGCGTCCGCGAACCTATCGATCCCATAGATTCAGAAGCATGTTCAGAGCTTGGAGCGCAGGCGAGTAACGGCCTCTGAGCAGTTTGCCGTTGACGGGTTGACCCTTTCAAGGAACGTTCTCTTTTACTCGCTCATGCGGATACGTCGCAATGCCACGCCAGAGCAACGCCTGCCGCAGATGAGGCCAGCGATCCGCATGACACTAATGATCATCACAGTTGCCCTTGCGAGCATCTTCGCGCTGTTTTTGTTCGGCGGCCTTCCCGGCCAGTATCAAGTGCCCACGCAAAGTGCGGTCTGCACAGACGGCTATCGGCGGGCTCGTACTGGTCGAGATTCGGCGTTCGTGGACAATACTCTGGTAAGCGGCTCTGACGATGCCACGCGTTGGTATTGCGGTGACGAACTCCGATATTCTCGACTGAAGGCCCGAGCGGATTCGGGTAGGTAAGCGGTGTCGCCGTTGCGGAACCGGATTGGCGACTTGCGATGCCACCGTTCGCTTGGGCTTGTCTGCGTGAGATCCATCGTCTCTGCACTGCACACACACCGGTGATGCCCTCCGGACCAAAAGCTTCACCGCCGCCTTTCGCCCGTCCGAATAGCAACTGCGTAGCAGTGGTAGGCGTACAGTTCTGCGGCGGTTGCGCTTCCCATAACCCCGATCGGACACGATCGCATGACTGCGCTCCTTCGCATTCTCAGGCACCCGCTCCGCACGCTCGAGACAAGAGCAATGGACTTTGCTGTTTCCCGAACGCCGCCGGTTGTCTGCCATGGTATTCCTATCTACATCCAACTGCCATTGGGCGATGACTTATCCCCTTCAGCCGTCCGTGGAGCCCTCGAAGGCGCTGTGACGATTCTGGCCGCTGGTGAACCACAGGTCGTGAGCTTGCTCGTTCGCTCAGGTATCAGGATTGTGGCCAGCGATTATTGGCGTAGTCTGGACCCGGCGGGTGCCTATAACAGGTTTGCTAAGGTGATTCAGCTGAACGTCCGCCGCTTCATGGCAGCTGGTGACCGGCAAGCGAAGTTCCCGGCCGCCGCCACGATCGTTCATGAGGCGACGCATGCGCGGTTGGACTTCTGGCTTCGCGGGCGTGACCCATGTACCGCCTCAGACCAGCATCGAATAGAGAAGCTATGCCATCTCCGCGAACTTACCTTCCTACGACGCCTTCGGAATACGGAGCTGGCTCAAGAAAGCCTAGAGCGTGCCATTGCGGCTATCCCGCAGACGTATTCGCGACGGGCTTGGTGGCGGCGATTCGTGCGTACGCTTCGGCTGATTATCTTCGATTCGGCTGGATCTCCTGAGAAGTGAATCGCCGCCCAAACGTCGAGTGTCCGGATTGACCGATCTTACGCGCCACTGTGGCCTTGGAGGCGAGTAGTCGCCATCATGGCTGTTTATTTGGCGTCGGCGCCCGTGGCTTGGGGCACGGCATATCTCCGCAGCCAGAACCCATTGTAGTCGGCACTGCTGCAACGGCCCATATGCCGCCCAAGACCCTGCCGATAACAGCACCTAAGACACCCGCACCTCCCCCGCTGGCGGCGCTGGCCACGGCCTCGTCCGCGAGCCCTTCAGAGGTGGGCATCAATGACGGTGCCTCCAGTGGCTTCGGGCCGCTGCGAAGCAGATCTCCCTCAGCACTCGCCTTTTCGGCGGTTTGTTTCGATGTCGTAAACTGATCCGCATCCGCTTCCCGGAACTGGGTCCGGATTTCGTCGATCGCCGTATTCTTGATCGGCGCCGTCGATATGTGCGCCCAGAGCGACACGGTCATCGCGGCCAACCGAACCTCTTCTTCAAAACAACACAGCCCAAACGGATCGTGGTTGTTCGCGGGGTCGCCGCCAGCGTAGCCGTAGAGATTGACTCCCCCCGCGAGCCCGATCGGGTCTTCCTGCGTAAACCGCCCCGCCGTGGGATCATAGTACCGATTGCGGTCGTAGATCAACCCGCTCGGGTCCACCTTCCCCTCGATAATGCTCCCCACCCATGTGCGCGGGATGATCGGCGCGATCCGCGCGTCCGGCGCCAGGTACATCCCCGTGCGCTGCCCCGGCCAGTTGTAACTCGTCGGCCCGCTCACGT
>JBOHTH010000224.1:0-2285 GCA_050733535.1 Gemmatimonadaceae bacterium | reverse complement strand
GGGTATGGTCGTAGGTCGCGATGCGCGCGAGGTACAAGAGTACAAGTTCATGCGAGGTCACGCGGCCGGCCGTGAGCGCGGCCTGCATTTGCGGGATGGTCGCCTCGGCCACATCGAATGTGGGACGACGCTGCTGGGCGGAGAGCGCGAGCGGGACGAGGGCGCAGAGCGCGAGACGCTTCATGGTGAGAGAGCCTTGGTCGGAAGATTCAGTTGCGGCAAGAACGTACGCGCTCCTGCGACTTCGCGCGAACTACAACCCCAACTACAACGGCATAACTCTCAGACGGGACCTATCAGCAACTGCAACTTTCAGAAACCACGGCTATCTGACAGTTGCCGTTGCTGATGGGTCCCGTCTGAGAGTTATGCCGTTGTCGTCTTCTGATGGGTCCCGTCTGAGAGTTATGCCGTTGCCGTTATGATCGTATATTGAAGGTTCACACACGGACATCACGAGGCTCCAGTGAAACATCGAATCGTTTTCTGCGCGGGCGTGCTGGCGGCGCTCGCCCTCCCGCTCGCCACGGTCGCGGCCCAGCAGAAATGCCCGGCCACCACCCCGGGCGAAAAGATGCCGCTCATGTACAAAGGCGGCCCGACCGTCGCGGCCATCACGGCGTGCGACCTGATGACCCGCCTGTACATCTACTCGGCTGACTCCATGCGCGGCCGCGAGGCGGGCACGCCCGACAACATTCGCGCGACCGCGTACATCGGGCGTGAAGTAAAACGCCTCGGCCTCGTACCTGCGGGCGACAAGGGCTCGTACTTCCAGTACATGCCCGTCACCGCGCGCGTCGCGACGAAGGCGTCGTTGGTCACTGTGGGCGGGAAATCGTACCACCTCGATATGGACTTCAGCGCTGGAGGAAACGTCGAGCGCACCGTGACCGGCGACGTCGTGTTCGGCGGCGTGCTCGGCGACACCGTCAACGCGCTCAGTGCGGATGACGTGCGCGGCAAGATTGTTATCGTGATGCCGCCGGCCGGCGGCGGACGCGGATTCGGTGGCCGTGGTGGTCGCGGCGGCGGAGCGGCGAACCCGCTGCTGTCGGCCGCGGCAATCGTCACAGTCAGCGCGACGGCGATCAAGGCGCCACGCCTGCAGTTCGTGCTCAACGACACCGTTCAGAACGAAGGGCGCGCCGCATACGCGGCGGCGAACCCGGCGCCGGCGGGCGGTGGCCGCGGCGGACGGGGCGGAGCGGGCGGCGGCGCAGGCCCACTCCAGATTGCGGTGTCCCCCGCGCTCGCCGCGGCGATGCTCGGCAAGCCGCCAGCTGGCGCGATGAAGGGCGACAAGGGCTGGTCGGCGACAATCGACATCAAGACCGAACAGCTCGCCGAACCCACGCGCAGTATCGTGGCGATCATCCCAGGAAGTGATCCCAAGCTGAAAAACGAGTACATCGTCATCGGCGCGCACTCCGACCACATCGGCATTTCCAACACGACGCCGCCGGTCGAGCACGATTCGCTCAAGGCGTACAACATCGTCGCGCGCGTCGAAGGCGCGGACTCGCGCGGCGCCACGGCGCCGACCGCCGAGCAGTGGCTGCGCATCAACGCGCTGAAGGATTCGCTGCGCAAGGTGTACCCGGCGCGCGTGGACAGCATCAGCAACGGCGCCGACGACGACGGCTCGGGCTCGGTGTCGATCCTCGAGATCGCCGAGGCGTTCCAGAAGGGAGCAGTGAAGCCGAAGCGGTCGCTGATCTTCATCTGGCAGACCGGTGAGGAGAAAGGGCTGTGGGGGTCGCAGTACTGGACGAACCACCCCACGGTGCCGCGCGACTCGGTCGTCGCGGATCTCAACCTCGACATGGTCGGCCGCGGCGCCGCGACCGACGTGACGGGAAAGAACAAGGAAGGAGCAGAACTCGTCGGCGCACCGAACTACGTGCAGTTGGTTGGATCGCGCCGCCTCTCCACCGAGCTGGGTGATATCGCCGAGCAGGTGAACACGACCGAGGCGATGCCGTTCAAGTTCGACTACTCGATGGATGCGAACGGGCATCAGCAGAACATTTATTGCCGCAGCGATCACGCGAACTATGCCCGCTACGGGATTCCGGTGATCTTCTTCACGACCGGTGGTCACGCGGACTATCACCAGGTGACCGACGAGCCGGAGTACATCCAGTACGAGCACATGGCTCGCGTCTACAAGCTTGTCTATGACATCGCGCTGAAGGTCGGCGACCTCGACCACCGGGTGGTGGTGGACAAGGCGAAGCCGGACAGTCCGTTCGCGCGGTGCCAGCAATAGAAGTTCCGCCTCC
>JBOHTH010000223.1:0-3630 GCA_050733535.1 Gemmatimonadaceae bacterium | reverse complement strand
ATCGTCGCTGGCTGCCGCCGGCACGCGCGACGCGAGCAGCTTCGACCGGGAGAAGAGCCACTTTCGGCCGAAGCGCGTGGCCGGGAGCTGGCCGGCGCGCGCGAGGTGCTGCACACGCTTCACGTGCAGGTGAAGCAGCTTGGCGGCGTCGGCCGCGGTGATCAGGTCGTCCATGCACCTGATTCTACCACCAGTCGGGACGTGCTGCCGTTCCGCGCGGTCCCCGGATGAAGCAGATTCACGGACGATGAGCGACCAATCACCGCCACGGGAGCGCAGCGGCTCCTCGCGCCAGCGCTTCAACCGCTTTGTCGAGGACTACAGGCAACGACGCCTGGACGACCTCAACGAGGACCACAAGCGGCTGGGCGCGGCCAGCGATGGAAATTCTCCGTCCGGCGACGGTCAACCTGCGGCGTCGAGGAGCGGCCGGCGGAAATACGTCCTCGAGTACCTGCGCTGGCTGCGGCCGCACCGCTTTGCGGTCGGCGGGTTCATCCTGCTCGCGCTCGCTGTCGCCGGACTGCAGATGGTGGAGCCGCTCTTCCTGCGGTTCATCGTCGACCACGTCCTGCTCAATCCCAAACTCGACAACGCCGCACGGATCGTACTGCTCAACGTGGCGGGCGCGGTGTTCGTCGGCGTGATCATCGCGTCGAACCTCGTCGGGGCGCTGAAGGATTTCCGGCAGCGCCTGCTCAACACGTCGGTGATGCTTGCGCTGCGCCGCGCGCTGTTCGAGCGCATGCTCAACCTTCCGCTCCCGCAGCTCTGGGAAATGAAGACCGGGGGCATCCTCTCGCGGCTCTCCGGCGACATCGACACGACGACCGGGCTGCTCCAGACGGCGATCGTTTCGCCGCTGCTCTCGATCGTGCGGCTTGGTGTGGCCGTCGTGATCCTCATGACGCTCAACTGGCGGCTCGCGCTCACGGCGATCGCGATCGTCCCCGGGATCATGCTGATCAGCTTCATCTCGGCCAAGCGGATCCGCCCGATTTATCGGTCGCTGCGCAAGGACGCGGAGATCATCGACGGACGGGTGGGCGAGACGTTCTCGGGGATTCGCGTGGTGCGCGCGTTCCGCCGCGAAGTGCGCGAGTTGCTCGAGTACATGAGCGGCCGCCACATGATGCTCCGCAAGGAGCTCTTCGCGCAGCGGCGCGAGATGGTGATCTGGACGTCGTGGGGCCTGCTGATGGGGAGCGTGAACGTCGTGATCGTCTGGTACGGCGGCTACCTCTACATCCACAAGAGCGCGTCGATCGGCGACATCATGGCGTTCCAGTGGTATACGTTCCTCCTGCTGAATCCTGTCTGGAACATCGTGAACTCATTGTCTGAGCTGCAGCGGTCGCTCGCGGCGATGGAGCGCGTGTTCGAGGTGCTCGGAATGCCGGCCGACAAGCCCGATCGTCCGGACGCGATCGACGCGCCGCGCATCGTGAAGGAGATTCGTTTCGAGAACGTCGAGTTCGAATACCGACCCGGGATGCCGGTCGTCCGCGACTTCAGCGTGACGGTGCCGAGCGGATCGGTGGTCGCGCTCGTCGGCCGGAGCGGCGCGGGAAAGACGACGGTGACCGATCTCGTCGCGCGGTTTCACGATCCCACCAAGGGGCGGATCGTGCTCAACGGCACCGACATTCGCGAGTTCCGGCTCGCCACGTACCGCGGCTTGCTCGCGATCGTGCAGCAGGAGGTCTTTCTGTTCGACGGATCCGTGCGCGACAACATCGCGTATGGCCGTCACGACGCGACCGACGCCGACGTGCTCGACGCGGCGCAGCGCGCGAATGCGGACGAGTTCATCGTGAAGCTGCCCGACGGCTACGAGACGTTCATCGGCGAGCGCGGCGTAAAGCTTTCCGGCGGACAGCAGCAGCGCCTCGCGATCGCGCGGGCCATTCTCAAGGCGCCGCAGATTCTCGTGCTGGATGAAGCCACGAGCAATCTCGATACCGAGAGCGAGCAGCTGATTCAGGCGTCGATGGCGGGGCTGCTCGCGGGGCGCACAACGTTCGTCATCGCGCACCGCCTCTCAACGGTGCGGCGCGCGGACTTGATCCTGCTCATGGAGGACGGCCGCGTCACCGAGCAGGGAAGTCACGCCGAGCTGATGGAGAAACGGGGCGTCTACAACGCAATGGTGCTGCGCCAGATGGAAGCGCAGCGGGACGAAGGGGAGGCGGTATTGCGTTGAGGGGCCGATCAGTGAGGGGGGAGGGGGCCGACCAACCGTTGGTCAGGGAACCCACGTCGTAAATGCCGCGGCCGCCTCGCGCTTTTTCGGGGGCAGCGCCTCTGCGGGCACGCCGACGTTGACGATCGCGACGATCCGCTGCTCCGCGGGCAGTCCTGCCGCCGCCCGCGCCGCGGGATCGTTCATAACGGCGCCCGTCTTGATATGCGTGCCGAGGCCGAGTGATACGGCGGTGAGGGCGATGTTCTGCACGGCCATCATGGCGGCGGCGTAGTCCTCCTCGCGCTGCTCGGCGTTCTCCGTGCTCACGACCGCGACGGCAAGCATTCCGGGGAGTGCGCGATGCTCGGCGCCGACGGTTTCGCGCAGAGCGGCGCCGGCGGCAGGGTCCTCGAGTTTTTTCGCCTTGCGGGCGCCGAGCGCGAGACCGTAGGCGTAGCGCGCGTCGGGTCCAAGCACGTAGAAGCGCCACGGCTGCGTGAGGCGGTGGTTCGGCGCGAGGACGGCGCCGGCGAGCAGGGCCTCGATTTCTTCGCGCGAGACGGGGCGGTCGGTGAATCGCTTCACCGAACGGCGGGCGTTGATGGCGTCCGATGTATTCATGGCGAGGAAGTTAACGCACTGCGTTGACGGCATAACTTTCAGACGGGACCTGTCAGCAACCGAAACTGTCAGAAAACCGCGGTTGCTGATAGTTGCATTTGTCTGATAGTTCCCGTCTGATCGCTATGCCGTTGAAAGCCTTGCCGCACTGTTGCCGGCCGCCCAGCTTCCCGTGATGTCTACGCCCGTCCGTCTCTCGAATACCCTGGATGTCGAGACGCCCGAGCTCGTCGAGCTCTCGTACACGATCGCCGGCGTGGGGTCCCGCGCGTACGCGGCCATCATCGACTACACGATCTGCATCGTGCTCGTGTTCATCATCGACATTGGCTTCGTGGCGCTCTTCGCGAAGTCCGGCCGGACGCCGCGCACAGAGTCGACATCGTTCGCCGTCGCGGTGGTCATCCTCATGCAGTTCGCGGTGCTCTGGGGCTACTACGTCCTGTTCGAGGCGCTCGCGGACGGGCGCACGCCCGGGAAGCGTCTCCAGCGCCTGCGCGTGGTGCGGGACGGCGGGTATTCGGTCACATTCGGCGCGTCGGCCGTCCGCAACCTCATGCGCATCGTCGACATGCAGCCGCTCTTCATGTACGGCGTCGGCATGGTGAGCGTGCTCGTCTCGAAATCTGGCAAGCGACTCGGCGACATGGCGGCGGGGACGATCGTCGTGAAGGAGGACGTCGTGCGCGTGCCGGCGGTTCCCGCACAGGCGCGCGCCGGCCCGCAGCCCGTGCGCCTGCACACCGCGCTCTCGGCCGCGGAGTACGACCTTCTCGACCGGTTCTCGCAGCGCCAGCGTGACCTCGATCACTCCCGGCGCGCAC
>JBOHTH010000222.1:0-4612 GCA_050733535.1 Gemmatimonadaceae bacterium | reverse complement strand
ACGGCGTCGAGCACACAGCCGGCGCCCGCGGTCGCCGCGTCCCACGATCCCGCGCTCTCGACAGTGTCCGCGTCGAGGTTGCCGCCTCCCCGCTCCGCGAGCGCGCGGACCGCGGCGATGTACCGCGGGTCATGCGCGAGCGCAATCTCGGTTTCATCCGCATGGCGCCCTTCGAGATGATCGAGTGATTCGTACAGCTCGAAATCGTTGCGAAGCGCGCGGGGAATCGCGCGGAGCCGGCCGACGTGTTCGGGGTGGCCCCATCCCGTGTCGTGCCGCCCGCAGTCCGCATGAGAAATGAACGCCACCGGTTTCGTCATCTCGCACCGCGCATGCGGCGTGAAGCCCACTCAGCAATGAGCGAAACCAGCAGCAGCGGGAGCAGCCATGCCGGAAGCGTGCGCGGCACGGACTCCGGCGGCGCGGCGTTCGTCGCCGGCCCCAGCGCGTCGACCAGCCTCGCCAGCGGTGCGCCCTCGGCCGACGACGTTTCCCCCGCAGGCGGCAGCGGCGTCGCAGCGACGCTTCCGACCATGCGCTACCACCACGCGCGATGCGCGGCGACCGCGTCGCTCCCGCCCTCCATGCGCCAGCGCCACGTCTCGCCGTAGCCCGCCTGAAGGATGCGACCGGCGCCATCGCGGCGCGCCGCACTCGTGACGAGCGGCCCGCGCGCCGAGAGACGGACGGCGTCGGAGCGCAGCGACTCGAGCGGGTACACCGGCATCGCATTGATCGGGTCGGCGATGTCGAACGCGCGACTGGCGGCCGGTCGCACGGCGCCGGCACGTGCCGGCGCGATCGCGCGGACGGCCGCAGCATTGGCCGCGTCTCCGAGCAGGACGAGCCCGCCACCCGCGTGCACGAATCCGGCGATGCGCGGGCCGGCCGGTCCGAGCACCGTGTCGAGCGCGACGATCGCCGAAAAGTGCGCCGTGTCAATTACCGGTGCCGCGCCCTGCGTGACGTCGGCACCAGGCGCAACGAACAGGCGCTCGTCCACCTTCCACCCCTGCTCCTCGAGCGCGGCCACCGCGAACTTGGCCTCCCAGCCCGCGCGCCCGAGCACGAGCACCGCGTGCAGGTCGGCCATGGGAGCGACGCCAATGGGCGCGCGCGCTGCGCCGGACTGCGCGATCACCTGCCCCGATGGCGCGCCGACGCTGATGGTCGCGCCGCGCGCAGCGCCCGCCGCGTGAACGGAATCGAGCGCCGCGAGACCGTCGGAGAACCCGACGTCCGCGGGAGAAGCGACGGCGATCTGCACCGGCCCCCCTGGCTCTCGCGCGCGCTCGGCCACCGCTGCGAGCGCCGGCAGCGCGGCTCCACTCCACGTCACGTGCGCGCCGTCGCGCGCGAGCGCGGACAGCGCGTCGCGCTCCGCGGGCGTCGGCGGGACGTCGATGTCGACGTGCAGCGCCGCGCGCCGTGCCGACTCGATGGCCGGGAGCGCCTGCGCCAGCGCCGACGATCGCACGCGCACGCTGCCACCAGCCGCGGAGTCTCCCGCAACCAGGCGCCAGAGCGCGAACGCGATCAGCGCGAACGACGCGGCGCGCAGCGCCGGCTCGACGAGGCGCCGCCAGTCAGCGGGTGAGCGCATACACGATGATGTTGACGCCGAACTTCGTGTTGTCCACCGAGAGGAACCGCTTGTTGTCGGGATGATAGCCCCACTCGGAACTGTAGTCCTTGCTGCTGTACAGCACGGCGATGCGGTCGCCATGCAGCACCGCCAGCAGATGCTTGTGCACGAGGTTGTCGCCCCAGCCGTTGAGTTCGTGCGTCGTCGCGGGCGGGCCGTCGTCGAACTTGAAGAACGACGAGTAGAGCGCGTGCGTGTTCGGCAGTTCCTTGAGCGGGCCGACCGCGCGTGCGATTTCTTCGACGGCGCTCTTGTGAAACACGCCGTCGATGTCGTGGTTGTGGTCGTCGACGAACAGCATGCCGCCGCGATCGCAGTATTCGCGCAGCGTGCGGCGCTCGAGCTCCGAAAAACGCACAGGCAGGTGACCGGTGAGATACGCGAGCGGATACTTGAACAGCGAGGTCGACCCGAGCGGCACGGTGACGCCGGTCGGCGCGACGCTGATCGAGGTATAGCGCGCAACCGAGTCGATGAGGTTCGCCGGGACGAGCGGGGCGGAGTCCCAGTCGCCGGAATCGTACTGCGCCGTGCAGAAGGTGAAGTCGCTCATCGGCACATTACGGAACGGCGCCCCACACGCCGAGGGGCGCCGGGGCGGCGGGCGTGGAGGCGAGCATGCGCCGGGCGCGGATCAGCGCGTTGGTGGCGTCGTGCCCGCCGCGCAGTGCGTTGGCCGCGGATTCGATGGCGCGGGCGGCACCGGCGTCGCGATCGAGCAGGTCGAGGCGCAGCAGGAGGAGCGAATCCACGGCGGCCGCGGGCGCGGTGCGCACGAGCTGCAGCGCTGCGTCGAACCGCGCGATGCGGCGATCGCGCGCGGGGTCGGCCGGCAGGCGCGGAACGCGCACTGACGACACGCCTTTGTCCTTCCCTTGCAGCCGGACGCGCTCGATATCGACGACCACGGCCTGGGTTTTCCCCCGGAGGTAAATGCGCTCCGCACTCCGCGCGGCCTGCAGCGCATCGAGTGCCTTTTTCATGAACGGAATCGCCTTCCCCGGTTCGCCGATCTCGAGCTCGCTCGATGCGCTCCACATCGCGTTGTACGCCTCGAGCAACGGACGATTCGTCGCAACGACGGGAGTCTCGTCCTCGTTGCCTTCGAGCGCCGTGCCGACCGGCGCGCTGGCCGCGCGATCAGCGGCCGCGAGCACGGAGTCCGGGTTCACCGGCTGGTCGAGGCGCTTGTCCACGGCGTCGCCCTCCTCGCCGGTGTCCTCACCGAGCCTAGTGAAGACTATTTCACCGACGCGCTTCCGCAGGCGGGTCTGGTCGACGGCGATCGCGCGCGACTCATTCACCAGCGTCGAGTGGGAAATTTTCGGGCGCTTCTGCTGGAGCGCCTGCGCCAGCATGAGCAGCATGCGCTGACTGAGCGCGTTCTTCTCCGCCTCGGGCGGCGGCGCGGGATCGACGGCGACCGAGTCGTATTCGTCGGACCGCGCGATGCGCAGGGTGCGGGTATCCGACGTTCCGACGCCGGGGCCCGTTACGTTGTTGCGGTCGCGAACGATCGCGCGGATGTGGAGCATGTCTCCCGGCTGAAGGCCGATCGAATCGAGCGCAAGCGTCGCCGCGAGTTCGCCCGCGCGCGTGGAAAATTTCGTGGCGCCGAGCATGCGGGTCTTGAAGGTGAAGTTCTCGCCGCTGCCGGAACTGACGATCAGCTCAAACACACCGGACGCGAGGCCGTAGTCATCCGTGGCACTCGCCGCGAGGCGAACCTGGCCGGACGCAGTGCGCAGGATCGAGTCGCGGGCCGGCAGCGTCAGCACGACGGACGGCGACGAGTCCGGCGCCGGCTCCAGCACCAATAGGCGTTCGTGTGCCGCGGCCTGCAGTCGAATCGCGGTGGGCACGGCGGACATCACGAGCGCGAGCGTCCAGCGATCACCGGACTGCACGGCCGCAAGCTTTCGCCCGCTGTCTCCGACCGTCGCGGCCACCGCTCCGTCGCCCATGACGCCTTCGACGCTCAACGCGCTCCCCACCAGCGCGCGCACGGACGCGGGGTTGTCGAATGATTCCTGCTGCAAACCGGCGTACGCAGGCGGCGATACGTGCACGACCACGGTGGCAAGCGGATTCGTGCGCGATCGCGCACGTGCACGGCTGAGCGCGTCGCCCGCCGCGGGGCGCACGACGCGTGCGACCGCGCCCGCGGGAAGCAGCAGCAGGACCAGCGTGAGGCTCACCGTCGCGATCGCCGGTCCGGCGAGCGCCTTGCGCGCCGCCTTGCGCACGGCGGGCTCGAACGGCACGGCCCCCGCGGCGTGTTCGATCTCGGGAACCTGTCCGGCATAGCGCGGGTCCACCGCGGTGACGAGCGTGTACCGGAGCGAGGGAAAGCGGGCTTCGATCCACAGCGCGGCGCTCGCCGCATCACCGCGAACGCCGGCGCGGCGAAGTCGCCGGAGAAATACGGCAACCGCCGCCGCCGCCGCGATGAACGGCACGGCGCGCCGCGCACCCGGCGGCAGCGCGACGAACGCGTCGACGGTGGCGGCGAGCAGCAGCAGTGCGAGTGCCGTCGCGAGCGCGCGCAGGCTCGCGGCGCCGATCGCCGCGGACCGCAGGGTGCGCCGCGCCCGCTCGACACGCTGCAGGATCGTCATGTCGCCACCGAGTCCGAACCGCGCCGCACGAACAACTCGCCGACGAGCAGCAGCAGCGCGACGCCGAGCAGCCACGGCGCGAGCGGTGAACTTTCATCAGCGGGACGCAGCGAGGCGGCCACCGCGGCCGGGCCGCCGCGGGCGAACCGCCGCGCGACCGAATCAGGCGCGGGAGCGGAAACGCCGGCGCCGGCGCAGGGGGCGAGCAGCGCGCGCGCGAAAGCCATGAACGCGGGCCGCAGCGTGATGTCGCCTACGGCCGGAACGCCGACACCGATCGTCCGCACGCACCCGCGGCCGAGCGGCTGCTCGATGGCGGCGGGCGACCCGTCGGCCCAGCGCGCGACGA
>JBOHTH010000221.1:0-2645 GCA_050733535.1 Gemmatimonadaceae bacterium | reverse complement strand
GTGGTCTCGGGTGCAACGTTCGAGTCGCTAAAGAGCTTGAGGACGCGAGGACGCTTGGGCAACCTGCTGTCATGGGCGCTGTCTGTTGGAGCTGGCGCGGCTGTTGTGGCGACGCCGTCAGCTCTCGCGAGCAAGAGTTGGATTGACCTCGTTTTTGCCATAACGTCGGGCTTCGTGGCAGGTTTCTGTATGGGCCTATACGCCGAGGAGTTTCGCTAAGCGAGTTGACACTCGGGCTACAGCTCATCGGTGATGCGCATATGTAGGCGACCGTCTCGCGGGCCGACCGGATCGCCGGGATCTCGTGCCTCGCGTCTGCCCTGCGCGTGACGGCGGCCAGGGATTGTGTGGGCACTTGGCGTGCGTGATCACGCCACGGGCCTGCCGCCACGCGGTCCTGCACGCGCTGCATGGGTCTAGAGCCTGTTATGAACCGACGCACAGACTGGCCGCACGATGCAGCATGAGGCACGCGAAGGCGATGAAGTGCAGGGCCGCGAGTGTCGCGGGCATGCGCTCATAGTCGCGCGCGAGGCGGCGAAAGCGCGCCATCCACGCGAAACTGCGTTCCACCACCCAGCGCCGTGGCAAGAGGACGAAGCCGTGCTTCGCTTCGGAGAGTTTGACGACCTCCAAGTGGATGCCATGCGCGGCGGCAGCGGTGGCAGCCGATTCCCCCGTGTAGCCTTGGTCGACGTAGGTGAGCGTCACCGTCTCTCCGGTCGCCGCTTGCACATCCGCCGCCAGCGCGCCGACCTGCGCGCGCTCCTGTTCGTTGGCCGCCGTGACGCGGACCGCCAAGAGATGGCCCAGGGTATCGACGGCCATGTGCACCTTGGAGCCTTTCCGTTTCTTATGCCCATCGTACCCGGCCCGCGCGCCGCTCTCCGGCGTGCTTTGCACCGTGCGCCCATCGAAGATCGCGGCGGTCGGCGTCGGCGTCCGCTCCTCCAGCACGCGCAACACCGCGCGCAGATCGTGGACCATCGCTTCGAAACACCCTGCAGCGATCCACCGCTGCGTCTGCTGATAGACGGCGGCCCACGGCGGCAGATCATGCGGCAGATAGCGCCACTGGCTCCCCGTGCGCACGAGCAAACGCAGCGCGTTGAACACCTCGCGCAAATCATGCTGGCGCTGGCCGGCATCGAGCGGCAAGAGGGTCAGATACGGCGCGACGAACGCCCACTCCTCATCGCTGACATCACTCGGATACGCCGTCCGGGACATCGATCACCTCCGCAAGAGGCTCCATGTCCCAGACTCGTCGCCACTTCAGTTCATAACAGGCTCTAGTAGCCGACCGCCCCTCCGACGCTCCGCGGCTCATTTACTCCGTGCCACACTCCACCCACGCGCAAAATCGAGTTCACGTTCGCCAGCCCCCCTCGATTCTGCGCCAGCGCGTGTCCCATCGCCCGGAGCGAATCAATCGTCGCCTCGGTCAGCCCGTTCGCCTCGTATCGCAGCGTGTCCGGCAGCGACTGGTGATGGACGCGCGGCGCGCGCATCGCGTCGGCGAGGTCCATGTGGTGCTCGATCACGTTCAGGATCACTTCCGTGGTCGCCGTGATGATCGTCGGGCCGCCCGCGGCGCCGGTGACCATCAACAGCTTCCCTTGCGGATCGAGCACGATCGTCGGATCCATCGCCGAAAGCATGCGCTTGCCGGGACTGATCGCGTTCGCCTCACCCTGCACCAGGCCGAACATGTTTGGCTTGCCCGGCTCCGACGCGAAATCGTCCATCTCGTTGTTCATGAAAAATCCGCCGCCGCGGACCCACACGCCGGACCCGTAGCCGCCGTTCAGCGTCGTGGTCGTCGCGACGGCGTTTCCCATCGCGTCGGCGACGGAGTACTGCGTCGTGTTCATCCCTTCGGCCTTTGACACGAACGTGGGAGTCTTCGACGCGTGGTGCAGGTCGATCTGCGCCGCCAGTTTTTTCGCGTAGGCCTTGCTCGTCAGCTCTGCCACCGGGTTCTGGATGAACGCCGGATCGCCGAGCTTGGTGTTGCGGTCGATGAATGCGCGGCGGAAACTCTCCGTGAGCAGGTGGATGTACGCCACGGTCCCCGCCGGCGGGAGCGGTGCAAAGTTCTCGAGGATGTTCAGCGTCTCGGTCATCGTGATGCCGCCCGAGGATGACGGCGGCATCGCCAGCAGCGTGTAGCCGCGAAAGTTCGACTTGATCGGCGTGCGCCACTCTGGCTTGTAGCGGCGCAGGTCTTCATTCGTGATGATGCCGCCGCCGCGCTGCTCGTCGGCGACGAGCGAATCCGCGATCGGTCCCTCGTAAAATGCCTTCGGGCCGTCCGCTGCGATCAGCTTGAGCGTGCGCGCGAGATCGGGCTGGACGAAGCGCGTGCCGGGCCTCACCGCCGAATCGCCGGGAAAGAAAAGTGCTTTTCCCTCGAAGGGCGTGATCGCGCGGCGGCCGCCCGCGAAGCCCCTCGAGATCTGGCTGTCGACGACGAAGCCTTCCTCCGCGAGCCTGATCGCGGGCGCCATCACCTGCGCGAGCGTCATCGTGCCGTATTTGTGGAGCGCCTCGCTCATCCCCGCCACCGATCCGGGCACGCCGCTCGCGAGGTAGCCAACCATGCTTTTCCTTGTCAGCTTGCCGTCGGCGTCGAGGTACATGTT
>JBOHTH010000220.1:0-5989 GCA_050733535.1 Gemmatimonadaceae bacterium | reverse complement strand
CGTGGCGCCGAGCACGATGAGCACCGTGAGCAGGCCCGGCTGCCAAAGCGCCGCGCAGACAAGCAGGAGCACCAGCCGCGGGATTGCGAGCAGGGCATCCGCGATCGCCATGACGACGCGATCTATGATTCCGCCGGTCCAGCCCGCGACGGCGCCGGCGAGCGTGCCGATTGCCGCGGCGAGCAGCGAGCCGCCCACACCGATCGCAAGCGAAATGCGCGCCGCGAGCATCATTCGCACGAACAGGTCACGGCCAAACCTGTCCGTGCCGAGCAAGTGCCACACGCCGCCGGCGTCGTGCGCAAACGGCGGCACGAGCCGGAGCGCGAGCACGTCGCCGATCGCGAGCGGATCGCGCCGCGCGAACATCGGCACGATCACCGCCGCGCCGAGCATGAGCGCGAGCAAGGCGATCGCGGCTGCTGCGACGCGATCGGAATGGCCGGAACGCCTCATGCGACGGCCTTCATACAGAACGTCGCGGATCGAGCAGCGGCAGGACGATGTCCGCGGCGAGGTTCGCGAAGATCACAGCCGCCGCGTAGAACACCGTCGCGCCCATCACCACTGGATAATCCCGTGCCTGGATCGCGACGAGCATCGTCTTGCCGAGGCCGGGCCACGCGAACACCGACTCGACGAACACCGATCCGGCGACGAGTCCGGGAAGGGAGAGCGCCGCGAGCACGGTCAGCTGCGGCATGACGTTCCGCAGGATGTGCGCGGCGTAGACATGCGCGGGGCGCGCGCCCTTTGCGCGGGCCGTGCCGACCCACCCTTGGTCGAGCACATCCGCCACCGCGCTGCGGGTGTAGCGCGCGATCCCAGCCGCGCCGACGGCGGCGAGCGTGACCACCGGGAGCACGGCGTGCCGCGCGAGATCCACGAAGCCCGGCCAGCCGTACAGCACGACGCCCGGAGTTCGAATCCCGAACGCGGGCAGCCGCAGCGCTTCGGGAACGCCGAGGGTCGCGGCGCCGTACGTGAACACGGCCACCAATGCGAGCGCAATCCAGAATGTTGGCGCGGCGTATACCGCGGTCGTGGCCACCGTCGTTAGGCCATCAATCGCGCGGCCGCGGTTGGCGGCCTGCGCCATCCCGACCGGCACTCCAATCAGGAACGTCAGCAGGAGCGACACGGCACCAAGCCAGACCGACACGGGCGCCGCGTCGAGCAGGATGCGGCTCACCGGCTGCCGGGAGGAGAAACTTTCGCCGAGGTTGCCCCTGACCATCGCTCCGGCCCAGCGTACATATTGGATTGCGAGCGGACGATCGAGGCCGAGGTCGGCGCGCAGCCGCGCGGCGTCGGCGGCCGTCGCGGTGGGCGGCACGAGGAAATCCGCCGGATCGCCCGGTGCCATGCGGATCAGCACGAAGATGAGCGTGACGACGAGCCAGAGGAGTACGACGGCATCGGCCAAGCGCCGCGCGATGACGGACATTTCATTCTGCACGGATTGAAAATGCTCGCGCGCACCCTGACGTCAATCAGCTCCGCGCTCTGCGCAGGCCTTGTGGCCGGCACAGTGGCGTGTGCCGCGCGGCCGCGGCCGGCTGACGTCGTAGTGTATGCGTCGGGCACCGATCTCGAATCGGGGAATCCGCTCGTCACCATTCATCCGCTCTCGCGTCAGGTGCAGCGGTTTGCGCTGTTCACGACGCTCGCGCGCTACGACAGCGCGCTTGCTCCCGAACCGTACGCGGCGAGCTCGTGGAGCTTCAGCCCCGACCGGCGCGAGCTCACGTTCCACTTGGTGGCCAGCCTGCACTGGCATGACGGTCCACGCGTGACTTCGCGCGATGTCGCGTTCACCCTGCTCGCCGCGCGCGATCCACGCACGGGCTACGCCCGCGCGGGTGACTTTACCGCGCTCGACACGGTTGTCACGCCCAACGATTCGACCGCCGTATTGCGTTTCCGTTCCGCGCTCCCCGCGTTTCCGCTCGTGTTCTGCGAGCTGCCAATACTTCCCGAGCACCTGCTGCGCGACGTTCCGCGCGCCGACATGCGCCGTGCACCGTTCAACCTCGCGCCGGTCGGCGACGGCCCGTTCAAGTTCGTGGATCGCGTCGCAGGCCAGCGCTGGACGTTCGCGCGCAACGACGACTTTCCCGCCGCACTTGGCGGCCCTCCAAAAATCGCGAAATTGATAATTGCCGTCGTCGACGAGTCCACGACGAAGTTCGCCGGCCTCGCCAGCGGCGACCTCGACTTCGCTGGCATCGCGCCGACAATGGCCGCGCTCGCCGCGCGCGATCCCACCATGCGGATCATTGAGTATCCGGTGCTTCAGGAAGTCGGATTGATCTTCAACACGCACCGCGCGCCGTTTGACGACGTGCAAGTGCGCCGTGCCTTTGATTTTTCGCTCGATCGCGAGCGGATCGTGAAGGCCGCGCTCGCGGGATACGCGGTTCCCGCCAGCGGTCCTGTCGCGCCGGAAAGCCCGTACGCGCTGCCGTATTCCGAGCCGCGCGACACGCACGCCGCCGATTCGCTGTTCGACGCCGCCGGCTGGCGTCGCGGCGCCAACGGCGCGCGCGCACACGACGGCAAGCCGCTCACCGTCGAGCTGCTCACCGTCGGCACCGGTGACCAGGCGGTGGAGCAGCTCGTGCAGGCCGATCTTGCTGAGCGCGGAGTCCGCGTGGAAATCCGCGTGGTGGAGTTCGGCGCCTTTCTCGTTCAAGCGCGCGCCGTTCCTAAGACGTTCGACCTGCTGATCACGACTATTCCCGGTGACCTTTCGCTCTCGTACCTCGGCGCGATGTACGACGGACCGCAGCGCGGCAGCGCGCTCGACTATGCGGACTATCACACGTCGCGCCTGGATTCACTGTTCGCCCGCACGCGAGCCGCAACCACGCGCGTAGCGACCGTTGCAGCCTGGCACGATGTGCAGGCGGAACTCGCGCGCGATGTTCCCGCCGCATGGATCTATCACTCGCGCGGGCTGCAGGGCGTGTCGCGCCGGATGCAGAACGTGCGCATGGACCTCCGCGGCGAACTTACCTCGCTCGCAAGCTGGACCGCGGCCGCGGCGCCGGTGTCCCACTGACCATGCTGCTGCTCGATCCAGTTCTCTTGGGCGCGCGACGCGCGCTCGTCGCGTCGGGTGGCGCGCTGGCCCCGCTCGCGGATTCCATCGCCGCAGATCTCGAGCAGCTCATGGCTCGCGACCTTTATATCCCGCGCGAAAAGGCGCTGCTCTCGCGCGTGGGCGGCCGCTGCGAAACCGACGGAACACAGCTCGAGTTCGATCCCTACTCGCCGGACGAACACCGCTGCCCGCTCTGCGGGCGTGTCCACTCCGGCGAGTTCCATCATCGCTTCTGGGTCTACTGGTACCAGCTCTGGCTCGCCGAGCGCGGCGTGCATGCGGCGCTGATCCACCTGCTGCGCGGAGACCCGCGGCACGGCGCACTCGCGCGCGACATCGCGCTCCGCTACTGCGCGATGTACGACGGCTATCCCAACCGCGACAACGTGCTCGGGCCAACTCGGCTTTTCTTCAGCACGTACATCGAGTCCATCTGGCTTCTCCAGCTTTGCATCATGGCTGACCTGCTGGAGCAGGGTGGTGACCGCGCGACGGCCGATGAAATGCGAACGAAGATTGTCGCGCCGAGTGCCGCGCTGATCTGTCTCTACGACGAAGGCATGTCCAACCGTCAGGTGTGGAACAACGCGGCGATGATGGCGGCCGCGCTCCTCGCCGGCGACCGCGGTGCCGCCGAGCGAATCGTGCGGGCGCCGTCCGGCGTCGAGACGCATCTCGCCGAAGGACTGCTCGACGACGGCAGCTGGTACGAGGGCGAGAATTATCATCTCTTTGCGCATCGCGGCCTCTGGTACTGTGTCACGCTCGCGGAAACTGCCGGAATCGAAATCGACCCGCGGTTGCTTGAACGTTTCCGCGAAGGGTTTGCGACACCGTTCGCGACCGCGCTCCCGGACTTCACGCTTCCTTCGCGCAAGGATTCGCAGTACGCGATCTCGCTCCGCCAGCCGCGCTTCGCGGAGCTGTGCGAACTCGGTCTCGCCCGAGGTGACGACGATCGTCTCGTGGGCGCGCTCGCCGAGCTGTACTCGGGGGATGTCCCGCGGGGCGACACGAACCGCACGCGCTCCACTGCCGACGTCGAACGCAACCTCCCGGGCACCAGCCTCACGCGCGCGGATCTTGGTTGGAGAGCGCTCCTTCACGCGCGCGGCGCGCTCCCATCGCTCGAACGGCGCGCGCCCCGGTCCGCGCAGCTCGCGGGGCAGGGGATCTCCGTGTTTCGCCGCGACCGCGGCGAAGTGTACGTCGCGTTTGACTGGGGGCAATCGGGCGGAGGGCACGGTCATCCAGACCGGCTGAATCTCATCTTTGCGCAAGGAACCACTCGCTGGCTCGACGACCTGGGCACGGGCTCGTACGTGGACCGTTCATTGCACTGGTATCGCAGCACGCTCGCGCACAACGCACCGCTGATCAACGGCCACTCGCAGCGCCGCATCGACGGGTCGCTGCTCGCGTCGGACGAGCGCGGCGGCGTTGGGTGGACGTTCGCGGAAGCGAACGGGCTGGAGGCCAAGGTGCGGGTCACGCGGGCGGTGATCGTCACGCCGGATTATTTCGTGGACGAGATCCGCTGGAACGCAGACGAGAGCGTGCGCTTTGAGCTGCCGATCCACTTTGATGGCGAGCCGCGCGGTGTCACACTGGCGAGCGGCGCCGTTCTGGATGGCGGCGCGGGACTCGAGGACGGTTTCGAGTTCGCCACCAATGTGCGCGTTGCTGATCTCGCCGCCGCACGGCCGGTGGAACTCGGCGCCACTCGCGACAACAGAAGTGCGCGCGCTTTTGTATGCGCGGAAGGTGCGGCGCGCTTCTTTCGCGCGGACGGCCCCGGCCAGCCCGCGCGAGAGAACCGGACGTTTCACGTCATGCGGTGCGACGGCACGCACGGCGCGATTCGCTCCGTGTGGGCGTGGTCGGAACGGGTCAGCAACGTGCAGTTCGCCGGAGAGAAGATCGAGGTTACGCTTGGCGCCGAACGCCATGTGCACTATCAGACCGACGCGCACTGGCAGATGGAGCTGACCGTCGGCGGCGCGCAGAGTGGGATCGAGCTGACGGGATGGACTCCGGGCAACGAGCCTGGGAGCGCGGAGCGCGAGGAGCGGATGCGTCCACGCCTCGCGGAACGTCGACCGGCGCGCAAGCAGATCGAGTTACCGCGTGGCGGACTCGCCGCGTTCGAACTGGGCGAAGAGAACTACCGGCGGTCCGAATCAACGTGGGAGGAAGCCGGCCGGCCGGCCGCGCGCGTGACGATCGGGTTGGACGGCGATGAGCTGATTGTCGAAACGGACGTTCGCACCGGCGATCTCGTATTCGTGCCGGCGAACGCCACGAACCCATACGACAACGAACATCCCGACATCAATGGGCACAGCGTGCAGCTCTATGTCCGCACATTTGTTGACGCCGGAGCGTGGATGATCGTGCCAGAGCGCGGCGCCGATGCCGCGCGCGTGCGGACGCTCGAAGGGTGGGGAACACTCGAGATGCGCGCCGCAACCTGGGAGAAGACGACGAGCGGATTTTCGATCCGGGCCCGTGTAGCGTTGCCGCCACTGCCGGTGGAATACAGAAATGGGGTGTACCCGGTTGCAGTGGATGTACTCGTGAACGAAACAGCGCCGGGGCGCGAGCGGCGGCGGGGGCAGTTGGTGATGAGCGGGGCGCAGGATGAGTTTGTCTATCTGCGGGGGGATCGGCATGATCAGGGGCGGTTGGTGCCGATCCTCATAATCGGCTGAGCGCAGGTAGTGGGAGAGACGAGTATGAGTCGGAGGGAAGAGTTGGAGCACGCGCAGTGCGAGTTTGAGAGTGAGAGTAAGCTAGAGTGGGAGTCGAGTGGGAGCGGGAATTGCTCTCGCCTTGCTCCCACTCGCACTGGACTCCCACTTCCGCTCACGCTCGCTCTCAAAC
>JBOHTH010000219.1:0-7878 GCA_050733535.1 Gemmatimonadaceae bacterium | reverse complement strand
ACCTCAGCCGGAGCAAGGCATTCGCGGGCCTGCCCGGAGTGTTCGCGGACGCTCTGCCAGACACATTCGGGAATGCCGTCATCGCGCGCTATTTCGCGGAGAAGGGTACTCCGGACGCTGCGCTGAGCCCGATACAGAAGCTTCTATATATCGGGACGCGCGCCATGGGCGCACTGGAGTTCGAAAAGATGCTCGAGGGGCCGCACACCGCTGCGATCGAAGAGGCGCTGGAGGTTGCGCAGCTGGTGAAGGAGGCTCGCCGTATCATCGAGGGCGATACGGCCGTTGCGATACCCGAGATCATGCAGGTGGGAGGTTCGGCGGGCGGCGCGCGCGCGAAAGCCCTGATCTTGTGGAATCGCCGGCTGGAGCGAGTGCGATCCGGATTCGCGACTGCTTCACCCGGCGACGAAGCGTGGATGATCAAGTTCGACGGGGTCGCTGACAGCGCGGGAGGATCATCAATTCGTGAGAACGTGCGCCCGGGACCATGGGGCCGCATCGAGTACGCGTATTCGAAGATTGCGCGTGCCGCGGGAATCGAAATGGCGGAGTCCCACCTGCTTCACGATCGCACGTTCGCGCACTTCATGACCAAGCGATTTGACGTCGACAATGGCGCGCGGCTGCACATGCACAGCCTCGGCGGGCTGCGCGAGCTCGACTACAACATTAGCGGGCTCTGCAGCTACGAAGAATACTTTCGGACCATTCGCGAGCTCGGACTGCAGCAGCCCGACGTCGCCGAAGGTTTCCGCCGCATGGTGTTCAATCTTGCGATGAAGAACCAGGATGACCACGTCAAGAATTTTTCCTTTCTGATGTCGCCGAACGGCAAGTGGCGACTGGCACCGGCATTTGATCTTTGCGCATCGTACGGAAGCGAATGGACACGGACGCATCAAATGACGGTGAACGGCAAGAATGATGGCTTCGCGCGCGCAGACCTGCTCGCGGTGGGCTCACTCATGGATTTGCCGGAAGACGGATCGCGCATCATCGACGAGGTGATGTCGGCCGCGGATACGTGGAAGCGCGAAGCAAAGTCCGCAAAGGTGCCGAAAGCGCACGTCGACGAGATCGAGGCCGTGCGCCGCCGATTCTGAGCCGGTCTGTCGAAACGCCCCGTTCTCGCGATGTCGCCTCGCTGAGGGGTGGCACGGGCGCCGGCTACCTCGCTGCGGCCTTTTTCCGCGGACGTCCACCCCTTGCACCGTTCTCGCGCGCCGCGCGCGTTTTCGCCGTGCTCCGAACGCTGCCGGCCAGCCGAGCCAGTTCTCTCGCCGTCTCGCCCGGGCCCAATGAAGCCATGAGCACACCGGGCACGCTGACCTGCACATCCTGCGCGTCCCAAAGCAGACCTCCGCCAGAGGGACTGAGGTCGACGTGCCGCAACTGCTCGCGTGTCAGGTTCCGCAGGGCCGGCACTATGCGCGATGGGAACTCGAACACGGCGCCGTTCGTCAGCACGAGAACCACTCGGCCGGTGCGGCTGTCATACCGTGCAGATCGCGCGCGCGCGCCACGGCGCCGGTCGGCGCGCTCGAGCGCTCTGGCGGCCTGAAGTTCTGCGCGCATCTCAGCTTCGGCCAATCGTCTCGTCGCCATGTATCTGTCTCCAGCGCCTCAGGAGGTACTCCCGTTCGTCCTCGACGATCCGTCTGGCCGCGACGGCGTCCGCGTCGCGCATTCCAAACAGCGTGCGCACGCGCACGGGTGAAAGTTCAATCACCGCTTCGGCGCCGCCCCGGAATACGTGTACGTGCGGCGGCGCGTGTTCGCGCGGTGGCTCGAATATCATCACGCGGAAACCACGTGCGCGCAGCACCGTCGGCATGACGATAACCTAACAGTTGGGTTTTTGCAAGAACCTGGGACAGCGGCGCTTGCCGCGACGCACATAGTAGGACGCCGTAGCCGGGCGAGCTGCACCGTTCGCCCGCCTTGGGGAGCGAGTTATCGCCTGCTCGATTCGCGGCCAAATTCCAACGTGAACAAAGAGCTTGCGTAAGATCAGTATATGTCATACGTTGAACTATAGAATATACATAGTTCACGATACGATATATTCCGAACCATAAGCTTATCCAGGTTCGCGTGCTATCGCGATTACCACGAGACGGCAGGCCAATGACTGGAAAACGCATCCCGTTGATCTGGCCGCACGATCCAACGCTACATGCGCCCGCCAAATATCGCCGCGCCTGCAGCTACGAAGCGTACGTGCCGGACAATCTCATCGGACAAGACCTGAGTCTCGACTCGAAGGTCGCCGGCTCCGTGTCGGAGGCAGAGAATGCCATTCGGGATCTCAACACGGATGCCAAGCCGACGCTGGCGCCGCTCGCTCGACTACTCTTGCGCACGGAGTCGATCGCATCGTCGAAGATCGAGGGAATGCAAATCGGCGTACGCGATCTCGCACGTGCCGAGGCGCGTGCCGAAACTGGTGCGAGGGTTGGCACGACGGCACGAGAAGTACTCGCCAACATCGACGCCATGCAAGCAGCCGTCGAGGATGCCGCGAAGATAGAGCATTTTTCTGTCGACCAGATTAGGGCGACACACGAACGCCTGATGCTCGCGTCGCCAACTCCCCGCGTTGCCGGGAAAATCAGAACTCAGCAGAACTGGATTGGCGGGAACGACTACAACCCCTGCGGCGCCGATTACGTACCGCCACCTCCGGAATACGTCAGCGACCTTCTGTCCGACCTGTGCGATGCGATCAACAACGACGAACTCTCGCCGCTCGTCCAGGCAGCCCTCATCCATGCGCAGTTCGAGAGCATTCATCCCTTTGCCGACGGCAACGGGCGGACCGGACGCGCGCTCATCCAGGTCGTCCTGCGCCGGCGCGGTCTCGCGCCCGCCTACGTGCCACCCATCAGCGTCGTGCTCGCCAAATCACGCGACGGCTATATCGCGGGGCTGACCAATTTTCGCAACGGACAGTCGAACGAATGGATCGAGCAATTCGCCGAGGCCGCTGCGCGGGCGGCGTATCTCGCGAAAGCATATCTGCGGTCCGTTGCAAAGTTGACCACTCATTGGCGGGAGCAACTGGCTGCGACGACGGCGCCGCGCGCCGACGCTGCTGCGTGGGCGGTGATTGAAGCGTTGCCCGCGTACCCGACGATCACCGCGCCCGCGGCGACAGCCGCAACCCGCCGCGCGAAAGCTGCGATCTATCAGGCGATCGGCGAGCTGGTGAGCGCGGGAATACTGCTGCCGCTTTCAACGGCCAAACGCAACCAGTCTTGGGAGGCGGCGGGGCTGCTGGAGCTGCTGACGAGTCTTGAAGCAGGAGAGGAACCAGAGCCATGAAACACGCATTGTCCTCCAAACTGGCCGACTACCGTACCCTCGACGCGCCTTGCATGCCGATAGGGATCTTGTAGCTTGCGTGTAGCCAAACACGCTACAGCGAGGCGACAGTGAAAAAGAAACCGCGCACATCCGCGAGCGATCGCGTCACCTACCGCGAGCTCCGCAACACACCAGGCCGAGTCTGGGAGCGCCTCGCTGCGAATGAAATCCTGACGCTCGTGGCCGACGGAAAAGCCAAAGCGATCGTCATTCCCGTCGAGGACGGCAACGAACGTGACGCGGTTGAAGCGTATAAGCGCGGCCGAGCGATGATGGCCATCGCGACGATGCGTCGGTCGGCTCGCGCGAACGGCACGTCGGCGACGTCGCTTGCGGCCATCAATGCCGCAGTCAGCAAAGTGCGACGCGAGCGCGACAGATCGTAGCCCGGTCGCCGCACATGCGAATTGTCCTCGACACGAACGTCGTCGTGTCCGGATTGCTCAGCGCATTCGGACCGCCCGCGCAAATCGTTGATCTTGTTTCGAGTGGAGATGTGCGCCTGGTCGTGGACGAGCGGATTCTCGAGGAGTACCGTGATGTTCTCACGCGCCCGCAATTCCGGCTCGACGCGTGGGATCTCGACGCGTTCCTCAGTATGCTCGACGCATCAGAGCACGTCATCGGCGCGCCGTTGCCGTTCGCGCTCTCCGATCCGGATGACGAACCATTTCTGGAAATTGCGATCGCGGGCGCCGTCGATGCACTGGTGACGGGGAATGAAAAGCATTTCAAGACTCCGCGCGGGAGACTCACACGCCCGATCATGACGCCACGCCACTTCCTTGATCTATTTTCCGGCCGCTAATCCTGCGTTGCCACCTCTCACCACCGCTGCCAGCTTACAGGTCAAGATCATAGGTCGCAGGTAGGCGGTGTCAAAGTTCGTCGTTCGGAGCTTGCAGCGTGAGGAACCGCAAGCTGCAAGCTCCGAAACGATAGTTTTGACCCGCCGCGATGCCATTCCGGACTAGATCGCGCTAGGGATATGCATACGCCTTTTGTCGCGCATCGAACCTCGCCTGACCGAGGGTCTGCACACCCGAGTAGTAGTCCTCCGCCAACTTCAGGCAGTGCGTGCGCTCGGCGTCGTAGACCAGGTGGACTCCGGTTTTCACTGGGTACGCCTTATTGCAGACCTTCTGCATCTCCACATAGAAAGCCTGGTCGCAGGTCGCCTTGACTGATCCCGCTGTCTGGTAGCACACGTCGTGGTGGCTGCAGGGCAGCGCCTGCGCCGGGCTCTGTCCGTGAACGAAGAATTCCGTTGGGGGGATGTTGCCCGCACCGAAGGCGGTCGAAACGCTGGTCTGGGTGGCGAAGGGCCCCATGGGATCGTTGCGATTATTTACCCAAGAGGGGAGCGAGCAGCCGTCCATTTCGTGCGCGCGGTTATTCTGGCGTGGGTGCAGGGTGTCCGTTTGGACCACTGCGGTCAGTCGCGGCGTGGGCCCGCTCCAAGGCTGTGGATTGACTGTTGCCTCCGCCGCCGTATACTCGGGGCCCGTCTCGTGGTAGGCGACGTCCGACGTGCCCGAGACGGCGCTCGTGCCGGTGCCCCCAAGGACATCTGTCGCCAGCACCTGGATGGTATGGCGACCCCGATCGACGGGGATCGTCGCCGTGTAGCTGAAGCACTGCTGGGGCGGACCGGCCGGGCATCCGCTGAACGACGCGTTCTGGACCGTCGCCACCACGCCGTCGGCGGTAACGGTGGGAGTATTGCTCACTTGGGTGGTATAGACGCGAACGGTACCCGTCACCGTCACCGTGTTCGGCGTGACAGCGGCACCGACCAAGTAGACCTTGCCGAGCAGAAAGTTCTTCGCCGGGGCGGAAATGGTCGCCACTGGTGCGTTCGCGGTATTGAGCGTGACGTCGATGGCCGCCGCGCCAGTGCCGGTCGCGTTGACGGCCGTGGCCGTGATCGTGTTGCTGCCCGACTGAAGGGGAACCGAGACCGTGAAATTTCCGGAGTTGGCGTCGACAACGGCCGACACCCCGTTCACGGAGACGGTCGCCGCCCCATCAGTGACCGTGCCGCTGACCGCCACGGGAGTCGTATTGACGATCGAGAGGTCCTGCGGCGCCGTGATCGTCACTGAGGGCGCCGGCACGACGACCGTTACGGTCGACTTGGCAGGGGTGCTCGGCAGTTTGCCGTCGTTCACAACGAGAGAAACGACGTAGGAGCCGATCTTGTCGGCCACCAGTGCGGGGTCGGGGCCATCCGTGAATTGGAGGGCGGCGCTGCTCCCCGGCGGCACGGACACGAGTGTCCAACTATATGTGAGACTATCGCCGTCCGCGTCACTGGAGCCACTGCCGTTCAGCACGACGGTGTCGCCGCGCATCGCGGTCGCAACGGGGGCGATGGCCGCTGTGGGAGCGGAGTCATGCGGGGATGAAGGAGATGAATGAGATGTGCAGCTCAGCGTGAACAGCGCGAGGAGGACCTGTAATCCGATGTCCGCGCGACGGCGAACGGCAACTCCGAAGGGGACACGCAGATAGGAGCGCATGGTCGGCCTCGACCCGATAGAGGAATGTTTGTTGGCGTACGTCGAACGTACGGCGCAATTGCCGGCCACGCGAGGTCGGCGGGCGCGCGGGCGGGCAGGGGCGTGGAAGCCGAAGTCCGAATCGCCGGTCACACCGCGGACCGAACGGACGATCAGAACTTGAGTGCGAACCCCAACCAGGGCACTCCAGGAAACACCGGACGTGTGTCATGCCCGACCTGATTCACCAAGCCAAGATCGGTCGAGAGGCGATCACCGATAAAGCGAACGCCGTAGATAGGTGCCCAGTACGCCTTCCCACCATTCCAATAGATGTAGTTCTCCGTCATCAAGGCGAGCTTGCGCGCAACGCGACGGTTGCCGCTGAGCATGAGCGTTACGTCGCCCGGGACCGCGCCTTTCGCGTACGCATAGCCGGCTCCGTACGTGAACGATGCGTCCGGGTGCCCGTTGGTAGCCGCGAGATAGTAAAATGCCCCGCCGCCCGGTTCACCCGAAAAACCAACGAGCGCGCCAGCGGCGAGATTGAATGTCTCGCCGCGCACGAGCGCAATTTTCGGCGCGACGTAATACACGTTCTCGCGGAAAAACTGCGGAAGGGGAACGAGCGACATGCCCGCACCGAGCGTGAACCGGTCCGTGAATCCCCACGCGCCGTTGAGTAGCAGAAGGTAGACATCGGAGATGTAGCCGGTACCCGCCGCAAGCGTCCGTCCCGTAGGGCCAAAAAAGACGCGGGTGTCGTTCGGATCTGAAGGCCAGTACGTGCCCTCGTGAATCTCCGAGTCAGAGATCAGGCTGATTTCGGAGACGACGCGGCGAGCGACCGTGACGCCGCCGCCGACCGTGATGACCATCACGCTGTCGACGGTTTGCGCCGCGAGCCGGCCAACGAGAACCGACCCGTCGGTGAGTCGCACCGCGACATTCGCGTTGAAGGGCAGGGGCGTCGTCTGCGCATCGCAAGGCACCACTCCAAGCATGAAGACGACTACGCACAGTTGCGTGAGGGCGGCAACATCGCGTCGCATCTGGCATCTCCTGTGAACGTCGTGGCCAACTGCAACTGCATACCCGCCATACCCGGGATTGTTGATATCGGTCACGTTCGCTGGCAAATGGATCATGAACGTAGTACATTTACGGCGAACATGAACGGAGGGCGCTGTGGCGGAATCCAAAAGAGTTCGTGAGCCCGTGCAGGTCTATCTCGATCCGGGCGATCGCGCATTGCTCGACGCCGTTGCCGAGCGCTCGTCGCTGCCGCGCTCCGAGGTGCTGCGCGTGGCGCTTCGCCGTCTGGCCGCCGATCTGCCGGCCTCCGCGCGTCCCGGTGCGTCGCTGACCTCGCTGGTCGGCGCACTCGACGCGGCAGTCCGCGTACCGCGCGATCTTGCGGCGCGGCACGATGAATATCTCTACGGCTCGCCGTCGCGAGTGAGCGAGCCGCGGCCTGGCGCCGCGCCCGCGCGCGCGCCGCGCAAGAAGCGGCGCAAGAAATGACGCGCGCGGCGATCGACACCAGTGCGTTGCTCGCCCTGGCGAGTTCCAAGGATCAATATCACGGCCGGGCGGTCGCCACCGAAGCGTCGTTCCGCCGCGGCGGCGGGCAGTGGATCGGGACGACGCTGGTGCTGGCCGAGCTGCACGGGCATTTGCTGCGCCGGCTCGACCCGTCTGGCGCACGGCGCATTCTGGAGGCGGTGGTCGCCGATCCCGCGTTCGACTGGCGCGACGCGACGATGCCACTCGTGCAAGGCGCCGTGGCGCGCTGGATGCTTCGGTTTGCTGATCAGCGGTTCTCACTGACGGACGCAGTGACGTTTGAGTTGATGCGCACGGAGCGGGTTGGTCGCGCGTTCGCGTTCGATCAGGACTTCGTGACGGCGGGGTACGAGCTGTTGTAAGCGACTGCCTGCTGGCAAATGAAAAAGAAAAAACTTAATCGCGGATGTCCGCGGAAACGAGCGGATCGTTCAGCGCGCAC
>JBOHTH010000218.1:0-4293 GCA_050733535.1 Gemmatimonadaceae bacterium | reverse complement strand
GGCGCCGACGCGAGCAAGGTGCGCATCCCCGACGCGAGCGCGGGATCGCTGACCGTCGCGGGGTTGAACACGAACGCGCGGTCGTTGCTGGACCCGTCGCCGTTGATGTCTCCGGCGACCAGCGGCGTGAACGGATATCCGCTTTGCGCACGCACGAACGATGTGACGACGATTTTCTTGAAAATGTGGGCGAACTGAACGACAAACTGGTGGTGTGACACATTGCTCGCGGACTCGATGGCGCGAGGATCACCTCCGGTACTCTGATCGAACCCACGCCGTTGCGACTGCCCGTCGAAGTACGTGTACGCGAACGTGAGCTGCCCGAACTTGAAGGGAATGTTCGGGATCGCGTAGAACGTGACCTGCTTCACGTAGCTTCGCAGATCTGACACGCTCTCGACAACAGGTCCGAATATCGGCGAAACTCGCGACTGTACCGGCGAAACAGAACCGGTGGCGGGATAAATGCTCGACGCATTCACGTAAACGGGCCGGTTATCCTCGTTCGTGAGGGTGAATTTCGGTGTCCCATCGAAATTCAGGTCGACTGATCCCGGTTGATGGACGTTGATCGAGTACGAAGCGTCGACGGTGAAATAGGCAGGCTTGCTTTGCTTCGTGAAGCCAAGCGAGGCCCGCCAGCTTTCCGCGGGGACGAAAGACGGGCCGTACAACCGAACGCTCGGCGCGGTGTCCGCGAACGTCGACGTGCCATTGCATGTCGCGGGAACCGCAGCAGGATCGGCCTCGTATGCCGGCCAATTCGGTGCCGGGGTTGCCGATCCCGTGCAGAGCAACCGTTGCGCACCGTTCGAAAGGCCCGTGTATTCATCCGGATCGGCGAGCCCCATCGCCGACACCAGGCTGCGGTATTTGCCGATACCTCCGCGAATTTGCGTGGAGCCGAAGTTGAGGGTCGAGGCCTGCGTGTTCATAAATCCGGACCCGAGCCTCGGGGACCATACAAAGCCGAGGCGCGGGCTGACATCGACGCTGTTCGGCTCGTGATCGTTGCGAACACCAAACGTTGACGCGACCAGCGGATTCTCCTCCGGCGCGCTCGAGAAAACATTCGCGTCGACGCGTGCGCCGCCGGTGAGTGTCAGTTTCCCTTTCTTCCAGCTGCCGCCCATGGCACCGGCACCCATCCACTCGCCACCCGATGGATTCGGAACGTTGAGCGTTCGCGAGAAGCTGCTCGGCGTGCCATCAGAGATCGACTGCAGCGACGAATAGTTGAACGTCCCGAGTCGATTGGCGCTGAGAGCCTGGTCAAATCCCGTGAAGAGCGACTGGAGATAAATCCTGACGGGGAATGTCTGCAGGCCGTGGACCAGAAAATTCGTCTGGTTGACGGTTTCCCATTGCCACGATTTCGTCTCGGACGCGAGAGCGCTGTTCCCTCCGAACGAGAGCGCGCCGAGCGCGTCCGTTCCGTCGGCGAGCACCGACGAAATCAGCACGTCGGCACTCGGCAACTGCAGGTACGGCGTGCCACGCGTGTCCGAGAACGAAAAGCTCGACGTCGTCTCGTTCAGGGCATTGCCTTTCGCGCCAAGATATTTCGAGTAGAGGCCTTGCAGCATGAAATCGCCGCGCGTCGTCTTTCCCGTGAACGCGGGCGGCGCGACCGCAGAGAGTGATTGGGCGTCCGACTCCGAGTACCGGCCGTACGCGGTCAGCATGGCGCTCGGTCCCGGTGGCTGAATCGCCGGGACGGCCGGCGAGCGATAATCGATGCGCTCGATGAACGAACCCAGCGTCGTGGTGCGCGCTGCCGGAATGCCGCCCACGCTCGCCGGAATGTGCAGCGTCGAAAGAATCTGAAGGAGCCGCGCCGCCGAGTCGGGAGAAACACCCGCGAGCGCGAGGGACTGCGCATCCGGATCGCTCAGCGACGATGCGTCGGCCGTCGTCCGTCTCAGCTGGACCGCGTGGCTGTAATAGAGCTTCTCGAGCGAGATCGCGCCCGATCCACCCGCACTTGCGTCGATGTTCGTCGGTTCGGCGCCGATTCGCCTGGCGACGGGGTCTGAGACCTGCAGCACCGGCTGATCGAAGTTCAGGTATGCAGACCTCCGGCTGATATTCTCACCGGGATTGATCGAGGTGGAGTTTTGAAATCCGCTGAACCCTCCGTACACCGGATCGTAGATGGACGTGGTGAGGCGAGACTTGGTGAGTGCAGCCCGCGGGAGATCGGGTGCGCCGAACGCGAGGCCGTTGAGTGTGGTCTTGTTATCGCCGGAGCTGAGCCCGAACGCGCTCGAGCCGTTTGCGCCGACGTTCAGGCCCGGGACGAGCTGCGTCATCGCGTCGAGGTTGCCCTGAAGATCCGGCGGCAGCGTGCCGAACATCCCGTCGACCGTCCGGTTCGTGCCATCCGTTCCCGTTTCATCGCCGCCGAGCGTGCGCGCGGGGCGCGGCACGCGCGCCTGCACGCGGACGGTCGAGAGCGTTGCCGTCACGATTGCGGCGAGTTTCACATTCACGATGAACGTCGTGTCGCCGCCGGTGCGCGTCAGCCGCTGACGAAACGCCTTTCGTCCGGCGGCGCCGACGAACAGCAAATACTCTCCGCTGCCGTCCGTGATCGCGATCGAATAGTTTCCGGCCGAGTCTGTGAGCGTTCGGAACGTTTGGACCGTGGGCGCCATCGTCACGATTGCATCGGCGCCGACAATCGCCGTACCGCTGTCGGTCGTCACGCGGCCGCGCACGATATCGTGCTTCGCCGTCACCGGGGCCGCAGCGATCGACGGCCGCTTCACGAGAATGGCGTTTCCATCGGCGCCGATCGCGACGTCCACCCCGGTGCCCAGCAGAATTTCCGTGAGCGCCGCGACCACGGTGATGTCGTCGGCCTGAAGCTGCACGAGTCCATCAGGCGGAATCACATCGCTTGCGTAGACGAACTGGAGCCCGGACGCGCGCGCGATCTCCTTCAGCGCGTCGCGGCGGCTGACGTCGTGCAGGTGCATCGCGATCCGATGCCGGAAGGCCGGAATCTCCGACGGATCGATCTCGACCGGCGCCCGGGTCGTGTCCGCAGAAACGCGAAGAAACTTCGGCGCCTGGTCGGGCGCCCACGAGGGCGATCCCTGCGCCGACGCGGACGCAACGGCGCCCACCGCGAGCGCGGCGAGAATGAGCAACGGCCGAATACGGCCCAAGCGCGCGCTCACTTAGGCCTCAGGGTGACCACGCGGCCGTTGCGCTCGACGGTTGCGTCGACCGCGATCGCGAGCGCGTCGATCATCTCGCTCGGGGATTGTGTCGAGAACTCTGCAGTCACCAGACGCGAAGCGAGCCGCGCATCCGGGACGTGCACGTCGAGATCGTGCCACCGTCCGATCGAAAGCAGCACCTCCGGCAGCGGACGATTCACGAAGTACAGCCGGCCATCCGCCCAGGCGAGCACACTCGTCACGCGCGCCCGTCGCTTCGACGAAACCTCGCCCTGCTTGTTGAGTGACCCAATCTCCCCGCGATGCAGGACGATGCCCTCTGCGCTCGCAAAGCGCGTTGCAGCGGTATCGGCGCGATCGCGCCCTAGCGCGACGGCTCCCTCGGCGACCGCGACTGTCACCGCGGGCTCATTCCGGTAGGCGCGGAGGTCAAACCGCGTGCCGATGTCCTGGATCAGCGCGCCGTTCGCGCGTACACGGAATGGATGCGCCGCATCGTGATGCACCGCGAAGATCGCTTCGCCGTCGAGCGCGACCACGCGCTCGCCCCGTGCGAAGCTCGCCGGAATCGTCAGCCGGCTTTCCGGTGCAAGGGTGACCTGAGAGCTGTCTGTCAGGCGAATCGTCGCGAACTGCCCGCGCGATGTGCTGTAGTGCACCGGCTCACGCGCGGCCACCACCGGCGGCGCGGCCCGTTCGCGCATCCGCACAAAAAGCGCGCCGGCGCCAAGCAGGATCACGAGGATCGCCGCGGCTGCGTACTTCGCAACGCCGTCACTTTCGAACTGTGCGATGCGGCGTAGCCGCGAGGCACGCGGCGTGCGCGAAGCGTGGTCCGGCGTTGCGTCGATCGTTCTCGCGCGCAGCGCGGCCCAGAGGCGGTCTTCGTCCCAGACAGGAGGCTTGTCGTCGCTCGGGGTCATACCAAGGCAACACACGAGTTGCCAGCGACCCCTACTCGACCCGGGGCGGAGGGCGGAGGAGGAGTCCGGCTACGGCTCGGTCCACGGGCCGAGTTGCGTCCTGAGAATGCGCAGCGCTCGCGTCATGTGAATCTCGACCGTCTTCGGCGAGATCCCGAGCACGTCGCCCGTTTCCGCAT
>JBOHTH010000217.1:0-6685 GCA_050733535.1 Gemmatimonadaceae bacterium | reverse complement strand
CATCCAGACGTTTGGGCAAATGTCGGAAGTCGGATTCATGCTCGCGCTTCCCTTTGCGCTCCGGCGATTTGGAATCAAGGGGATCATGCTCGTCGGCATGCTCGCATGGGCGCTCCGCTACTTTGCGTTCGGACACGGCGGGATGCCGGGACACTGGGGGAGCTTCTCGCTGGTGATCGTCGGCCTGCTCCTGCATGGTGTGTGCTACGACTTTTTCTTCGTGGCCGGGCAGATTTATACGGACCAAGCCGCAGGCCCGACGAACCGCGCCGCGGCCCAGGGGTTCATCAACGTCGTCACCAACGGCGTTGGATACTTCCTCGGCGCGAATGTATCCGGCTATGTGGTGAGCCACTTTGTGACGACGGGCGGTGCGGGCGGCGCCGTCACGCATGACTGGTACGGGATATGGTCGGTTGCCGCGTACATGGCGGTCGCAGTGCTGGTCCTTTTCCTCTTTCTCTTTCGCCCCACGCGGAAGGCGGCGGCCTGAGGTGACAGTGTGAGCGTACTCGTCGAGGCCGCCGTCGACGCCTTCTCCGGCGCGCTCTCGGCGCAGGCGGCGGGCGTGCACCGCGTCGAGTTGTGCGGGCCGCTGCACGATGGCGGCACCACACCGAGCGCGGGACTGATCGCTCGCTGCTCGGACGAGCTATTGGTCTCCGTGCACGTGCTGATCCGCCCCCGTGCGGGCGATTTCGTGTACACGGACGACGAGATGGCGATCATGTCCAAGGACATCGCCGTCGCGAAGGAGCTGGACGTCGACGGTGTCGTGATCGGCGCGCTGACCGCAGAGGGCGAGGTGGACGCCGCGCGCATGGCTGAACTGATTGCAATCGCGAGCCCGCTGCGCGTTGGATTCCATCGCGCGTTCGACGCGGTGCGCGACCAGGACGAGGCGCTGGAGCTGCTCGTGTCGCTGCAGGTGGACCACATCCTCACAAGCGGCGGCGCGGCGACGGCAGCCGATGGCGCCGCGCGCATCAAGCAGCTCGTCGAGCGCGCCGGAGACCGGATCGGAATCATCGCCGGCGGGTCGATTACGAAGACAAACGCGGCGGCGCTCGTGAAGCATACGGGTGTCCGCACGATTCATGGCCGGGCGTTCGAGGGCCTCGCGGCTGTGGTCGCCTGAGGCTGAGCGGTTTCTGAACTGCCTTCCACGGATGTCGCGGAGCCAGCCACGGATAAAACGCAACAGCCTTTCTGTTGTCGCTCCCCGGAAGGGCTGGTGTTGATCCGTGCAACCCGCGTGATCGGTGAAGGGCTTTAAAATCCTTTCCACGGATGTCGCGGAGCCAGCCACGGATAAAAAGCAACAGCCTTTCTGTTGTCGCTCCCCAGAAAGGCTGGTGTTGATCCGTGCAGTCCGCGTGATCCGTGGTGAAGGGCTGTTAAAGTCTTTCTACGGATGTCGCGGAGCCAGCCACGGATAAAAAGCAACAGCCCTTCTGCTTGCCGTTCCCCCGGAAGGGCTGGTGTTGATCAGTGCAGTCCGCGCGATCCGTGGTAAGAGGTTTCTGGAACTGCGTCGCGAAATGTTTTTTGTTGGTTCGTTAACTGACGTTGTTGGTAGGAACGTCTGTTAACCAACCAACAAGAAACGAGTTAACCCGCAGTTAGTTGTCGTTTCTAGCCAAGCATCGACCGAACGACGAAGCCCACGTTTGCCGGCCGTTCCGCCAGCCGCCGCATGTACCACTTGAACCATGCGTCGCCGTACGAGATCAGCGTCTTCACCACCTGACCATCGTTGCGCAGGCGCTGCTGCTCGCCGTCCTTGATGCCGTAGAGCATGTGTATCTCATACTTGCCGGGCGCGACGCCAAGCTCTTTCGCGCGCGCGATGATCCGCCCCACGAGCGTCACGTCGTGCGTACCGAAGATCGGAAGGCAGTTCCCTTGGCTTGCGGCCTGCAGCATCGTGTCCGCGATTTCGTAGTATGCGCGGTCCGTGTCGATCTTGCGCGGGTACGCCACGTGCGGCGCCTCGGCATAGGCACCCTTCACCAAGCGGATCACCGGGTGCACCGGCATCAGGTCCGCGACATCCTTCGGCGTGCGAAAGAGGTACGCCTGCATCGCCAGCCCTGCGTCCGGGTTCACCGACTTCACCTTCTTGTACAGCGCCAGCGTGCGGTCGACATACGCAGAATCCTCCATGTCGATCCACAGAAAGCTCCCCGTCCCCTTCGCTTTCTCGGCGAGCTCGAGCGTGTAGCTCGCGCAGAGCTTCTCGTCAATGTCGAGACCAAGCTGCGTTGGCTTCACGCTCACGTGGCCGGGAAGATTCTTCGCCTTGATCTGGTCGAAGACCCAGACGTAGTGGTCGCGCACCGCCTTGGCTTCTTCGGGCCTCGTGATCGCCTCGCCAAGCTTCGTGAAGATCGTCCCGCGCCCGCTCCTCGCGAGCTTCGCGCACGCCTCGAGCGCATCCTCCGGTGCCTCGCCGGGCATGAACTTCTTCGTGGCACGCCGGACAAAACGCCACTTCGTCACGTGGTCGTTGAGATACGGGCTCTTCGCGAGGGCAAGAAAAAATCCGCGTCCGAATGGCATGTGATGGTCTGGGTTACGGTTTCCAGGTGCCCTTCGCCACCGCAGGCACGAATGTCTCGAGGCCTTTCGGCGGGAAGGCGAGCGTCTTTCCCTGCTCCGCGCTCTGGTACGCGGCCATCAACAGTTTCACGACTTCCAGCCCGTCGTCGAACGTCAGCAGCGCCGGCTCTTCGCCGAGGAACGCACGCACAAAGTGCCGATCTTCGTTGGTATAACCGTACGCGAGGTACTCCTCCGGCACCACGGGCATCACGCCCTGCTCGGCGTTCTGCTTTTCGACGAGATCTTCGCCGGCGCGTCCGGCGACTTCGCGGCTGAAAAACAGCTGCAGCCCGCTGTCGAGCGAGTTCCACTTCATCGAATACTCGGGACCGAGCAGTTCGGCGGAAAGCCGCAGCCCCGCTCCTACGAAACTCCAGCTCGTTGTGGCCTCGCCGATGGCGACGGTGCCCTCCGGCGTTTCGAACTCGATCGTCAGGCTCGCAAAATCTTCAGACGGCCGCCTGGCGTAGTCGGCCTGCATGGTGCTCTTGAGCTGCTTCGCATATCGCGGACGCGTCCATTTGAGCGACGCGATGTGCCCCGTCACGCGCACGGGTTTCACCGCCGCGAGCGGTTCGCCCGGCTTCGTGAGCAGGTGCCGCACGACAAGCGCCGAGTGGCACATCATGTCGTTGAGTACGCCACCGCCCTGGAGAGAGCCGTTCCAGAACCACGGCGCGTGGGGACCGCTGTGTTCTTCCGCCGCACGCGCAAGATACGGTCTGCCGGTAGTCGCCGCGCCGCGCGCCCAGATCAGGTTCTTGCCGGCTTCGATATGCGGAGCGAAGAGTTGATTTTCGAGATAGCCGGTCGGGATCCCGGCGCCTTTCACGAGGCGGACGATCTCTTTCGCCTCGGCGACGGTGCGGCCGAGCGGCTTCTCACAGGCGATTCCGCGCAGTGGAGTCCGGCGAGTTTTCGCCGCGGCGACGATCTCCTTCACATTGTCGATGCGCGCCTGGTTGGGACCGCACAGCCAGATGGCATCTATTGCGGGATCTGTGACCATGTCGGCGATGCTGCGAAACCCGCGCGCGTCACCGACGCCGACATCACGCGCAAGTTTCGCCGCCGATGCCGCGTTCGCGGCGTTCGGACTCCACACGCCGAGCACGTCGGCGTCGCGCACGCCGCGCCAGCCCTGAATGTGAAAGCGCGTGTTGAAGCCCGAGCCGATAAAGCCCACACCAAGTCGTTTGGACATTTCAGAAGTCTAGAAGAGTCCCACTTTGCCTTTGACCGACGCGATCAACTTGGCCGGATCGTAACCGATGCCTTGCTTGAACACGATCTCCACATTCCGGAGGTCAGCAATCCGTTCGGCGGGGTTCCCGTTGATCACGACGAGATCGGCCTGCTTGCCGGTGGCGATCGATCCGACTTTCGCGGCGCGGCCGAGGAAGGTCGCGCCGTTGAGTGTGCCAACTTTGATTGCCTCGAGCGGCGTGAGTCCGCTTTCGACAAGCAGCTCGAGCGCGCGCTGATCCGAGCAACCCGGAATCACGCCGCCGCCGCCCGTTGGATCCGTGCCCACGAGGAGCGTGCCGCCCGCTCTGAAAAATGCGATCTCCATGGCGCGCGCCTTTGGAAAAAGCGCGGCCATCGTGGAGTTTGGATTGCGCTGCGCGGCTGCGTAGCGCTGATCGAACTGCTGCTTGAGCTGCGGCTCGAGGAGCTCTGTGCACGGCGGCATCGGGCGGCCCGGCGTGAGTGTCTCGAACACGGTGAGCGTGGAGGTCAGAGCGACATGCTTCTTCACGAGGTCCGCGATCAACGCCTTCACGGCCGGACTGTTCGGGTCGAGCGCCGCGACGCTGGCTTGGCCTTTCGCCTGCCCCGGGCATTCATCGGGCTTCTTGTCAGCGACAAAATCAGTCGCGGGGAAAAACCCGTGCTCGAGGTTGTCGATGCCGAGCTCGGCAGCCTCGTGAAACGTGACCGAACAGAGATGCCCGGTCACCTTGAACCCACGCTTGTGCGCGGCCTTGATCACCGCGCCGAGCTCGGCGCGCGTGATGTGCATGTATGTCTTGAACGACGTCGCGCCCTCGTCGGCCCAGAAATTCACCTCACGCGTGGCGTCGGCCGCGTCCTTCAGCTCGCGCACCTGAATCAGCCCGAGGCCCGGCCCCTCGAGATATGGCGCGGTCGCGTCGATCCATGGGCCTGCAGCCGTGCCCGCCGCGATCGAGTGGGCAAGGTTGATGTCGCCGTAACCGTTCATGTTGCCGCCGGTGCGCATCGACGTCACGCCGCCGGCGAGATAGAGACGCGAGAAGCTCACCGCGAGATTCCCGTACATCCCGGGCCCCGTGGGATAGAACAAGTGCTCGTGCACCTGGACCATGCCGGGAATCACGGATTTGCCCGTGAGATCCATCGTTAGTGCGCCTGCGGGGATCGTGACTTTCCCGTCATCACCGAGGGCCGCAATCGACCCATCGCGAATGATCAGTGTCTGGTTCTCACGCGGCGGCGCGCCGGTGCCATCGATGACTCTGGTGTGAGTCAGCGCGACGACAGCGGTGTCGACGCTCACGAATTGACGCGTCGCAGCTGAGAGCGCTGGGCGCTGAGCAAAGGCCGGAACGGAGAACAGCAGAAGCAAGCACACGCTTAGGATCTTTCGCATTGCGCCGTCAGATGGTGAAAAGCGAGTTGACACGTTGCTTGTCCCATAGTTGTTGGTAAACGAATTGGCATACCAACAACCAAGGGACTGTTAGCAGTTGACGTCTCCACTCGCCGTTAGCTGTACCGAACCCCGATATGATCCAGCGCCGGTTTCGGACACCCGTGCCACGCCGGCAGCGCGGCGTTCCCGATGTAGCCGATGTCCTTCACTCCCATCTGACTCGAGAAGAACCCGCTCGCCGTGAAGTCGCGAATCCGGTTGAAGTACTGCACGCCCTCGCGCATCTCCGGCGCGGCCTTCCCCGGCCATGCGATCTGATCGAGCATTGCGCGGTGCTCGGCGTCTGAGCAGTTCGCGAAGTTCTTGTGGTACGTGTCGTACGCGAGCGCATCGAGCCACCGCAGTCCATCGCGCATCGACGCCTGGCGGTCGGGATACGCAATGCAAATGAAATCCATGAACTCCGGCACGCCCGCGTCCGTCGCGCTCCCGGAGCGCTCGTCTTTCGGGATGATGAGATTCACAAGGACCCGCAGCTCTTTCCACTCGTCCGCATGAAAGAACTTCGGCACATACGCAACGCCGCCCGCCTGCCCCTGCAACGCCTCCATCGCGTGCGCCGCTGCCAGCGCCGCGTCCGCATGCGAAAACGGCACGAACGCCAGCGGCGCAATCGCCGCCGCCTTGAGGATGTCTCTCCGCGACGGATTTCGCATTTCGGTCTTCGGTCCTCGGTCTTCGGTCTTCCGGCTTCCGGCTTCCGGCTTCATAGTGAGCCCTCCTTCATCAGCTTCGCGATCCCCTCCGACGTCCGCCACGACAGCGCGAGAATCGTCCACGTTGGATTCTTGTCCGCCTGCCCGACGAACGGCGCGCCATCGGCCACAAATAAATTCTTGCACGAGTGCGCCTGACAGTTGGCGTTGAGCGCCGAGCTGTTCGGGTCATCACCCATCCGGACACCGCCGACCTCATGGATGATCGAGCCGCCGTTGGAAATCCCATAGCCGCGCTCCTTCGACGGCATTTGCCCGTTCGGCGTACCGCCCATTGCCTCGATCAGCGCGCGGAACGTCTCCTGCATGTGCTTCACCTGATTGATCTCGTGATCGCTCCATTCCCAGTGGAATTTCAGCACGGGAATTCCGTAGCGATCCTTCTTCTCCGGATCGATCTCGCAGTACGACTTCTCGTTCGGGATCATCTCGCCGCGGCCGTCGAAGCCGACGTGCGTGCCGTAGTAGTGGCGATAGTCGGCCTTCAGGGCCTTTCCGTAGCCTCCCCCGCCCGGGTACCGCTGAATGCCGCCCATGAATCCATTGCTCGGCACGCCGCGCCCACCCCACGGCTCGATGTGATAGCCGCGCGGAAAGTCGAGCTTTTTGTTGTCGATCCACCAGGGCATATAGACATGCATTCCGCCGACGCCGTCGCAGTTGTGTGCCG
>JBOHTH010000216.1:0-3501 GCA_050733535.1 Gemmatimonadaceae bacterium | reverse complement strand
GAGCGGAGCCGCGCGGTAAGCTCCGGCTCGACGAGTGCGCGCATTTCGGTCAACGCGCCCTCGAGGTAATGCCGCACCATCACCGGCAGCGTCGCATAGCGATCGAGCACGGTGCCGACGAGCGCGGCGTCCGCTACCCGGGGCAGACAGTCAACGGCAGCGATCGCGACCGCCGGCTGCGTGTCGTTGAACAGCAGCCGGACCGCTTCGCGATCGTCAGCGGTGCCCACGAGCGCTATCGCGCGGGCGGCCTCGATGCGCCGCCACCACCACCGCGACCCTGCCGCCGCGACGGCGCGCCGGATCCAGCGCGCATCGCGTATCGCGCCGGCAAGCTCGGCGCGTTTCTCCAGCGGCACATTGCCGCGGACAAAGAATGCGGTATAGCCCACCACGGCCGCGGCCGGCAGGGCGGCGAGCGCGTCGACGACCGGTGCGATGCCCGCATCGGCGACGAGCCAGTCGCGCATCGGCGTGGCCAGCGCCGCGCGGCCCGACGAGAACGCCGCGCGCCGCGCGCGATCGTACACGCGCCGCCCAAGGAGGAACGCCACGAGCATCACCAGAAAAACCGTCTGCACCACGGCAATGACGCCGAGGACGACGACCGTGCTCACGCGGACGCCGCGCGCGCGCGCCAGCTGTCGATCTTCGCCATCAACACGCGCATGCGGATCGGCTTCGTCACATAATCGAGCGCGCCGGCCTGGAGCGCTCGCAGCTGCTCGGCCTCGCTCGAGTGCACGGAGACGAACACCACATCGAACGCGTTGGGCCGCTCGACGCGCAGCCGCTCGTGCAGCGAGTGGCCGTCGAGACCGGGGAGATCCACATCGAGCAGGATGATCGGGCGGCGGCCGTGCGCGCGCATCCGTACGATCGCCTCGAGCGCGGAAGGTCCGGTCGCGAAGCGCCGCCAGGAGAGCCCGTTGGATTCAAGCGCGAACACTTCCATCTCGGCGAGCGCGTCGTCGTCCTCCACGACAATCACGTCGGGGGCGACGTCGAAGTCGTCGGGGTCCCAGAGGCGGGCGGGCACGCCGGTCTCGCGCGCCGCGAGGCATGCGGCTTCCGCAGAATCGACGAGCTGGCGCGGCGTCTGAGGGCGCGCGATGTCGACGGTCGCAACACCGGCACTCCAGACGGGCGCGCCCGCGGGCGCCTCACTGAGGAGCGCAGTCAGGAACCCCAGCGCCTCATTCGCCGGCATGCCGAGCACACCGCCGATCGCCGCGGCATCGAGGAGGCCGGCAAACCCGCCAGTACCGCGCACCGCGCGCGCGATCCGTGCGCTCTCGGCGTTCCATGCCCCTTCCTTTTCGGCACCGTACAGTTTGTCCAGCGGCCGCGCGACCGCGATGCTGCTGGGCCGCGCGCCGAAGGTGCGCAGCAGCGCTTCGATCTCGCGCATGGTCCGCGCGCGAAGCGAAAGACCGGTGGCCTCGTGGAGTCCGCCGGTGGCGCGCCGCTGGCGGCGCGTCTCGATCAGCCGTCCGACGCGCTGGCGGAACTCCGCGGGCACGATCGGCTTGAGCATGTAGTCGTCGGCGCCAGCCGCGAACGCCGCGTTGCGGGTGGCAGAATCGGCGTGTCCCGTGAGCATCAGGATCGGCAGGTCTGCATAGTCCGGCGCGGCGCGAACCTTGCGCGCGAGATCAACGCCGCTGGCCTTCGGCAGGTCGACGTCGCAGACCAGCAGGAGCGGGTTCGCGTCGCGGATCGCGGTCATGAACCCCTGCGCGGAACCGCGCGCGGTGACGCGGTACCCATCCTGCTCGAGGATCATCTTGAGGAGCGACCGGACCATCGGTTCGTCGTCGACCACGACCACCGTGCCGCCGTTCGGGCCGCTGACCCGCTGGAGCAGTGCGAGCGCGTCGAGGATCACGCCGGGTTCGGAGCGTGCGTCGAGCGCTCGCTGGCCGGGAGCGGCGCCGATCATATCGTCAGCGCCCGGGCTGAGCAGGAGCACGCGGGGCACGCCGTCGACGAGTCCGGCGGGAAGCGGGTCGTCAAGCGCGACGATGGCTGAGGGCGGTTCGTGCGCCACGGCCTCCGCCAGCAGCGCGCGCGTCACGCGCTCCACGCGGGCCCCGCGCGCCATCCCTTCGGCGATGAGCCCCGACGCGATCTCATCCGAGAGATCGACGAGCAGCAGGCGCCCGCTGCCGCGGTCGGCGCGCGAGGAGTCTGCGGCCGCGTCCTGCTGCGCGAGCGATTCGTGGAGTGACCGCGCGAACTGCGCCACGACGGCGCCGCGCCGTTCGCGGTCGAGCGAGGGATCGTCCAGCCACCGCGTGGCGAGCGTCTCCATCGACGCGGCGAGACGGCTGGCCTCGGCGAACCCGACACTGCCGGCCGTGCCGTGGACGCGATGCAACTCGCGGCGAAGCGCCGTCAGCAGGGCGGCCGCTTCGGGCGCGGACTCGAGCTGCTCTGCGAGGCGTTCGAATGCCGCGACCGTGTTCGCGGCCGCGGAGGCGTAACGCTCCCGCATCGCCGCGAGGGCGGTATCGAGATCCGACATGGGAAATAATCTCGCGCTGGGGGCGGGCGGAGACTAGAGACGATCCAATTGCGGAGTGCTGAGGAGGAGTGCTGAATTCGAACTCCTATTCCGCACTCCGTACCGGGCTGTCCTCAGGTTGCCCCCTCACGCGCGTGAATCCACCTTTCACCCATGCGCGCGTCGAATCGATCTCCGGTGTTGGTCCTGGCCCTCCTCGTTGCCGCGGCGTGGCCGGCCCACGCCCAGACGCCGCGCTGCGACGCTGCCTCCGGCCTCGCCGCGACGCGCGGCTGGAACGCGTACCGTCACGATTCCATCTCCGTCGCCCGCGCCGACTTCGCACGCGCACTCGAAAGCTGCGCCGTGAACAGCGACGCACAGGTCGGCCTCGGATTCGTCGCGCTCCGCGAGAACAAGCTCGATGAGGCCAACCGCGCCTTCACCGCGGTCACCGTGCGCGATTCCGCATATGCGGACGCATGGGACGGCCTTGCGTCGACTCGCAACCGGCGCGGGGACACCGCAGGGGCGATCGCCGCGGCACGAAAGGTCGTGAAGCTCGACCCAAAGAACGCGAGCGCGCGTGCCTTGCTCGACCGGCTCTCGCCGGAATGGGAGCGTGCGGCGACGCCGACCGTCAAGCACCGCGCCGCGACGCTCGATCTGACCGCGCGCACCGAAGGCGAACAGTTCCAGCTTCGCATGGGGAATACGTGGAAGCCCTTCTATATGAAGGGGGTCAACATGGGGCTCGCGCTGCCCGGGAAGTTTCCGGCGGAGTTCCCCACCGACTCATCGCTCTTCGCCGGCTGGCTCGACACGATCGCGACGATGAACGCGAACGTGCTCCGGATCTATACAATCCTCCCGCCGTCGTTTTACCGGGCGGTGCGCGGCTGGAACCTCACACACCCCGATCGCATCCTCTACCTCGTGCACGGGGTGTGGACCGAGCTGCCGCCCGACAACGACTTCGACAACCCGGGGTTCAA
>JBOHTH010000215.1:0-4599 GCA_050733535.1 Gemmatimonadaceae bacterium | reverse complement strand
CGGCTTGATCGCCGCGGGTGTCGTCACGTGGGCGCGCGCGGTCAGCGAATTCGGTGCGATTGTGATTCTCGCGTACAACCCGAAAGTCGTGAGCGTGCTCAGCTACGACCGCTTCACCGGGTTCGGTCTCGCGGAAGCGCTGCCGGTCGCCGCCGCGCTGGTTCTGCTCTCGATGATTCCGCTCACGGCGCTCCGCGCGCTGCGCATGGGCGATATGGAACAGGCAGCATGATCTCCGTCACCGGGCTCTCGGCGCGCGTCGGCGCGTTTGCGCTGCAGGACGTCTCGTTCGATATCCCGCGCGGCGCATACGGCGTGGTGATCGGCCCGACGGGCAGCGGCAAGACGACGCTGCTCGAAGTCATTGCCGGGCTCGTGCCGCAGCGTGGCGGCACGCTCGCGCTCGGCGGACACGACGCTACGCACGCACCCGCCGATGCGCGCGGGATCGGTCTTGTCTACCAGCTCGGATTCCTCTTTCCGCACCTCTCGGTCGAATCGAACGTGCGCTACGGAGCGGCGGACGCCAGCGCGGCGCTCGAAATCGCGCAGCGGTTTGGCGTCGCGGGGCTGTACGCGCGGCCCGTCCATTCGCTCAGCGGCGGCGAACGCCAACTGGTGGCGCTCGCGCGCGCACTCGCGCGACGGCCCGCCGTACTCTTGCTCGACGAGCCGTTCTCCGCGCTCGACCCGGCGCGACGCGGTGCGGCGCGCCGCGAGCTGCGCGCGATCCATCGGGAGTGGGAGCTGACCACGCTGCACGTCACGCACGATTTTGCCGAGGCGGGTTCGCTGGGCGACGTCGCCGTGCTGCTCGACGCCGGCCGCGTGCTCCAGAGCGGACCGCCCACCGATGTGTTTCGGCACCCGGCGTCGTCGTACGTCGCCGAGTTCCTCGGCGCGGAGAACGTGTTCGCGGGCGAGGTCGTGATGGACGCCGGCGGCGCGACGTTCCGGAGCGGCGCGCTCTCGATGGCCGTCGCAGGCGCGGGACAACCGGGACCGTGCCACGCGATCGTGCGTGCGGAGGAGATCGTAGTAGCGCACGGCACGCCCGCGCCGAGCTCCGCACGAAACCAGTTCGAGGGGCGCGTAACGGAAATCGCATCCGCCGGGCCGCTCTGGCGCGTGACACTCGACGTGAATGGCACGCGTCTGGTGGCGGCGCTGACGACGTATTCGGCCGACGAGCTTGCGCTCCGCGTTGGCGACGCCGCGCACTTCACATTCAAGGCCACGGCGGTGCACCTGTGCTGAATCCCGCGCGGAAGGTCGCGCGCGCGTGGCGCGCGACGATCATGCTGGCCGCGCTCGTGAGCGCCGCGTCAGCGTTCACCGGTGGCGGCAACGTGCCGGCGCGCGCGACACCCGGCGTGCTCTCCGTGATGAATGCCGCGTCCATCACGCGGCCCATACGCGCACTGCTCGATAGTTTCGCGGCGCGCACCGGCACCAAGTACGAGCTCGAACCCGGCGCCAGCCTCGAGGTTGCGCGGCGCATCACGGAGCTGCACCGTACGCCCGACGTCGTCCTGCTCGCGGACCCGGACGTGTTTCCGAAGCTGCTCATGCCTGCCCACGTGACATGGTACACGCTCTTCGCGCGCAATCGGATCGTGCTCGCCTACACCGCGAAGTCGCGAGGGGCCGCGCGGATCAACGCGGAAAACTGGCGCACTGTGATCACCGCGAGCGGTGTCGAAGTCGGGCGCGCGAACCCGAACACCGATCCGTCCGGGTACCGCACGCTGCTCACGATGCAGCTCGCGGAACAGCACTACAAGGAACCGGGACTGTACGCGCGCCTGCTGGCGGCCGCCCCTGCGCGAAATGTCCGCCCGCGCGAGGCCGACCAGATCGCGCTCCTGCAGACGCAGGAGCTCGACTACATCTGGACATATCAGAACCTCGCCGAAAACGACGGCCTCGAGTTCGTGAAGCTTCCAGACGCCATCGATCTTGGCGCACCCGCTGACAGCGCGGCGTACGCACGCGTCACGACGCGCGTGCTCGGCAAACAGCCGGGCGACACGCTCACGATGCGTGGCGCGCCGATCCTCTTTGCACTGACCATTCCCGTGGCCGCGGAGAATCGCGCACTCGCTGAGCGGTTCGTCGCGTATCTCCTCTCGCGGGACGGACGGCGCGCGCTGCGCACCGAACGTCTGGACGCGCTCGACCACGCGTACACGGTCGGGACGGGCGAACCCGCGTTCCTCCAGCCCTCGAAGTAACTCGCGTCGGACCAGAGTCTTAGCCGCTGTCTGCAATCGGCGCCGGAGGGTAACGCCGGCGACCAGGATCCGCGAAGAGTGGCCTGATGCGCCCATATGGCGGCGCGCACCGTTCGACCCTATCGTTCCATGCGGGAACCTGTCCTACGAAGCGGGTATCACGTCCAATCCCCCTCCATCGGAGCGTCAGTCATGCGTCACCTAGCATCAGGCGTCGTGCTGCTCGTGTTCGGAACCGCCTGTGTCAGCGGCGGCAAGAGCAGTGGGTCCGAGACGACTGTCGCACCGGCAACCACGGGCATCGTCGTTGGTTCATCGGCGATGTCGACCATGAACATCAGCACGAACAACACCTATACCGCGATCGCGACTCCGCTCTCGGTGTCGCCGGACTCCGCGTACGCGCTGCTCACCCGCGCGTATGTCATGCTGGCGATCCCGGTCGTGCCCGTCGACCAGAAGCGTGCCATCGGCAACGACGCGCTCTCGATTCGCCGCAAGATCGCCGGCATGCCGATGCAAAAGGTGGTCGACTGCGGCGAAAAGATGGGGCTGGAGAACGCGGAGACCTGGGATATTCACATGAATATCCTGAGCTACGTTGAGGCCTTGCCTGAAGGCAAATCGCAGATCCTGACAAGGATCCAGGCCATGGGAAATCCGCCGGATCTCTCGGATCGCGACCTGACGCCCTGCTCGTCATACGGGGACCTCGAGAAGAAAATCAGCGACCTCGTGGTCAAGCTGGCGTCGAACAAGTAGGCCACTTTCCCCACCCGTAGAGACTTTCCATGGGCCACCGCGTGATCCCGGTGTTGCTCGCGCTGTCCGTCGCCGCGCTTAACGCCAGTGCGCAGGCGACGGACACGACGGTGTTTCCTCCCGTGCCCTCCAGCGTTCCGAAGCTGCTCCTCCCCTTCAATGCCGCCGACTCAGGCTTTGCGGCGTGGCGGCGGCTCCCGCTCCCGCGTCATGACAAGACGCCGGCCGGGTGGACGCTGCGCGCCGGCACCTGGGATTTTCTCATCGCGACACCGCGCGCGATGGACGCGATGGACACGAGCCTCATCATCGATACCACGCTCGCCAACTGCAAGAAGCCGCTGAACATTTCCGAGGCGGACAGCGCGCGCCTGGCCGACGCGCGGCCGTGGGCCGTGTTCGACTCGCTCGTGGACGACAGGCCGGTGATGGTGATTTCGATCATGCCCGTGCTGCGCAACTTCACGGAGTGCGGCTTCAAGAATCTCGGGCGGCCGGCGATGATCCGGCGCGGGATGCGCTTCGTGACGGAGTTCGCGTACGATCCGGCGCGCGATCCGGTGAGCGCGGTGCTCCTCTCGCAGCTGCGCATCGTGAAGCCGCTCATGATCGCGCGTGCGCCGGTGCTCGTGATGACCAAGGCCGGCATTCCGAGCGAGCGCACTGACCAGATCCGCCTGTACATCCCCTTCGACGCGATCGAGCCGACGCCCACGGGGGACATGCCGCATACGGAGCTGATGATCTGGACGAAGGCCGGTGGTGAGCCGGACCACATTCCGCTGCCGGGCAACATCATGCACACGCTCTGGTGGGATTATCTGCGATGGCGTGCGGAGCGCCTCGCCGTGCGCGATCGCGTCACGATCGCCACACCGCCGGCCGAGCGCAGAAAGCTCGTGCGCGTGCCCGTGCCGTCCGACGCCGGCCTGAGGTCCGCGGGGATCCGCCAACTCGGCGGACACGACGCCGACGCGGCAAAGATCATTCTCGAACGACTCACCGATCCCAAGCTCAGCGCAAACGACCGGCGCATCGCGCTGATGACGCTCGCAAACACCTTCCAGATGGACGACGACCAGCCGTCCGCGGTGTTCGTCGCCAGCGAGCTCACGGCGATGGATCCGTGCGCGCTGAGCGGGAGTTCGCTTAGCATCAAGGCGCCGATCGAAAACGACGCCTATACGAGCCTGCGCAACACCGGCGCACTGCTCGACCACACGCGGCCGGGTGTGCGCTGCACGTCGGTCAGGCCGGGCCTGACCTTCCTGCGCGGGCTGATGTTTCCGGGCGGCGGTCAGTACAGCACGTGGTCGCGGCTCGTCGGCCTCTCGGGGGCCGCGCTCACCCTTGCGATGGCGTACACCTCATACGACCTGCTGCAGTCGGCAAACAGCTGGTACGCGAAATACCAGGTCAATCTCTCCGGGTACGCGCCACGCCAGTTCACGACCGCGGTGAGCCAGCGGAACAACGCGAGCAACATGGCGATCGCGGTAGCCGTCGTATGGATCGGCGGCGCGGTCGAGGCGGAGTGGCAGGAGCGAGTGCATGCGGCGCGACTGGCTGCCGTGCACGAGTTCTGGTTCAAGCCGATCCTCAC
>JBOHTH010000214.1:0-5922 GCA_050733535.1 Gemmatimonadaceae bacterium | reverse complement strand
GAGCAGGAGCGCGAGCGCGGCATCACCATCACTTCGGCGGCCACCACGGCGTCCTGGGACCGTTTTGACAGGAAATACCGCATCAACATCATCGACACGCCCGGGCACGTCGACTTCACCGTCGAGGTGGAGCGGTCGCTTCGCGTGCTCGACGGCGCCGTGACCCTGCTCGATTCCGTCGCCGGCGTCGAGCCGCAGACGGAGACCGTGTGGCGCCAGGCGGACCGCTACAAGGTTCCGCGCATGATCTTCGCGAACAAGATGGACCGCATCGGCGCGAACTTCGACCGCTGCATGTCCATGATCAAGGACCGGCTTTCGCGCGATGCGTATCCGCTGCAGTTGCCGGTCGGATCTGGCGAGCTCTTCACGGGCCACATCGACGTCATCGAGCGCAAGCAGTACGTGTTCGATGAAGAGTCGCTCGGCAAGACGTTCACCGTCACCGATGTCCCCGCCGACATGCACGACGCCGTCGAGCAGGCGCGCCACGAGCTGGTCGAGGCCGCGATTCAGTACGACGACGATCTCATCGAGAAATACCTGAACCACGAAGAGCTCACCAACGACGAAATCCGCCACGCCATTCGCGCGGCGACGATCAAGATGAAGTTCATCCCGGTGCTCTGCGGCGCATCGTTTAAGAACAAGGGCGTGCAGGCGCTGCTCGACGCGGTGATCGACTTTCTCCCGTCGCCCAAGGATGTGCCGCCGATGCAGGGGCACCTCCCGACGCACGACGAGACGTTCGAAACGCGCGACGTTTCCGACGACGCGCCGTTCGCGGCGCTCGCGTTCAAGATCGCGACCGACCCGTTCGTGGGCCGGCTCACCTTCTTCCGCGTGTACTCGGGCGTGCTGAAGTCCGGCTCGTACGTCTATAACTCGAGCAAGGACAAGCGCGAGCGCGTCGCGCGCCTGCTCCAGATGCACGCGAACAAGCGCGAGGAAATCGAAGAAGTGCGCGCCGGCGACATCGGCGCCGCGATCGGCCTCAAGGACACGCGCACGGGCGACACGCTGTGCGATGACGACAAGCCGATCGTGCTCGAGCGCATGAAGTTCCCGAACCCCGTCATCGACGTGGCCGTGGAACCAAATACCAAGGCTGACCAGGACAAGCTTGGCATTGCGCTCAGCAAGCTGGCCGAGGAAGATCCGACGTTCCGCGTGTTCTCCGATCCGGAGACCGGGCAGACGATCATCTCGGGCATGGGCGAACTGCACCTCGAGATTCTCGTCGACCGCATGATGCGCGAGTTCAAGGTCGAGGCGAATGTCGGACGGCCGCAGGTCGCGTACCGCGAGACGATCCGCAAGCGCGTCGACAAGGTCGAGGGAAAGTTCATCCGCCAGTCAGGCGGCAAGGGCCAGTACGGGCACGTCGTGATCAACGTCATGCCGGCAGAGCAGGGTCAGGGTTTCGTGTTCGAGGACGAAATCACCGGCGGCGTGATCCCGCGCGAATACATCAAGCCCGTCGAGGCCGGCATTCGCGAGGCGCTCGAGAACGGCATCATGGCGGGCTACCCGATGGTGGACGTGAAGGTCGAGCTGATCTACGGCTCATACCACGACGTCGACTCGTCGGAAATGGCGTTCAAGATCGCGGGTTCGATGGCGGTGAAGGAGGGATGCCGCGCAGCGAGTCCTGTGCTGCTCGAGCCGGTGATGAACGTCGAAGTTGTTTCGCCGGAGGCGTACATGGGCGACGTGCTCGGCGACCTCTCCGCGCGTCGCGGCAAGATTGGCGGCATGACGCAGCGCGGCGAAGCGCAGGTGATTGCGGCCAGCGTGCCGCTCAGCGAGATGTTCGGTTATTCGACCAAGCTGCGCTCGATGTCACAGGGCCGCGCGGTGTACTCGATGGAGTTTGCGCATTACGAAGAAGTTCCGAAGTCGAAGGCGGACGAGATTATTGCGAAGGTGGCGAAGTAGGACCGAAGACCGAAGACACGGCACGACTGCGTTACGCAGGTTTCACACTCACACAGCAGGATTCAACAATGGCCAAGGCAAAGTTCGAGCGCACCAAGCCGCACGTGAACGTCGGGACGATCGGTCACGTGGACCACGGCAAGACGACCCTCACGGCGGCACTTACCAAGGTGTCGGCGGACAAGGGCTTCGGCACCAAGTACATCGCCTACGATCAGGTCGCGAAAGCGTCCGAGTCGCAGGGACGCCGCGATCCCACCAAGATTCTGACGATCGCGACGTCGCACGTCGAATACGAGACGAAGGCGCGCCACTACGCGCACGTGGACTGCCCGGGACACGCAGACTACGTCAAGAACATGATCACGGGTGCCGCGCAGATGGACGGCGCGATCCTGGTCGTGAGCGCCGTTGACGGCCCGATGCCGCAGACGCGTGAGCACATCCTCCTGGCCCGCCAGGTGAACGTGCCGCGCATCGTGGTATTCCTGAACAAGTGCGACCTCGTCGACGACCCCGAGCTCCTGGACCTCGTCGAGCTCGAAGTGCGCGAGCTGCTCTCGAAGAACAACTTCGACGGCGACAACGCGCCGGTCATCCGTGGCGCCGCGATCAAGGCGATCGAAGGCGACGCGAAGTGGGTCGACACCGTCCAGCAGCTGTTCGACGCGCTCGACACGTACATCCCTGAGCCCGTTCGCGAGATCGACAAGCCGTTCGCGATGCCGGTCGAGGACGTGTTCTCGATCACCGGGCGCGGCACGGTTGCCACGGGCCGCATCGATCGCGGCAAGATCAAGACGGGCGAGGAAATCGCGCTCATCGGGTTCGGCTCCGACAAGAGGTCGGTCGTCACCGGTGTCGAGATGTTCCGCAAGCTGCTGGATGACGGTCAGGCCGGCGACAACGTCGGACTCCTGCTCCGCGGCATCGACAAGAAGGACATCGAGCGCGGCATGGTGCTCGCCAAGCCGGGTTCGATCACGCCGCACACGAAGTTCGAGGCCGAGGTTTACGTCCTCACGAAGGACGAGGGCGGACGCCACACGCCGTTCTTCAAGGGCTATCGCCCGCAGTTCTACTTCCGCACGACGGACGTGACGGGTTCGATCGAGTTGCCGGCGGGGACGGAGATGGTCATGCCGGGCGACAACATCCAGATGACCATCGAGCTCATCAACCCGATCGCGATGGAGACGACACTGCGCTTTGCGATCCGCGAGGGCGGGCGCACGGTCGGAGCTGGTGTGGTCACAAAGATCCTGGCCTAAAACAACTGCGAGTTAACTCGTTCCTCGTTGGTTGGTTGCTGGTTAACGAATTCGTAAACGAATTAACCAACCAACGAGAAACGTTTCCACTCGCTTTTCAAAGGAAGTCTCTATGGCAGGCAGAATCCGTATCCGACTCAAAGCGTTCGATCACGCCGTGATCGATCAGGCCGCAGGCGACATCGTGCGCACCGCCGAGAAGACGGGCGCGCAGGTGTCGGGCCCGATTCCGCTCCCGACCAAGACGCAGCGGTGGACGGTGCTCCGCTCGCCGCACGTCGACAAGAAGTCGCGCGAACAGTTCGAGCTCAAGACGCACAAGCGCATGATCGACATCCTCGACACGCGCTCGCAGACGGTGGACGCGCTGACCAAGCTCGACCTGCCGGCTGGCGTGGACGTCGAAATCAAAGTGGAGTAGTCGCGATGATCGGCATCATCGGCAGGAAACTGGGCATGACCCAGATCTTCAACGAAGAAGGCCAGCAGATCCCGGTGACGGTGGTCGAGGCCGAGCCGAATCCGGTGACGAAGGTTTCGTCCAAGGATTCCGCCGGATTCGACTCCGTTGAAATGGGTCTCGGCTCCCAGAAGCTTGCGCGCGAGTCCAAGAAGGGCGAGCGCACGCCGCGTGGACGCCGTGCGAACAAGGCAGAGATCGGGCACGCCACGAAAGCGGGGCTGACCGCACCGCCGGCTGTGTTGCGCTCGTTCCGCCTCGACGACGCTCCGGGGAAGAATCCCGAGATTCCCGCGTACAAGGTCGGAGACACCATCACGGTGGGCGTGTTCGCCGTCGGCGACACGGTGAAGGTCACCGGCACGAGCAAGGGCCGCGGATTCCAGGGCGTGGTGAAGCGCTGGAACTTCGGCGGTGGACCGAACACGCACGGCAACACGAAGCATCGCCGTCCCGGTTCGATCGGACCCGGCACGGACCCATCGCGCGTCATCAAGGGCAAGAAGATGCCCGGTCATTATGGTGCCGAGCGCTGCACGCAGACGCACCTTCGCGTGGAAAAGATCGACGCGGAGCGCAACCTGATTTACATCCGCGGTTCGGTCGCCGGCCCGAAGAATGGGATCGTGCTCGTCCGCAAGCAGGGATAACTCATGGCTGAAACCAACAACACCAGCGTCGACGCAGCCGCGTTCACCGCACAGGGAACGCCGCGGGACCGCGTTGCCCTGCCGGCGGAAACGTTCGACGGCACGGTGAACCTTCCCGTGATGCACCAGGCCGTGAAGGCCTTCCTCGCCAACCAGCGTCAGGGCAACGCGTCGACGAAGACGCGCGGCGAAGTCGTGGGTGGCAACCAGAAGCCGTGGAAGCAGAAGGGCACCGGCCGCGCGCGCCAGGGCTCGATCCGCTCGCCAAACTGGGTGGGCGGCGGCACCGTGTTCGGTCCGCGTCCGCGCAAGTACACGGAGGTCGTGCCGAAGCAGGTGCGCGCACTCGCGCGCAAGAGCGCGTTCAACGCGCGGGCTCGTGAGGGCGCGCTGATCGTGATCGATGCGTTCAGCTACGACGCGCCGAAAACTTCGCGCCTTCAGCAGCTGCTCGCGCGCCTCGAAGTCGCGCATCGCAAGGTGCTGATCCTCACGGACGGCGTGAAGCAGAACGTCTTCCTTTCGGGACGCAACATCCCGCTCGCGCACGTCATGCCGTTCAGCGACGTCTCGACGTACCACATCCTCTGGTCGGATGTCGTGCTGGTCGAGTCGGGCGCGCTCGGCGAGGCACTGGCGCCGGTGAAGGAGAAGGAGCTCGCGGCGGTGAAGGTGGTACGCTACGTCGCGCGTGGGACCGAAGACCGAGGACCGAAGACCGAAGACGGCGAGCCGGAAGCCGGAGGCCGGAAGCCGAAGAAGAAGGCGGTGAAGGCGAAGGCGGCTGCCAGGAAGGCGCCGCCGAAGAAGAAGGCCGCTGCGAAAAAGCCCGCGGCGAAGGCCGCCGCCAGGAAGGCACCGGCGAAGAAGGCCGCTCCAAAGAAGAAGGGGAAGTAACCGATGCCATCACTGTTGAGAACCATCGTGCGGCCGATCGTCACCGAGAAATCGTCGGCGGCGTTCCAGGACCGCGGTGAATACACGTTCGAAGTGCACCCCGAGGCGAACAAGCAGGCGATCAAGCAGGCGATCGAATCGCTGTTCGGCGTGCACGTGACCGGAGTCTGGACGTCGCAGCAGCGCGGCAAACTGCGCCGCGTCGGCGGCAAGGCCGGGCTTCGTCCGCGCTGGAAAAAGGCAATCGTGACGCTGAAGGACGGCGACACGATCGAGATCTTCGAGGGCGCATAACATGGGAACCCGTCAGTTCAAACCCGTCACCAAGAGCTCGCGTTTCCGCTCGGTCTCGGACTTCGACGTCATCACGCGCACGACGCCTGAGAAGTCGCTGCTCGAGCCGATCAAGAAAAGCGGCGGCCGCGACAACCACGGGCACATCGCCATGCGGCGCATCGGCGGTGGGCACAAGCGCATGTACCGCGTCATCGACTTCAAGCGGAACAAGTTCGGCGTCGTCGGCATGGTGAAGGAGATCGAGTACGATCCAAACCGCACTGCCCGCATCGCGCTCGTCGAGTACGCCGACGGCGAGAAGCGCTACGTGCTGCATTGCAAGGGGCTTTCGCAGGGTGACTCGATCGTGTCCGGCCCAGGCGCGGACGTTCGCACGGGCAACGCGATGCCGCTGAAGGAAGTTCCGCTC
>JBOHTH010000213.1:0-2355 GCA_050733535.1 Gemmatimonadaceae bacterium | reverse complement strand
CCGGATCCCGTGCGCCGAGTTGAGGCCGACGATCGTCGCGCCCGGTATCTGGATCACGGGCTCCAGGTCGTCGCGCACATACTGTCGATATCTCGTGTGCATCGCGTTCACGGAGCCCATTCCGAGCAGCGCGGTCCACCACGCCGTGTCGTGATTTCCCGGCACGACCATCACCGGCGCGCGCGCCTCGGCTCTCTTGATGAACGCATCCGCGCGCTGGAACTCTCGCGTCCGCGTTCGCTGTGAGAGATCGCCGGAGATCACAATCAGGTCGAGCGCTTCTTCCGCAATAAGCCGCTCCACGCCTTCCACCTGCGCGGCCACACTGTGGCGGCCGAAATGCAGGTCCGAGACGTGGAGCACGCGCAGCGTCATCAGCGGCGGTCGAGTCGCGCGATGACGGCGTCCGTGAACTGGTCGGTCGTGGCGCTCCCGCCGATGTCCGCCGTGACGGTCTTCCGCTCGAGGAGCGTCTGCTCGATGGCGCCTTTCACGCGCGCCGCGCGCTCTCCGTCGCCCATGTGGTCGAGCATCTGGCATGCCGCGAGCATCACAGCGGTCGGGTTCGCGACGCCCTTCCCCGCGATATCCGGCGCCGTGCCGTGCACCGCCTCGAAGATCGCCGCGTCCTTGCCGATGTTGGCGCCCGGCGTGAGCCCAAGCCCGCCGACGAGCCCCGACGTCAGGTCGCTGAGGATGTCGCCAAAGAGGTTGGTCGTGACGATCACGTCGAACCGCTCAGGCCGCATGACCAGCTCCATCGCGCACGCATCGACAATTTTCTCCTCACACCTCACCTCTTGCCCGTACTCAGCTGCAATGGCGCGCCCGGTCTCGAGAAACAGCCCCTGCGAATATTTCAGGATGTTCGCCTTGTGCACGAGCGTGACCTTCTTGCGCCCGTGGGCCTTCGCGTATTCGAACGCGTACCGGATGATCCGCTCAGCGCCAAAGCGCGTCACCACCGCCATCGACTGCGCCGCCGCGTGCGGATCGTCGCCGATCTTCACGTAGTTCTCGATGCCGATATACAGCCCCTCGGTGTTCTCGCGCACGAGCACAATGTCCACGCCGCTGAACTTGAGCCCGCTGATCACGGTCTTCGCCGGGCGAACGTTCGCGTAGAGATCGAATGCCTGCCGCAGCGCGACGTTGATCGAACGGAATCCCTTCCCCACTGCCGTCTCGAGCGGGCCCTTGAGCGCGAGCTTGGTGCGACGGATGCTGTCGAGCGTCGCTTCAGGAATCGGATCATTGGCCGCGGCGACCGCGGCGGCACCGGCCAGCTGCCGGTCCCACGTGATGTCTGCACGCGCCGCGTCGAGCAGGCGCACGGTGGCTTCGGTGATCGACGGCCCAATGCCGTCGCCGGGAATCAGCGTAACTGAACGAGGCATGCTTCTCTGAAAGAGTTATGGCGCAACGACCAGATTCGCGATGCGAGTCGCGAGCGTGTTGATCAGGTCGGGGGGAAGTGTGGGGCCGGTCTCGGGATCAGTGCCGACCTCGCCGAGCCACACGATGGTGCCGGCCTGGCCGTCGGCGAGGCCAAGTTTCATGACGGCGATCTGCTCCGCTCCCTTTCGCGCGAACCAGACCTCGATCGGCACCAGTGCATAGCGCGCGTCGCCCAAGGCGATCAGCGTCCGCAGGTTGCTCACGAACGGGTCCGGGAGCGGGTCGCCAATCTTGTAGCGCACCGCGCGCATCGCCTGCGCACCCATCGAATACGGATCGTTCACGTAGTCGGGGTTCCGCTTGGCGATGCGTGCGACGTCCGATGGGTACTTCCACGCCCGCCCGAGGCCGCGTGCGGCGAGGATCGAGCCGACGGAATCATCCAGCTCGTGCCGGAACTTCTCCCAGTCGTGGCCGTTCACCCACGCACCGCTGTCCGCGCGAAGGAGCTGCACCGGAAGCACCAGCACATGCTGCGACGCCATCGGTGCAAGCGGTGGCGGCGGCTTGGTGCCCGGGTCCGGTTTTCCCTGCTGGGCCGGGAGGGCGCTCGCGCAGAGGGCGAGGGCCAGGACGCCGGCGATCTTCAGCGATCGAGTCATCGATCCCGTTGTAGAGAGGTTGTGAACGCGATGGCGAATAAAGATAGTCGCTTCCCCTCATATATGGTTGCGAGACGGCGACGCCGAACCGCATCTTCATCCCTATGCGAATTCTCAAAGCACTCCTCTGGGCCTGCATCGCCCTCCTCGGCGCCGGCGCCTTCGCGGTCCTCGCGCTTCAGCATGGTGAGCACGTCTCGGCGGGCTGGCTCCTCACCGCCGCGATCTGTACATACGCCATCGCCTACCGGTTCTACAGCAAGATCATCGAGACGAAGATCTTCATGCTGAACAA
>JBOHTH010000212.1:0-15532 GCA_050733535.1 Gemmatimonadaceae bacterium | reverse complement strand
ATCGCCTAGTCGTCAGCAGGCGCGGTCGGTTACGAGATCGCCCAGCATTTGCGCCGGGCGGGCGAGCAGGTCGCGCTGCTCGCGCTCATCGACCCGCTGGCAATCGATCGCGGGAGCAAGAGTCGCTTCGGCTACTGGTCCCTTAAAGCGAGGTTCGACAGCCACATCGTCGCGCGAATCACGCTGCTCGCCGGCTGGCTCCGAGCGGCGATTCCCGCTCGACTGCGCGAGAGCGGCCGGTCGCCGCGCGACTTCAATCTCGTGTCCACGCAGGCAGACTTCCTCCGCCTTGCCCAGGAAGCAAGAAACAACGCCACGCATATCCGGGCGGTCTCGGCGCTGCTGGAAATGAATACCGGCCTTCCGTTCGCACTTACCGACGCCGAGATGGCCGCCGCTGCGCCGGACGGGTACCTCGATGCGCTCCGCTCGCGGGTGAAACGCGTGTCACCGGAGATCGACGCGCAGATGATCGAGAACATCGTGGTGCAGTATGAGCTGCAGGTGCGCTCGCACCACGAGTACCGGCTTCAGCGCTACGACGGCCGAACCGTCCTCTTCGACCCGCACGGCCCTTACCACGGCCTCCTTGCCGCACAGTTCCGGCCGTACGTCAGCAATCTTCGCGTGTACCGCGTGGGACTCGGCGAGCCGTCCGAGCGCACCCGGGAAATACTGGGGTGCTTCGCGGCGCGCATCCGCCCACACTATCAGAGCATGCGCGACGATACGTTCGTTCAGGTGGTCGCCGAGGAGCTCGACGCATTGCTCGGGTGACGCGCGGTCGCCTGGCCGACAGCGCGCGTGGGAACCCGCAGATCAGCGGTGAGGCGAATCCAGATCGAACATCAGGCGTTCTGTATATGATAGGTCGCCCAGGTGTGGCATGCTCGGCCCGCGCGCGAACTTCACGCCCCAATCCACGTACCGGCCCTTCAGTCCGGGGACCGGGCCATTCGCGTCGCTGAACAGGAGCGGCATGCCGCGCAACAAGAGATACCGGCCGAGTGGCCGGGCGAGTTGGACGTACGACTCGAAGTCGCGGCAGTAGCCGAGCATTGCGTATGGAAGCGGCAGTCCCTTCCAGCGGATCCGACTCGGCGCAAAGACGAACGGATACCGGCGCTGCTCCCACTCGCACACCAGGCTGACGCAGCCGAAGCTCGCATGGGCTCGGAGCAACTCCGCCTCGGCCGGCGAGAGCCCGCCGCCGGGCTCGACTGTCGATGACACGCGCCGAACCTTGGCGGCAACGGACGGACCACTGAACGCCGCCAGCGCGAAAAATCCGCCGTTGCAGATGCGGCGATATCCGAGGGCCTCGAGCATCGGCCAGGTGTGCGGCGCCGGGGTTGTATTCAGGTAGGTCGCCTGCTTGTACGAGCGGAGTCGCGAGGTCATCATCGCCGCGTAGAGACGGAACTCGGGGTCGACGTACCAGCTGGAGACGTTGATCCGCACGCGATTCTCGCCGTTGACCATCATTGAGGAAAAGATGGTCAAGACTACCCCGGCGATTGCACCGTCGACGAGCAGGACGTATCCATATTTTGGAAACCCAGGCGGCGTGGCGTGCGCGGCAAGGCGGTCGAGCACGCGCACGTAGTGCGCGCGTGAACGCTCGGGGAACCCCTTCTGGAGCAACGAGAGGAGCTCATTGAAGTCCGCAGGGTCGATCTCCCTGCAGATCACATGAGGCGCGGGTGACAATCCGGGGGGGCTTACGTCATCCATGGCGGACGTCGCTGAGTGTGGGTGGCACCCGCGTCGCCAGGGGGCAATTGGGGGCGGTCGGTGGCTTGGGCTGGCATCGTGGTATATTTTCCATCCAAACCGGCCAAACAGAACGGAAATCGGAGACCCATCATGTCGACCAGCATCAGGCAGCAGGTTCTGGCCCAATTCGAGCAGGCGGCAAAGGACCACAATCGCAAGCTAACCGCCCTCACGGACGGGCTGCCCCTCATGGAGTCGGGGCTCGATTCGTTGTGTTTTGCGATGATTGTCGCCCGCTTGGAGGAAGAGCTTGGATTCGATCCGTTCGCCGCGACCAATGTGAAGTTTCCTGTCACGGTCGGCGAGTTCGTCCAGTGCTACGAGAGCGCGTCGGTGAAATGACGAACCGGTCCGCCCGGGGTTTCATCATCAGGAGACCGCATTAGGGGAGCATGGCGTGAAAGCGACATTCATCAAACAAGGTATCGAACCGCCGACGGTCGAAGCTATCAGGGCCCGCTTTCCCGCGTTCGAGCGGGTGCAGGGTGGCCACCGAGCCGCCTTTTTCGACGGCCCGGGAGGGACACAGGTCCCGCGGAGCGTCGGCGAGGCCATGACCGAGTACCTGTTCGGTCATATGGCCAACACCCATTGGTCGTTTCCGACGAGCCTCGAGACCGATCGGATGCTCGCCACGGCCCGCGAGACGATCGCCGACTTCGTGAACGGCCGCCCGGATGAGATTGCGTTCGGCCAGAACATGACGAGCCTGACCTTTCATCTCGCGCGCACGTACTGCCGGCAATGGACCGGGCCGGACAACGAGATCGTCGTGACCGAGCTCGACCATGGGTCGAATGTTGCGCCGTGGACGTCGATCGCGCAGGAGCGCGGCATCACCGTGCGGACGGTGAAAATGTGCCCCGAGAACGGCCAGATCGACTGGGACGATCTCGAGGCCGCGCTGACGCCGCGCGTGAAGCTGCTCGCCATCCATAATGCGTCGAACGTACTTGGCACGATCACGGACGTCGCCCGCGCCACGCGGATGGCGCGTGCGGTCGGCGCGGAAGTTTTCGTCGACTCGGTGCATTCGGCGCCGCATGAGCTGGTGGATGTGAAGGCGATCGGCTGCGACTTTCTGGCATGTTCGGCGTACAAGTTTTACGGCCCGCACGTCGGGATCCTTTGGGGCAAGCGCGAGCTGATCGAGGCGCTCGACCCGCCGCAGCTGACGACCGCGCCGCGCGTATCGCCGGAGCGCATCCAAACCGGCACACAGAGCCACGAGAGCATCATGGGTGCGGCGGCGGCAGTGAACTTCCTCTCGTCGCTCGGGCGTGGCGGCGAAACGCGGCGCCAGGCGCTCGTATCGGCGTTCGAGGTGCTGGAGGAACGAAGCAAAGCCTTGTTTGCCGATCTGTGGCACGGGCTCTCGGCCATCGACGGCGTGACGGTTTACGGCCCACCGCCGGGGATGCCGCGCACGCCGACGGTTGCGTTCACGGTGGCCCGGCATCGGACCGCGGCGGTCTCGGCGGCGCTGGGCGAGCGTGGAGTGTTCCTCTCTCACGGGAGCTTTCACGTTCCGGCGGTTGCGCGGCGGCTCAAGGCGTATGACGGGTTTGTTCGGGCGGGTTGCTCGTGCTATACGACGGCGGAGGAGGTTGAGCGGGTGGTGGAAGGAGTGAGGAGCGTGGTGGCGGCCGGGTAGGAGATCGCGAGCATCGTCCGCCCAGCGAGCGCCGCTTCGGCCGTTCTCCTCGCCGCAATGCTCGGCTGTGCGCCACATCCTCAAGGGGCGACGCTGGCATCGGTCGGTGCAGCGCAGGCGAACGCGTCTGATTGCGTCGTCGCCGATACGTCCGCACCAACGCCTGACACGCTTTATGTAATCGGCGTTGAGCAGCGCGGCGACACGGACGCGAAGACAGCCGGCTGCGCTGCCCACCTGAGCGCGCCGCCTGTCATCGTTGCGGACATGCCGGATTCCGGCGCAGACCTCCGCGACGTCCTCGACCGCGGTATTCCCTCAGCGCGTGCCCCGCGACCGGACGTTGTCATCACGCGCGACGCGACCGTGCTCGCCTACGCGACGAGCAGCACCGCGTATTTCACGGTCGCCCTGCCATACGACCGCACCTATCTGCTCGTCGCGCTGGATTCGGGTTCTGCCATTCCTTCGCAAGCCGAACGCGATGCGCTCGCGCGCGACGCAGTGACAGCGGATGCACGTGGCGCCGCGGCGCCATTCCCGTGGCTCACCGATCCTTCATGCGTCGCATCGCTCGCGTCTCCGGCCGCCGCACCACAATCGGTGGTCGCGTACGCCGCAGGCGATCCGATTGCCCGGCAGCTCGCCGAGCGCGTTGTGGCGCTCGCGGGTATGCGCGAGCGGCCGGCATGGCTCCCGGCGCGCCTGGCACCGATTGCCGCAACACCACGCATCGCTCCGATTGCGGCTGACTCGATGAGGGACGCGCTCGCGACAGGACGCGTCGCAGCGGCCGTCATCGCGCTTCCACGCGATCCGCGCGCACGCTGCGGCACGCCGGGTGCGCCGCTCGCGTGGCGCGGAGTACCGCTCGTCGACTCGCGCGCGCATGTCATTGTCCGGCGCGGGAGTGGCGCGGCTTTCATCATCGGCCCCGACGGCACACTGCGGTTTGTCCGCCGGGCAGCTCGATGAGTTTTCGCGCCCGCTTCACACTCGCGCTGCTCACGATCGCCATCCTCCCGCTCGCGATACTCGGCTACGGCGTCCAGCGCGAGATGACCACGCGACTCGATGACGACGCGGCTCGCCGCGTGGACGCTGCGCGCGCCGCGCTCGCGTCCGGGCTTTCCGCGACGATCGCCGCCGACCGCGCGCGGCTGCAATCGCTGGCATCCGATCTCGCCGCCGACAACCGGTTCCGGATCGGGCTCGCCAACGCCGACTCCCCCGACCGGCGCTGGCTGCTCGACTGGGCGAGCGGCGCGATGAAGCTCGCGGGGTTCGCGGTGCTGCAAGTGCAAGACTCAACCGGCCGCGTTCTCAGCGCTGGGCAGTTTCGCAATGATTACGACCGCGTCGCGCCCGCGCTCCCGCGCGCGATTGCCGCCTTTCCCGTCAACGCGGCCGTAGTCGATGCGCGAACGCCGGGTGGCGTGGCGCGCGCGCTCACGACGGCGGCGGGGTTTACCGTCCGCGGCGAGCGGTTCACAGTTGTTGGCGGCGCCCCTTTTGATTCCGCGCGCGTCGCGCGCCTGTCCACGGACGGCACGGTCGCGGCACTCCTCACAGTCGCGGGCGCGCCGCTCCCAGACGGTGCGGTGACCGCGGACTCTCTTCCGTACGTCGACGATGCCGCGCCTGACGGTGCATTGAGCACTACCGCCGCGCGCCTCGTGCTGGTCGCCGACAACGGACCGACGCGTGCGCTCAAGGCGGGAGTCGTTCGCTGGCTCCTCGTCACGCTCGGCACCACACTCCTGGTCGCGATCGTCGTCGCGACACTGCTCGGCCACTTCGTATCAGCACCGATTGCCGAACTCGCCGGCCGCACCGCGCGCCTCGATCTCGGCAAACTCGACCAGAAGTTTTCGACCGGCCGCGATGACGAGCTCGGCACGCTCGAGCGCACACTCGACGCGCTCACCGGCCGTTTGCGCACGAGCGTCGCGCGGCTGCGCGAAGCCGAGCGTGCCGCCGCGACGGGCGACCTCGCACGCCAGGTCAATCACGACATCAAGAACGGCCTCGCCCCGATTCGCAATGTTCTTCGCCACCTGGCACAGACGGCAGAGCGTGAACCGGCGACGCTCGCCGCGGTATACGCCGAACGGCGCGGCACGCTCGAGGCGAGCGTCGAGTACCTCGACGAGCTCGCACGTACCTACGCGCGCCTCTCACCGGCACTCGGCCGCGGCGCGACCGACCCGCGGCCCGTCGTGCTGGAAGTGGCGCGCGGAGTGACCGGGGCAACCATTGAGTTGCGCATGCCTGACGTGCTGCCACGAGTCCGCGCCGACGCCGTCGTGCTCCATCGCATTCTCGACAATCTCGTCTCCAACGCCGTCGACGCGCTCGAGGGCAAGCCGGGAACGGTCACCGTTGGCGCGGAATCCGTCGGGATCGGCGCCGAGCGGTGCGTCCGTTTTACGATCAGCGACACCGGACGCGGCATGACGCGCGCCGAACTCGATCGCGCGTTCAACGACTTCTATACTACGAAACCGGCCGGCACCGGCCTCGGGCTGTCTGTGGTGCGGCGACTGCTCACCGATGTCGGCGGTTCGGTGCGGGCCGAGACTGCGCCCGGTGAAGGAAGTACCTTCACGATTGAGATTCCCGCGGTGGAGGCGGAATGAGCAGGATTCTTGTCGTGGACGACGTGGCGGCGCTCGCCGAGCAGTACGCGTATGATCTCAAGCGCATCGGTGCGCACGAGGTCGTCACGGCCGGCAACGGCGCTGCAGCTCTGAAGCTGCTCGAACTCGGTGAAACCGACTGCGTCATTCTCGATCTCGAGATGCCCGGCATGGATGGCTTCGCGGTGCTGCGCGCGCTGAAGCATCGCGGCGACGACACGCCGGTGATCGTCTACACCGGCACGGGCGACTTCGACCGCTGCATCGAGGCCGTGCGTCTGGGCGCCGCCGGTTTCATCGACAAGGCCGAGCCGATGGAGCGCGTCGCGCAGGAAGTCGAGCACGCCGTCGAGCGGCAGCGCCTTCGCCGCGAAGTGTTCGCACTCCGAACGCAACTCGGCGAGTCCACACTGCTCGGCCGCAGCGCAGCGATGGAACAGCTGCGCCGCGAGATCGCGCGCGTTGCCGTTGTTCCGAGCGCGGTGCTGATCACCGGGGAGAGCGGCACGGGGAAGGAACTCGTCGCGCGCGAGCTGCACCGGCTTGGCGCTCATCCCGCGGCGCCGCTCATCGCGCTGAACTGCGCGGCGCTGCCGGAGCACCTCGTGGAGAGTGAGCTATTCGGCCACGAGCGCGGCGCGTTCACAGGCGCGAGCGGGATGCGCAAGGGCGCATTTGAAGCCGCCGGCAGCGGTACGCTCTTTCTCGACGAGATCGGCGAGATGCCGCTGGCAATGCAGCCCAAGTTGCTGCGCGTGCTCGAGGACCACACCATCACGCGCGTGGGCAGCAACAGCGCCGTTCCCGTGCACGCGCGCATCGTCGCGGCGACGAATCGTGATCTCGACGAAATGGTGAAGGCGAAGGAGTTTCGCGAAGACCTCCTGTATCGCCTCAACGTGCATGTCGTGCGGATGCCGCCGCTGCGCGATCGCCGCGAGGATGTGCCGCTGCTCGCCGAGCGGTTTGTCGAGGCGGCATGCCGTGAGTTCGGGATCCTGCCGAAGATGCTGGCGCCCGAGGCGCGCGAAGCGCTCGTTGCGCACGATTGGACGCGCAACAACGTGCGTGAGCTGCGCAACGCAATCGAGCGTGCGGTCGTCGCCGCCGAGGGAGAGACGATTCGCGCGGCGGACCTGCCGGCGGGTGTGCGCGGTGAGTCCGCTTCGGCGCCAGTTGATTTGTCATTTCATGCCCAGCGCGCCGAGGCGGAGCGGCGGATTGTGCTGGCGGCGCTGGAGAAGCACGACTGGCAGATCACGCGGACGGCGGAGTCGTTGTCACTCGCGGACCATGCGAGCTTGCTGAAAATCATGAGGCGGCTCGGGATACAAAGAGATTAGAGCGGCGAGATTCGACCCGGTGCGGAGCGCGGAAGAGGAACTCCGAATTCGAGTTTAGCGTGGAGGAGCGAAAGGGCGCGCCGCGGTCGAAGTCGCGCCCTTTGACGTCCCGCGATTGTCTTCGCCGCACCTGAGTTGCCGACGCGCCGATGAGCGCCCGCTCACCATGATGGCGCAAAAGCGCCGCGCTTTCTAATGATGTAAACGAGGCGAACTCTGCCGAACTGCACACGACAGAACAATTACTATGGCGCAATTGTGACCGGGCGTTTTTGCGCCAGCTTGACTGACGCCGTCCTACCTGCAGTGTTTGTCGGCGATCCTTGTCCCAGAGTGATCTGCGGCCAAGAAGAGTTGATGGCGACGCAGCAGTGGACTGAGCGGATCGTGACGGATGAGCGCAGTTCTGAGGTACGGTGGAGGCGAGGACGTGAGCGTAGGTGCTTCGAACTCGTCGATAATGTCCGGTTTGGGCGATCGGATCTCCACCTTTCTCTTGGAGGTATTCGTGAAACGCATTCGCCATCGACGCGACCGTGGGCCGAGAGTCGCACTTGCGTGGACCCACGCGGGAATACGGCGTAGCTCAAGTTTTCTGATAGTGTGCGCTATTTCGATCGCGATCTGGCCGTTTAGCAATGCGGCGCAAGCACAGGATGCTCCTTCGGTCCGGCCAGTGGAGATTGGGATTATGGCCGGTGGTGTCGGCGTGACCGGACAGTTTCGTGGAAAAATGTCGTCCGGAGTTGCGGGCGGTGTGACGTTACAGCTCCCGCTTTCACCGCGGTGGCTCGCGCTGCGGGCAGATCTGATGTACCTGGCCATCTCCAACCACCTACCAAGTTGCCCACAACCCTGCGGTGTCGCAATCAGTGTGGGGCCGAGCGAGATCGCTTCGGGAGGCCTCGGCGTCGTCGCCCGACTCAACGCCCCTGCAGCCCGCTGGAGTCCCTATGTCGTCGCTGGCGTCGCGGCGTATCACATCGGCCACTTCATCTCCCCGGCGGTGGGAACCATCCACACCAATCCACTGGGTTGGCAAGGTGGACTTGGAATCGAAATGCGATCGCGCAGGCGCACGTTCTTTGCTGAGATGAGGTACATGACCATAGCCCCGGGCGGAGTCTTTCCCATCGTGTTCGGGATGCGATTCTGATACGTGGCCCCGCGCCTGGTCGTGTCCGGCGGGCCACGTGCCGGAACGATCGTTCGTGTCCGCCCGGACACATACGCGCGAATCGCAATGCGGCGCGATCGCCGCAACTCATGCGGTGTCATCATGTTCGCTCTGCTGCGTCGCGCGCGGCATCAATGGCGTACCGCTTGCCCTTCCTGTTGGCGCCGGGAAATGAATCCCGCCCAACGAGGAGGTCAGTATGTTCGCCACCACCCGTAGTGCCATCGCCCGCACCGCAATCGTCGCGTTGCCCCTCGCCATCGCCGCATGCGGCGGCGACAGGAGCACCGCCACCGTTTCGACCGCTGAGGCGAAATCCACCGTGCCGGTCACACCCGTCGCACGCCTCACGACCGTGACCAACGGCGGCACGCCGCCTTCGCCTGCGGAGACGTACGAGAACGGAGACGCCGCATTCAAGGCGGGCAAGTACCGCGACGCCGCCGAGCTGTACAAGGTGCGCGTCGGCGCAAAGCCCAGCGATGCGAACGGCTTCTACATGCTCGGCCTCTCGAGCTGGAAGGCCGGTGACTTCGCCGGCGCGAAGGATGCGTTCGACAAATCGATCGAACTGAACCCGAAGTTCGCGAAGAGCTACTTCAACGAGGCGCGTGTCCTGCTCGACATGAAGCGGGCACCGGAAGCGCTCGAGCTGATCACGAAAGGGCGCGGCGTCGACTCCGCCTCGGTCGACGGTGTGCGCCTCGCGGCACGCGCGCAGTCAGAGAGCGGCGATATCGACGGCGCGATGAAGACGTATCGCGATCTGCTCGTCCGCGACGACGCGGACACGTGGGGGCTGAACAACCTGGGCATCCTGCTGCTCGATCGCGGTGAGTTCACCGATGCACTCGGCCCGCTCGCCCGCGTCGTGCAGGTGAAGCCCACCGCGCCGGTCTTCCAGAACAACTACGGGATGGCGCTGGAACGCTCTGGGTACAAGGTGGCGGCATTGCGCCACTACGAGGAGGCCGTGCGCAACGACGCGGCGTTCACCAAGGCGGTGAAGAACGCAGAGCGGCTGCGCGGGATCGTAACGGACACGACGGCGACGGAGGAAGTAACCGTGAACGCCATGGCGGAGGCGTTCCGGCAGAAGGTGAAGACGTGGAAGGACAGTGTGGTGAATGTGGCGGTGAAGCCGGCTGATCCGCGGTAAGCGGACAGCGGAGGATGGAGAGACTGGCGGGCCGCGCAGAGTGGCCCGCCAGTTCTTTTTGGACGAGGCCTGAGCCGCGCCATACTTTGCACCAAAAAGTACTTGACAAACGGCGGCATTTGGCCGACATTCATTGCCATGAGCGCAAACACGGATTCAACGACCAGCGAACCCGGCCTGCTCTGGGCGGCAGCTGCGTCCGTCGCCGCCTTCGGCAGCTGGATGCTTTTCGACGCGCTCCCCGGAATCAACTGGGCGCTCTGGACGGGCGCAGCCGCAGCGGGGCTGGCCTTGTTCGCCCGTCAGCGCGGCGGTGGAAGACAGTCCGCCTTGATCATGGGTGGAGTCGCGACGGTCATCGCCGGCGCAGCTGCCGTGACCGACAACCAGCCGCTGACGGCGCTGATCTGTCTCGCGGTCGCTCTCTTCCTCTCGATGCAGATGCTCGTGGCGGCCGCCCCTTCGCTCCGGTCGGTCACGCTCTGGTTCGCCGCGACCGCGCCGTTCGTCGCGCTCAGGATCGCCGCGGTGCAGACGTTGCACCACGGCACCGAGGCCACGCATCACATCCGGTCCGCGCGCACGCGCGCCTGGGTGCGAGGCCTCGCGATCACGTTGCCCGTGCTGGTCGTGTTCGCGCTGCTGCTCGCGAACGCGGATCCGATCTTCGCGGCGTCGCGCGACGCAATCGCGAGCCTGTTCGCGAGCTGGGAGTTCGTGCCCCGCACGGTGTTCTTTGGGGTGCTGCTCGTGGTCGTGCTCGGCGCTTATGGATATGCGTCAGCCGGGCCGGAGACTGCTCCGGCCGGGCAAGGCGACACGCACAGTCGATGGCTAACGGCGACTGAGCGCCTGCTGCTGCTCGGCGGCGTCGCCGCACTGTTGTGGCTGTTCCTCGCGCTTCAACTCGGGTACCTCTTTGGGAATCTTCCGTCGACTCCCGCGTCCGGGATGACCTTCGCCGAGTACGCGCGGCGTGGTTTTGGCGAACTGACGTTCGTCGCGTCGGCGAGCGCGCTGCTCATCGTGGGCTCCGAGCGATACGGGAGTGACGAACGCAAGGGTGTGCTGCGCCTCGTGACGTTCGCAGTCATCGCGGCGGTGCTGCTGCTGCTCGGCTCGGCGTTCCGCCGAGTGTTGCTGTACGAGGCGGCGTACGGGTTCACGACTGCGCGCCTGTACGCCCAAGTGTACATGTGCGCCGTTGCCGCGGCGCTGGTGATGCTGTCGCTCGAGGTGGCGGGCGACTTCGACGCGGGCCGGCTCTTTCGTCGCGCGGGTGCGGCGGCCACGATTCTTTTCATCGCACTCGCCTACTGGAACCACGAGGCGTGGATCGCGCGGCAGAACATGGATCGATATGCGAGCACGGGAAAACTCGACGTCGCGTACCTGACGGGCAGCCTGTCGCCCGATGCAATCCCATCGATAGGTGAGCGCCTTCCGTCGTTCCCTGAGCCGCTGAGGTCCGAGATACGTGACGCCGTGCGGAAGCGGTATCCGGGCCACGACATGGGGCGGCAGCGGGCGTGGTACGAGTGGAATCTGGCGAGCACGCGGGCACGCCAGGCCGTGGAATCGAGTTTCGCGCTGCCGTAATGGTCCTCGGCATTGCATCACGCTCGCGGAACCGCGACTGCTATCTGCCGTTCGCGCTGCTGCTCGGCGGCGTCATCCTGGGGAGCGGCAAAGCTGTGGATTTGCCAACCCTAAAAGCACTGACCCCGCATTACCTGGCGCTTCTGCCCAGAGCCGCTGGCGTGGTCAAGCGCGGCTTGATATTCATGGTGACTGTGCCGTCGGAAGCGGTCGGCGAGCGACTCGCAGGCCGCCTCGAACGGATGGGCTACCATCAGCTGCAGCTGCAGCGGACGCGAGTCATGCTGCACAAGTATTGGAGGGTTGCGGGGCTGAGCGGCCCGGTCGAGTATACCGTGGCCGAGATTCATCGATGGCTTGATTCGATCGACAGCGTGGCTCGCGAATACGGCGCGGCGCTCGAAACGTGGGTCCCGACTGAGTGATTGGAGTTGCGATCGCATGTGTCCAGTTTCTGATCCACGCGACGTAAGCAAGGACGCCATCATTGGCCTGTACGAGCGCCACGCCCACGCGTTCGATCGCGAGCGCGGCCGGTCGCTTCAGGAGCGGGCGTGGCTCGAACGGTTTCTCGAATACGTACCCGCGAATGGCACGATTCTCGACGTGGGTTGCGGGATGGGCGAGCCGATCGCCCGCTATTTCATCGAGCATGGATTCCGTGTCGTGGGCGTCGATGCGTCGCCTTCACTGATCGAGCTGAGCCGTGCGCGCTTCCCGGATTCAGAGTGGATTGTCGCGGACATGCGGACGCTGGAGCTCCGCCGGCGGTTCGATGGCATCGTGGCATGGGACAGCTTCTTTCATCTGGGGATCGACGATCAGCGGGCGATGTTTGCCCGCGTCGCAGCGCACGCGCGCCCGGGTGCGCCATGGATCTTCACGAGCGGCTCCGCGGAAGGCACGGCAATAGGCACCTTTGGCGGAGAGCCACTGTACCACGCCAGCCTGGGGCCTGAGGAGTATCAGCGCCTCCTGCTTGCAAACGGGTACACGGTGAGAGCGCATGTTGCGGAAGATGCACAGTGCGGCAAACATACTGTGTGGCTCTCAACCTACGACGCGGCGCCCCAATCGCGTTCGTGCTAATTTCGTGGCAACCCTCCGCCACGACCGAGAATGCGCGACAACCCCGCGATCACCATCCCTGACCACGCGCGGAAGCAAGCCATCGCGTCGATCCGCCAGTACTTCGCCAACGAAATGACGGAGGAAATCGGAGACCTGAAGGCATCGCTGATGCTCGATTATTTCCTCGCGGAGATCGGGCCGGTCGTGTACAACGAGGCGATCGCAGAGGCCAAGGCGTTCATCGATGAACGAGCAGCGGACCTCGGCGCAGTCTGCCACCATAAGGAGTTTCCATATTGGCCGGCGGCGGCGAAGCGACGGGCGTGACCGAATAGTTCTATGCCGATAGTTGACCATCTCGTCTACGCCACACCCGATCTGAGCCGCGGCATTGAGGAACTCGAACAGCTCCTCGGCGTCCTCGCCGCGCCAGGTGGCCAGCACCCCGGGCTCGGTACGCGCAACGCGCTGATCGCGCTCGGACCGGACGCTTACCTCGAGATCGTTGGGCCAGATCCAGCGCAGCCGACGCCGTCAACACCTCGCTGGTTCGGCATCGACGAACTGGAGCAATCGCGCCTTGTTACATGGGCTGCGAAGGGTACGAACCTCGAGCACCTTCGCGCGCAGGCGGTGAAGGCTGGAATACCGCTCGGCGCGGTCGCACGCGGGGGCCGGCGACGGCCAGATGGCGTGGAGCTCTCGTGGGAGGTCACCAATCCGCGGGCGTTCGTTGCCGACGGCATTGTCCCGTTCTTCATCGACTGGGGACAGTCGCCTCATCCCGCGCAATCCGCGGCGAAGGGCGCGTCGCTGGTCGGACTCCGCGCCGAGCATCCCGATGCTCCGCGTGTCCATCACATGCTGCAAGAACTCGAACTCCCTGTCGCAGTCAGATCAGCAGCGCATGTCGCGCTCGTCGCGACCATCGACTGTCCGCGCGGCCGCGTTGATCTTACGATATAGATTACCCATCATGTCCAAACTTCGCGTTCTCTGCTTCGGGGTTTCCATCGACGGGTTCGGCGCCGGCCCGAATCAGGATCTCGAACATCCGCTGGGCGTCAACGGCCCCGACCTGATGGAGTGGTTCTTTCACACGCGCGAGTGGCGCAAGGGGCAAGGCCAGGACGGCGGTGAGACAGGCATAGACAACGAAATCGCGGCGAAGGGCTTCGCCGGAATCGGCGCGTGGATCCTCGGCCGCAACATGTTCGGCCCCGTTCGCGGCCCGTGGCCGGATGAAAGCTGGCGGGGATGGTGGGGCGAGGAGCCGCCGTATCACACGCAGGTGTTCGTCCTGACGCACCATGCGCGACCGCCGCTTCGCATGAAAGGCGGCACCGACTTCCATTTCGTAACCGAAGGAATTCACGCGGCGCTCGAGCAGGCGCGTGCCGCCGCCGGGGCTCGCGATATTCGAATCGGCGGCGGCGCATCCACGATCCGTCAGTACCTGCGCGCCGGTCTGATTGACGACCTCCATCTCGCCGTCCGACCCACGCTGCTCGGAGCGGGAGAGAATCTGTTCGATGGCATCGACACGCGGGCGCTGGGTTACAAGTGCACCAAGCACGTCGCCGGTGAGCGGGCCATGCATGTCTTCCTGAGCAAATGACCGACCCGAACGCGTCTTCGGAGTGAGAGTTGTTGGTCGGGTCGAAGCACACGAGTTCGATGCCCTCGCGGCGCTGATGCGCGACACCATCGAACCGCTCGCGTATTACAACGAGAGGGCGATCGCCGCGGAGCTGACCAAGTACACGCCGGACAAACTCCGCGCGATGACCGCAGAGGACCCCGACGCAATTCTGGTCGCGCGCGACGACGATGGACTGTGGGGCTTCTGCGTCAGCCGCTTCGACGACGGAACGCTTTGGCTCGCATGGTTCGGGACCGCGGCCCGCGCGCGCGGCCGGGGCATCGGTGCCGCGCTCCTCGGTGCGCTCGCGGGCACACTCACATCACGCGACGCGCACAAGATCTGGTGTGATTCGAGAACGGACAACAAGGAATCCGCGTCAGTCCTGACGCGCGCCGGATATCGTCGAATCGCGACGCTGACCAACCACTGGTACGGGCAGGACTACTTCTTGTGGGAGTGGTACTCCTAACCTCGATACGCTGCGCACTGCGGAACTTCGATTCGCTGCGCACTGCGGGAGGGATGCGGGGCCGCCTTGCGCCGCTCCGTAGTCCGCAGCGGGTCGAGTGTTACTCGTGTCGAGTGTTACTCGTTGACGTGCACCACCGTCGCCGGCGAAAACCCGTTGAACGTCGTCGACGACGCGTAGGTATACGCCCCGATCATCTCGCTGTACACGAAGTCGTCGCGCTCGAGCTCGGGGAGGTTCTCCGCCATCGAGATCACGTCGAACGCGTCGCACGTCGGGCCGAACACGGCGGAGAGTTTCGTCTTGCCGCCCTTGAACGCCTTCACGGGATATTTGCAGTGGTCGAAGATCTGACCTGAGTACGTGTGGTACACGCCGTCGTTCAGATAGTATGACGGCTTGCCATCGCGCACCGACTTGCCGATGATCTTCGACACCGCGTGGCCGGCGGTCGCGACAAAGAAACGGCCGGGCTCCGCGAGGATCTCGATTTCTTTCGGGAAGAGCCGGTTGATCTCGGAGTTGATCACCTTCGCCAACTCCCGGAACGGCCGCACCGTCGAGTCGTACGGCGCGGGAAATCCTCCGCCGATGTCCACGAGGTTCATCTTCGTGTAGCCGCGCGCTTTCGCCTCGGCGTAAATGTCCGCGGTGAGGTTCAGCGCCTCGACGTAGTTCTGGAAGTTCGTCGTCTGGCTTCCGACGTGGAAACTCACGCCCTCAACCACCAGCCCGCGACGGTCGGCCTCGAGAATCAGGTCCACCGCCTCGCCCGGAGACGCACCAAACTTCGACGACAGCTCCACCATCGCTCCGGTATTGGAAACCTTGAGCCGGAGCACCAGCCCAGCGCGCGGCGCATGCTCGGCGATTTTCTCGATCTCATCGAGATTGTCGAAGGTGACCAGTGGCTTGTAGCGGTCCAGCACCGCGAGCGTCTCGACCGGCTTGATCGGGTTGGCATAAATGACCTTGTCCCAGATCCACTGCTGGCGCTCGC
>JBOHTH010000211.1:0-2308 GCA_050733535.1 Gemmatimonadaceae bacterium | reverse complement strand
GACCGAAGACCGAAGACGTGTGCGACTAGAGCGGCACGCGCAATATATGCCAAGGTGGCAGTGATCGGGCGGAGAGTCTTCCTGCCCGAGGCGGGGGGCGGAGGAGGAATCCGGGGGCGGAAGGGATGCGGGCCGCCCAGTGGGACCGCGCCGCGCGTCAGTCTTTACGGCCGATCAGGTCTTCGACAGAGAGATCGAGGGGCGCACACTCGGGCTTTGGCTGCCAGCGAAGGACGTCGGTCACGACGTGACCGTCCGGCGAGTCCTGGGTCCAGACATGGACGCAGCGGCGCTGCGGGTCGACGACCCAATACGTGGGGATCCCGACGCGGAGATACGCGGCGCGCTTCACGCTGAGATCGCGTACCTGCGACGCGTGCCCCGCGGACGACAGAACCTCCACGACAAGAATCGGCAGCGGCAGGTCTTCCCAGTGTTCGCCGTGCAGGCGCGCAACACCGGGGATGACGAGCACGTCGGGGATGAGTTCGCTGTCGCCGAACACCACCGATCCGGGCGTCGCGATCGCACCGATGCGGTTCGCTTCGCAATATGCGTCGAGCGCCTTGGCGACATTGAACGCGATGCCCTGATGATGGGGCGCGGCACCGGGCGTCACGAAGAGCTCGCCGTCGAGCACCTCGTAGCGGTTGCCGTCTTCGGGCATGAGCGCAAGGTCGCTGCGCGTCCAAAGTGGAGATCCGTTCGCCATGAGCACAGAGTAATACTCCTCGGCCGAGTGATGCAATAGTTTCTTTTCACACGACGAGAGTACAATCCGAACGCTCGAGAAGCGTCACCAAAACAACGCATCAAGAATCCAAGAACTCCCGGGTTCCTCTGCCCTTCGTGCCTCCAGCATTCCCACTCCGCACTCCGCGTCCGGCAGGTGTACTATCAGTGACCCATGCACACCCTTCGCGTCCTCTTCTCACTCGGCCCGTACGCGATCGCGTTCCTGCGCGACCGCAAGCGCTGGCTTTTCTGGGGCGCGCCGGCGCCGCGCACACCCGAGATTCATGCGTGGCGGGCTCGGCGGCTCGTAGAGGCGATCATCCACCTCGGGCCGACGTTCGTGAAGATGGCGCAGGTGTTCGCGGCGCGTGCGGATCTCATTCCCGAGCCGTACCTCTCCGAGCTCAGCAAGCTCATCGATCAAGTCCCGCCGCTGCGCTTTGATGTCGTGGCGGGGATCATCGCCGAGAGCTACCACGACAACCCGCGCAACACGGCGGGCACGGCAGGCGCGGCGCATTCGGGCACCGCCGCCGAGCAGGTAGATACTATTTTCGAGGCGTTCGAGCGCGTGCCCGTCGCGGCCGCATCACTCGGCCAGGTGCACCGCGCGCGCTACAACGGTGAGATGGTCGCCGTGAAGGTGCTGCGCCCCGGCGTCGAGCGCGCCGTCACCAAGGACCTCTTTGCCGCGCGGCAGATTCTCTCGTGGGTGGAGCGCTGGTGGCACCATCCGCACGTAAAACGCGTGCGCGTTGTGCTGGATGAGTTCGAGCTGCGCATCGCTGAAGAGATGGATTTCCGCCTCGAGGCCGAGCACGCCATCGAGATTGCGAAGAACTTCGCGGGGAACCGCGACGTGATCGTCCCGACGATCGTCACTGAGCTCACGCGCCAGCGCGTGCTCGTGATGGAGTTCGTCGAGGGGACTCGCATCGACCGGCTCGATCCGCGGCACGTGGACGTGCCGCGCATTGTCGCAACGCTCGTCGCGCTGTACGTGCAGATGATGCTCGTGGACGGACTCTTCCACGCCGATCCGCACCCGGGCAACCTCATGGTGGCCGATGACGGGCGGATCGTGCTGCTCGACTTCGGGATGGTGGTGCGCGTGCCGCTGGAGACGCGGCGGTCGCTGATGCGCACGTCGATCGCTGCGATCAAGCGAGACCCAACGGCGGTCGCGGCGGGGTTTGTCGCGCTCGGGCTGATTATTCCTGGCACGCCACCGGAGACCGTGCGCTGGCTCGCGCAACTGCTGATAGAGAATGCATATTCTCGCACGACGACGCGCGAGCGCATTGACGCGCTGCTCGCGGACCGCGTGATGAAAACGCTTTTCGATTTTCCGATCGTGCTCCCGCAGCACTTGGTGTACTTCGGGCGCACGGCCGCTCTTATAGAGGGCGTGGGCACGCGGTACGATCCATATTTTCAGGCGATTCCGGTGGCGAGTCCGGTGATCCTGCGGATGCGGTCGCGCATCTTGCGCTCACTCGGCGAGCCGGCGACGCCGAGCGTGGCGGAAGTGGCGACGGTGACGGGATACGCGCTGGGGAAGGCGGCACGGTGG
>JBOHTH010000210.1:0-3740 GCA_050733535.1 Gemmatimonadaceae bacterium | reverse complement strand
TTATCAACCCTATGACAAATCCTATCGTTTCGACAGCGCGCGATACGGTGCGTGTGATCCTGTCTCCGAGGCCGCTTGATGCCAAGACGTCTGAAGCGTCTGCGGCGACTCCGAGGGACGTCCCGACAACGGCCCCCACCAGACCGCCGGTGATGCCAACGCCAACCGCGCCCGCCACGGTACCCACCCCAGGAAGCACCAAAGTGCCACCAGCCGCGCCTACAGCTGCCCCAGCCGTGAGACCGGCAACGCCGCCCGCCAGTCCCATGTCGATGGTACATGGGATGCCGTCATTCAAGGGCGGGCACAACCCGAACGGATCGGACGAGTTACACATCTACCGCGCGATCCTAGCTTGCGACTACCTATCACAGCGAGGTGGTCCATGCGGCCGGCAGAGCGAATCATGGAGCGGGAGGAGTACGCGCGCCCGTTTCCCGTGCACGTGGGCGTCGATGCGGGGAAGAGTTTCCACAAGCTGGTGGCCTGCGGGCCGGACGGGGTGCGCACGAAGGCCGAGCGGGTGGAAGTCTCGCGCGCCGGATTTGAGGGCGCGCTCCGCTTTCTGCAGCGCACGTTCCCGGACCGGGCGCCAGCGCAGATGCTCGTTGCGATCGAGTTCGCGGGCCACTACGGCTACACATTCGCGGAGTTCCTGCGTCAGGCGGGCTGCGTGATCGTCACGATGCCGTCGGTGGTCACCAAGCGGCTGCGCGAGGTGGAGGATAACAGTCCGCGGAAGGACGATGCGAAGGATGCCGCACAGATTTGCAAACTGGTGCGGGCGGGATTGTTCGTGAATTACGCGGCCCTTTCGCCGCTGGTCGCGCAGCTCCGCGTGCTCGCCACCGAGCGGCACCGCTTGGCGGTGGAGGAGACGCGGATGCGGATCCGCTTGCAAGCGATCCTCGATCTCGCCTGGCCCGAGTTCACGACGCACTTCCCGCACGTCGGGGCACAGACGCCCCGAGCCTTGCTGCGCCGCTGGCCGGTGGCGAGTGATGTCGCGGCGGCGAGTCCACGCGCGGTGCTCGCCCTGATGAAGCGCGTGTCGCAGAATCACTTCAAGGCCGATCGCGCGAAGGCGTTTGTGACGGCCGCACAGACGAGCGTCGCCATCCATCGGGACGCGCCGGCACGGCGCGCAGAGATTCATCGCCTGCTCGATCGCTGGGATCTGCTGCTCATGCAGATCGAGACGATTGAGGCCGAGCTGGCAGTGCTGGTCGCGCAGCACCCCGGCGCGACGGCGCTCACGACGATCCCGGAGGTCGGCGTCGTCTGCGCCGCGACGCTGGTGGCGGAGGTCGGCACGCCCGAAGGCTTTGATTCGCCGCGGCAAGTGCTCAAGCTCGCGGGGATGAATCTCGCGCGGCGCGAGAGCGGCACGTCATTGCGCAGCCGTCTGAAGCAAACGAAGCGCGGGCGACCGCTCTTACGGCGCCAGCTCTTCCTCCTCGCCGGCCGCTGGTGCCGCACGGGCGCGCCGTATCATCGCGCGTTTCTCGCGATGGCCGCGCGGAATGGAGGCTCCAAGATCAGCGCGATCTGCGCGCTCGCGCGACGACTCGTGCCGATGCTGCTCCACGTGATGCAGACTGGCGAAGCGTTCGATCAGCGGCGCTGGGACGCCGCGCGAGTCGATCCGTTCCTGTTGCCCGAGCAGGCCGCATGAATCGCTAACGGTTATTGTGCCGCGCGTGGGGAGCGCAGCGGGACCCTGGACCCATCGAGACGATAGCCACTGAGGTCATCGATCTCATTCGTAACTCCGTCGTCCGCTCGCGTTCTCGATCCCGAATCGCCCGTGAAGATGTGTCGTGCGAGCGGTGCCTCAGCGCCGCTCAAGCACCGAGGACCTTTGATCGTCGCGGAGAGGATCCACTACGCACGCTGCTACTCGGTGCTGTTTGACAATCGAATCATACACATCGCGAGGTCTCGCGAGGCTCGCAGTTAGACCCGACCCACCATCGCGTGCAGTTTGCACGGCGGGAGGCCCGTGGCGCGATCACGTACGCCAAGTGCCCACGCAATCCTCGGCTGCCACCGCCGCGCGCAGGGCAGACACGATCGCGAGATCCGGCGATCCCGTCAGCCCGCGAGACCCGTTGCGACCTCGACGTCGCGCTGCCCACGACCGACTTAGCCTCCGGAAAACTTGGAGTGCTTCACGGCCGTCCCTTCAGCTCATTCGACCATACCCACAGGCCAGCGCCGCCGCCGACAATGATCGAGGCGGCAAGTGTGCCAAGAACGTTCCACGTCGAAAACCTTCCATGCGGCGAGGTATCGAGAAACACGAAGCTTGCATACACGGGGGCTACGAAAAGAACGCCGAGCAACATTGATCCGAGCGCCCAGCGACGCAGCGGTTGAAGAGCGCCGATTATCGCACCGCCAAAAGTGAAAGCCAAATAGTAGATGAGCACGGTTTGCGCATAGGGCGTCCCCGCCCGTTCAAAAGGAGCAGTTCCTTGAACGAGGCGCAGGAACGTCGCCCAGGCGGACAGCCCTGAGGCTATGAAGACGCCCAGCCCCATTCCGCGCACAATGTTGCGGTACTCAGTCAACGCCATAGATATTCCTCACAACCTTCACTCCGGATTGCAGGCACTTGCTGTACGATCAAGCTGGCCTTTGAACGAAGAGAATGGAACAAATGCCTTCGCGACTGCAACCGCCACATCTCCGACGCTCGATGGTCGATCCTCCCCGACACCTATTGGGACACCGACGGCAACGGATCCCTGCGCGTGGCTAGCCGCGGCACCAGCTGCGGCCGAAACTATGCGAGTTCGATTGAACGCGAGAATGTCCTTCGGGATTCCACCTGCGATTGGAATCAACCGCAAGTTCGTCCGCCAAAACGACCACGCGGCACTGACGGCCTTGGCGCCACGGTACAGCTCTCCCACGGCAAGTGCGTCCGCTGCGAAACCCGCCCCCAAGAGAAAGGATTGCTGGCGACACGCAGTCATCGTCTGCTTCACGGCGTCAGGAGCCTGTTTCGTTTTCGAAGACCCAGCATTTCCTGCTTGCTGGTCCGTGCAGTGGAAATCATTCGGATCATCACACAGCCCAAACGGATCGCTAGAGTTACACATCTACCGCGCGATCCTAGCTTGCGACTACCTATAACACGCGAGGTGGTCCATGCGACCGACAGAGCGAATCATGGAGCGGGAGGCGTACGCGCGCCAGTTTCCCGTGCATGTGGGGGTCGACGCGGGCAAGAGTTTTCACAAGCTGGTGGCCTGCGGGCCGGACGGCGTGCGCACGAAGGCGGAGCGGGTGGAAGTCTCACGCGCCGGATTTGAGGGCGCGCTCCGATTTCTACAGCAGACGTTCCCGGACCGTGCGCCGGCCGAGATGCTCGTCGCGATCGAGTTCGCGGGGCACTACGGGTACACGTTCGCGGAGTTCCTGCGCCAGGCGGGCTGTGTGATCGTCACGATGCCGTCGGTGGTCACCAAGCGCCTCCGCGAGGTGGAGGATAACAGCCCCCGGAAAGACGACGCAAAGGACGCAGCGCAGATCTGCAAGCTCGTCCGGGCGGGATTGTTTGTGAACTATGCGCAACTCACGCCGCTGGTGGCACAAATGCGCGTGCTCGCCACCGAGCGGCATCGCTTGGCCGTCGAAGAGACGCGGATGCGCATCCGCCTCCAAGCCATTCTCGATCTCGCCTGGCCGGAGTTCACGATGCACTTTCGCGTGCACACGCTCACGGCTCGGGC
>JBOHTH010000209.1:0-5737 GCA_050733535.1 Gemmatimonadaceae bacterium | reverse complement strand
GCGCGCCGGCAGCACCGCACGCGCGGAACGCCCGTCAGCGCATCGGGCTGACCGATGATACCCATCACGCAAACGAGGGACATTTCTATCCGCTCACCGCAGGGGACACTTCTATCCGCGCTTGACACCCGCATCCCTCGCCCTTGCGCAAAAACCACTTGTCCCCCATACTCTAGGTGTTGCTCGCCCACTGGATGTTGGGCGCCGGAGTGGTTTTATCGCCGGACCGCGTGTGTGTAATCCGCGCTTGTGGCGGCCCGAGGCGAGATCGCGCCAACAGCATCATCGAGCACGACCCGCCCCGATCCGAACGCTTTTCATACAGTCTTTGCGCGACGGTGCGGTTGCGTCCGTCCGTGTTTTTCTTACCAATCCCGTTCCACACACTTCATGAACGAACGCCGACGCCCGCATCGTCGCGGCCGCAACACACGGCCGCGCGGGAATCCTTCGAACGAGACGTACAACGAGGCGGATCCGTACCGCGATCCAGCCGAACCGTCTCCGTCGCCCGACGAGGGCACGCCACCGTCAACGCTCGCGGGGCCTCCTCACGCTGAGGCACCTTCGGGAGAATCCGGCGGTGACAGCACGGCATCGAACGGCGGCGAATCATCTGCCCCGCCCCAGGTTCCGCGCTTCGACAACGGGACGCCGAGCCCGAACAACCAGAACTACAACGGCAACAATAGCAACAACGGTCCCCGGCACCACCAGTACGACAACAATCAGCAGGGCGGCAGTCGCCGCGGACGCCGCAACCGCCGCGGACGGCAACGATCCGGCCAGGGGGGCGGAAGCACCGGCGAGCATCAAACCATGTCCGGGCCGCCGCCGGTAATCGTTGCCGACGGCACGACGGATGGGTGGTTCGATGCATCGCGTGACGCCGGCTTCATTCGCCGCGCCGTGAACAGCTACCTCGCCGACAGCGGCGACGCCTACGTAGGGTCCCACCTCATTCGCCAGTACGGCATTCGCCGCGGCGACCTCATCACCGCCACCACCGGACGCGATCACCGCGGCCGCCTCATGGTCGCGGAAATCACGACCATCAACGGCGACGACCCCACGCTCGCGCTGCGCCGCGCGGACTTCAACACGCTGACGGCGAGCTATCCCGAACGCAAACTCACGCTCGAGACCGGCCGCCCCGCAAAGGGCGGTCCCGAACTCACCCGGCGCGCCATCGACCTCATTGCGCCCATCGGCTACGGCCAGCGCGCGCTGATTGTGGCGCCCGCGCGAGCCGGCAAGACGATGCTCCTCCATGCGATCACTGAGGGCGTCGCGATCAATCACCCGTCGGCGACGCTGCTCATTCTGCTCGTCGACGAGCGTCCCGAGGAAGTCAGCGAGGCGATCTCGTGGGGCGTCGGTGAGGTGATCGCGTCGAGCTTCGACCAGCCCGCGTCACGGCACGTCGAGGTGACCGAGATGGTCCTCGAGCGCGCACGCCGGCTGGTGGAACAGGGCAAGGACGTCGTGATCGTGCTCGACTCGTTGACCCGCATGGCCCGTGCGTTCAACACGGCCGAGCGCGGCACGGGACGCACGCTCTCCGGCGGCCTCGATTCGTCGGCGATGGCGAAGCCCAAGGCATTCTTCGGCTCGGCGCGCTCCATCGCGCCGGAACACGGCGGCGGGTCGCTCACCATCATCGCGACTGCGCTCGTCGAGACCGGCTCGCGCATGGACGACGTGATCTTCGAGGAGTTCAAGGGCACCGGCAACTGCGAGATCAAGCTCGACCGCTCGCTCTCGGAGAAGCGCATTTTCCCGGCCTTCGATATCGGAACGAGCGGCACGCGGCGCGAAGAGAAACTCTTCCGTCCCGATCAGCTCGATGCGATTTACACCCTGCGCCGCGGGCTCCAGCAGATGCCCCCATCATCCGCGATGGAGTGGTTGATCAAGCGGATCGCGGCAACGACATCCAACGATGTACTGCTCACAGGGCTTTAGCCGCCCGAAAAAAAAACGGCATAACTTTCAGACACCGCCAACGGCATAACTGTCAGACGGGACCTTTCAGAAACGACAAACTGTCAGATAACTGCTTTTATCTGACAGTTGCTGTGGTCTGACAGGTCCCGTCTGACAGTTATGCCGTTAAAGCCCTACGCGATGTACTCGTCGAGCAACATCGCCATAGCCCGCATGCCGCGGCGCACGTTGTCCACCGAGATCCATTCGTCGGGCGCGTGCGCGTTCTCGCCGGGAAGGCCGAAGCCCACGAGCAGAACTGGCGCCTTGAGCACGCGCGCGAAATCGCCGACAACGGGAATCGAGCCGCCCTCGCCGACGATCACCGGTTCGCGACCAAACGCTGCGGCAAGTGAGCGGCGGGCCGCGTCGAAGATCGGCCCATCGAGATCCGCGCGCCACGGCTTTCCACCGTGCAGCGGCCGGACGGTCGCAACGACACCCGCCGGCGCGAACTTCTTCACGTGGGCCTTGAGCAGCCGCTCGATCGTATCCGGGTCCTGGTCGGGCACCAACCGGCAGCTCACTTTCGCCATCGACTCGCCAGGGAGCACGGTCTTGGCGCCCTCTCCCGTGTAGCCGGACAGCATGCCGTTCACCTCGAGCGTCGGGCGCGTCCACAATTTCTCCAGCGTGGTCTTCCCCGCCTCGCCGCCGAGGGCTTTCACGCCGAGATCCTTCCTGAAGCGCGCGTCGCTGAACGGCAGTTTCCTCATCCCCTTCAGCACCGCCGCGGGAAACGGCTTCACTTTGTCGTAGAAACCCTTGATCGCGATCTTGCCGCGCTTGTCGTGCAACGTCGAGAGAATATGCGCGAGCGCCATCGCCGGGTTCACAACCGCACCGCCGTACATCCCCGAGTGCAGGTCGGACGACGGGCCGCGCACGGTGATCTCGAAGTACGCGAGGCCGCGCAGCGAACTCAGAATCGATGGAATCCCAGGCGCGAACATCGCCGAGTCCGAAATCACCACAGCGTCGCACGCCAGCCGCTTGGCGTGCTGCTCGACAAACGGCGCGAGGTGCTCGCTCCCAATCTCCTCCTCGCCTTCGGCCAGCACGATCACGTTCACCGGCAGCGTGCCGCGCACCGCGAGCTGCGCCTCAAGCGCCTTCACGTGCAGCCAGAGCTGCCCCTTGTCGTCAACCGACCCGCGCGCGAACAGCTTGCCGTCGCGGATCGTCGGCTCGAACGGCGGCGTCGTCCAGAGTTCGTGCGGCTCGGGCGGCTGCACGTCGTAATGCCCATACACAAGCACGGTCGGGGCGCCCGCGGGTGCCTTGCGCCACTCGGCGAGCACCACCGGATGCCCGGCAGTGGGAAGCGTTTCCGTCGTGAATCCGATGTTCACGAGCTTTTCGTGCAGCCAATCGGCCGCGCGGCGGGTGTCGGCGTCGTGCTCCGACCGCGCGCTCACGCTCGGAATGCGCAGGAACTCGTTCAGCTCGCTGAAAATTCGTGAATCGTTCTGCGTGAGCCACGCGTCGAGATCGGCCGGAACCTTTTTGGCTGCCATGGTCATTGCGTCCAGGGAAATGGTTGGGTGCGCAGTGGCCACTCTCCGTTCCACTGGGAGAGGTACCACAGTCGCTTGCGCGTGACGGGTGAATCGCCGCGCATCAGCGCGACGCTCTCACCCGGATCGATGTGGAAGCAGCACGTGAGCTTGCGTATTTCACGCGGCTCAGTCTGCGGCCCCCCGGTCTCGTCGTCGAGCACGAGGATCAGCCCGGCGCCGGGCGAAGCGAATTCCTGAAAGGTGGACCACAGGTCGTATTGGTTCGCGCGGCCCATGAGGTTGAGCGAATACACGCGCGGATGCGCTTTCATGTGGAACGCGAGCTCGCTGGCGTCCTGATAGCGTTCGGCGGCCACATACAGCTCGTGTCCCGGAGCTCCGCGGCCCTGCGCCGCCGCGACGTGACGGTCCACCACGGTGCCGAGCAGGTCCCACCCATACGCCTTCGCGATCTGGTCGCGATCGGCACGCAATGGAATAATCGGGTATATCGCATGGACACACACGATGGCCGAGAGCACTGCGCCCAACTGCAGGCCGCGCTTCAGCCACAACTCCGACCGGTCGGTGCCCACGGGCTCGGTTGCCAGCAGAATAACCGCAGGAATCCACGCGATCGCCGGCCAGTTTGCTTCCGCGCGCCGATGAGTGGCGCTGTACACGAAGAACAAGAGCGCGCAGCTTGCCGCCACGCCGAGCACGAGGCGGACTCCATCCGGAGTCGGTTCGAACGAGCGCTTGATCGCTCGGGCGACGAAGAAAAAAAGGATTGGCGAGAGCAGCCCGATCTGCCCGCCGACAAGCTCCAGTTCGCGGTTCAGCGCCGCGAGGATCCCGCCCTGCGGCGTGCCGAGGCCGTGGCCAAGCTGGAACTCGAACGAAACCCAGTCGTGGTTCCAGTTCCAGTAAAGGACCGGAAGCATGACGAGCGTAGCGACGAGCACGGCGAGGTACAGGCCTCGTTCGCCGAACTTGTTCTGGAGGCGAGGGTGGAGCACGAGCGCGAGCACAAGCGAGAGCGGAAGCAGTATCGACGTGTATTTCGACGCCATGGCGAGCCCGATCGCGAGGCCGCCGATCAGCCACCAGCGAGTCGTCGCGTGCGTGTGCGCGTCGTCGGGAACGTTCAGCGCGCGCACGACCGCATAGATCGCCCACGCCGCGGCGCAGAGCATCGGCGCGTCGGGCGTCGCGAGTATGAAACCAACGGCCGCGAGTGGCATGCAGCAGAGAAGCAGCACGGCGAGTTTCGCCGCGCCATCGCCGGCGAGTTCGCGCGAGGTGAGTGCCACGGCGTAGATCGCGCCGGTCCCTGCGAGGATCGAGAAGAAGCGCACGCCGATCGCGCGGTCGCCAAAGATGGCGGTGCCCGCCCGCACGAGTACGGCGATCATCGGCGGGTGGTCGAAGTAGCCCGGCATCAGGATGCGCGACCAGTCCCAGTAGTACGTCTCGTCGGGGAAAAGCGGGACGAGCGCGCCGATCGCCAAGCGGAGCAGCGTGGTGCCCGCGAGAATCGTGAGGGCTTGGCGCCAGGCGCGGGAGTCAGACACGCCGTAAAAGATAGTGCGAGGAGTGAGTACGAGTGGGAGCGGCGAGTTGGAGGAAGCGCAGTGGGAGTTTGAGAGCGAGAGTGAGCTATAGTTGGAGTTGAGTGGACTCCGCTGTCCTCCCACTCCCCCTCGCACTCGACTCCCACTCAGCTCACTCTCGCACTCCAACTCCCACTGAACCTGCTCCAACTCATCCCTCCGACTCATACTCACCTCTCCCACTGCTGATGCCCAACCGCCTGGCTACAGAAACCAGCCCTTACCTGCTGCAGCACTCGGAAAACCCGGTGGACTGGTTTCCGTGGGGCGCCGAGGCCCTCGGTCGCGCCCGCAGCGAGGGCAAGCCGATCCTCCTTTCCATCGGTTACGCGGCGTGCCACTGGTGCCATGTGATGGCGCACGAGTCGTTTGAGAACGCCGAAACGGCCGCGATCATGAACGAACACTTCGTGAACGTGAAGGTCGACCGCGAAGAGCGCCCCGACCTCGACTCGATCTACATGCAGGCCGTGCAGGCCATGACCGGACACGGCGGATGGCCGATGACGGTCTTTCTGACGCCCGACGGCGTTCCGTTTTACGGAGGCACGTACTTTCCGCCCGACGACCGGCACGGGATGCCGTCGTTCAAGCGCGTGTTGCGCGCCATTTCGGATGCGTATCGGGCCAAACCCGACG
>JBOHTH010000208.1:0-4068 GCA_050733535.1 Gemmatimonadaceae bacterium | reverse complement strand
TTGCGACTCATCGCTGTCCGCTCCACACCGGCCTCCTCGAGAGGCCCGTACGTTACGGGACAGTTCTATCCGCGTCCTCAGGGGACATTATGATCCGCACACAACACCATGGCGATGCGGATTTGGGCCACGGAACTGCAAGCTGTGGGAGGGTGGCGATGAGACAGAGGCTGTAGGATGAGCGGGCAACCTTCGGGTGTCCGCTCATCTCATGGCACCAGTCTCACTGCCGACCTCCCACAGCTAGTCCTGCCCTTGAAAGCTATTTCCTGATCTGCCCTAACAGCTGCTTGACCGCCTCATCCAGTTGTGAATCTTTTCCGCTGTACCACTCGCCGATCGGCCGCACGATCGTGTCGTCCACCGGCCGCGGCGACATCTCCATATCCTTGCCGTCCGCGCCGCGAATCCTCGTACTCGGCAGCCGCACCGACGTGCCGTCCAGCAGCGTCGCGTTGGACGTGTAAATAATCCATCCCGCCGTCGGCTCGCCCACCACCTTGCCGAGCTTCAGCGTCCTGTACCCCTCGGTGAAATCCTCGGCGTCCGACAACGAATGCTGATTCGTCACGAGGATCGTCGGCTTCTCCAGTGAACGCTGGCCGAGCGCAGTGCGCGCAGGCGACTCCAGCTCGCCGCGGGACTGCATGGTCATGTAGCCGCGGCGCGCGAAGACGTCGATCGCATACGCGTTCACAAAGCCGCCCGTGTTGTTCCGGACGTCCACCACTACGCCCTCGCGCGTCTGATTCTCGGCGTCCAGATCCACGTACAACTGCGCCAGCGACTGCGCGCTCATGTCGAGCATGTGCACATAGCCGAGCTTCCCGCCGCTTACCCTCGCCACGTACGCTCGACGGCTCTCGACCCACGCGCGATAGAGCAGGTTTTTCTCCGCGCCACCGCTGATCGGGCGCACCGCGACGTCATGCGTGGGACCATCCGCGGTGGCCGAAATGGCGAGCATCACCTTCTTGCCGGTCTTGTACGAGAGCAAATCGTCGAGGTTCGTCCGTGCGCCGAGCGTGGTGCCGTCCACAGCCCGGAGATAGTCGCCCGCCTTCACGTCACCCGCGAGCGCGAGCGGACTGAATGGAATGATCTCGGCGATACGGAACCGGCCATTCGCTTCATACTCCGTGCGGTCGTACGTCGCGCCGATGCGCCCGGTGTACGGCGGCGATGCCGCAGCGCCACCGGCTCCGGAGTGCGACGCGTTGAGCTCACCGATCATGAGATTCAGCAGCCGACGCATCTCGTCGCGCGTGCGTGCACCGGCGACGCGCACACGATACTCGTCGCCAAGCGCGGCCCAGTTGGCACCGTGCATGTTCGCGTCGAAGAAATTGTCGCGCAAGTACGACCACGCCTCGTGGAAGACTTCCATCTTCTCCTGCGCGAAATCCACGTCGAGCTCGGCGGTGACCGGCACGGTGTGCACGGCGCGCGACTCGAGATTCACGGCGCTCACGCGGCCGTTCTCGGTGAACCACGCCTCGCGGCCGTCGGGTGAGAACTGTGCGCGCGCCTTGCCGCCGGCGGAGCTCGTGATCTGCTTCAGCACCGGCCGTGCGGCCGCGGTCTCGTCGAGCGGCCAGGTCCAGAGGTTTGTCTGGCCCGCAGCCGCGGCTGTGACGAGCAGCGTCTTGCCGTCGGGGCTGATGCTCGCCGAGCTGACGTCGATGTTGAGCGGGACCGATGAGGCGCGCTCGCGGATGCCGTTGAAGTCGATTTACGTGACAGGGACCGCACCACGCCGCGGTACAGCACCGGAGGAGTCGCGCCCAGTCGGCGATGTGGCGGAATCGCCGCGCGCGGGACGCCCACTGGCAAACAGATTCTGAAACTGGTCCTCGCGGAATACCGGCGCGTGCGGCACGAGGTCGACGCGAAGAACCTCGCGCGTCTCCGTGCGCTGCGACGACCCCTGAAGGAGATATTTCGCGTCCGGACTCCAGCGGATGTAGCCGCCGTTGTCGTTGGAGGTGAAGCTCACCTCGTGGCTCTCACCGCCGCTAGACGGAACGACCCACGCGTTCGTGAAGCCGCGCTCGCCGCTCGACAGGTAGGCGAGCCACTTCCCGTCTGGCGCGAACGTAAAGGGCGCCTCGGACAGGAACGGCGGCCGGTCGAAACGCCCGGTGGCGACGGTGCGATCCATGTTCGCCGCGAGATCGTACACGTGCAGCTCCTTGGCGTCGCGCAGGAACGCGATCGAGCGTCCGTCCGGCGAGAAGATCGGCTGGATATCGGTGTTCGGCCCGCTCGCGAGTCTCCGCTCCTGCCGCGTGATGAAATCGTACACATACACATGCCATGGCCCGTCCCGGTCCGAGGCATACGCAATACGCCGGCTGTCCGGCGCCCACACGATCTGACCGTCGAGCACGTGCGCTGTGGTCACGCGCATCGCCTCGCCGCCCTCTTTCGACGACGCCGCGAAAATCTCGCCGTGCATGACGAACGCGATCTTCTTGCCGTCGGGCGAGAGCGCGAGATCACCGGCGCCTGTGGTGAGCGTGAGGTGCTCCGTCGCGGGTCCCGCGGCGACGCCCTTGAGCACGATCGGCACTTCTTTCGCGTCGCCGTTCGCGACGTCGAGTGTCCACACGCCGAAGTTCCGCTCGAACGTGATCGCCTTGCCGTCCAGGGAGATCTGCGGCCAGAGCAGGCGGCCGTCCTTGAAATGCGTGACCTGCGCGGCCGCGCCGCCCGCAACCGAACGCTTCCAGATGTTTTCGGCGCCGCTCCTGTCGCTCATGAAGTAGATCGTTTGGCCGTCGGCCGACCACATGGCCCACAATTCTTTTCCGCCTCCCGAATCTTTTCCGCCCCCCGCGCCCTCACTGAGCCGCCGGTATGCGGGCATCGGCCCCGGCGTGACGAGCCAGATTTCGCTCTCGTCGAGATGCGAATGTCCCTTCCGCCACCATTGCCCGGATGTCGTGCCGCGCGCGGTGATCGCGACGGTTTTTCCATCGGGCGACGGCGCGCCCCAGTACTCGGTCGCGTAGCGATCGGCGGCGACCTGCATCGGCGTGCCGCCTTCGGCGCTCATGCGCCAGACGTCGTCCATCCCGCCGATGTCGTGCGCCGACGACGTGAAGTAGAGCCACTTGCCGTCGCGCGACCACGCGTCGAGCTGGTCGTTGCCGTCGTCGAACGTGAGGCGCGTGAGCTCGCCACTCGCGAGGGTCAGGACATAGATGTCGCCGTTACCCGTGCGATTCGAGATGAACGCCAGCCGCGTACCATCTGGCGAGAGCAATGGCCGCCCCTCCGTGCTCGGGTTCGACACGAGCAGGCGCGCGTCCCCGCCCTTCGCGCTCACACTCCAGATGTCACCGCCCGAGGCGAACACGATCTCCGACCGGTCAGGCGAGAACGAGGGCTCGATGAAAGTCGGCTTGGCGTCGTCCGCGCGAAAGAAGAGGAGCGAGGCGAGGATCAGCGATGACAGGTTGAGCATTTTCGGTTCTCAGGGGGTTCACGGAGGCGGACAAGCGCGGGTTGAATTCCGTTCGCCAGTGACGAGTTCGCAAGAGTGCGCCCAGCAACCCGGGTAGTTCGGGTTTGGGTGAGAGGTCGCGGGAGTCGAGTTCTTAGCCGTTGGTCGTGGGACACGGCGGGGGCTCCCATAGCCAAGAACCAATTACTCCACTCCCGCGACCTCTCACCCACGGTCCAAACCCAATGACACGCCTTGCAGTGCCCAAAGCCAGACCGCCCTATCTCTTGGTCAGAACCCTTTCCAGGCTCGGCCAAAGGTTGTGCGCCGCAATCCGCGCACCCTCGGGCGTCGGATGGATCCCGTCGCCCTGATTCAGCCGCGCAATCCCCGCCACATGATCGAGGAGGAACGGCGCCAGCGGCACCTTCTCAGCGGCGGCCACCTTGGCATAAAGCGCGTGAAACTCGCGAGTGTACTGCGGGCCCAGGTTCGTCGGCGCCTCCATCTGCACGAGCAGCATCCGCGTGGCCGGATTCTCGGCGCGCACCCGCTGGATCACCTCGCGGATGTTCGCTACTGTCGAATCGGGATTCAGCCCGCGCAGCCCGTCGTTCGCG
>JBOHTH010000207.1:0-1954 GCA_050733535.1 Gemmatimonadaceae bacterium | reverse complement strand
GGGCGCGACCGGCCGCGGCGCCGCTGGCGGTGCGCCGCAGGCGCTGCGCCGGTACGAGCTGCGTGAGCTTGCGTCGGGCACGACGCGCGCCTGGAAGGATGTCTCGAGCGCGACGTTCAACAACTCGGCAACTCATCTGATTCTCAAGCGCAGTGCCACGCAAGGAAGCGGCGGCCGAGGTGGCCGTGGTGGTGGCGGCGGCGGCGGGTTCGGTGGCGGGTTCGGTGGCGGCGCCGGTGTCAGCAATGACGCTGGCGCGAGCACCGTCGCGCCGCGTGGAGGCGACGTAATCCTCGTCGACCTGGCCAGCGGACACTCGGAGACACTCGGCAGCGTCGGGGACATCGCCTTCAATCGCCCCGGCGATCTCTTGGCCTGGACGGTCGACGCGGCAGTCGACGACGCCAACGGCTTCTTCGTGATGGACACGAAAACAGGCCGGACGTACACGCTCGACAACGATGCCAAGCGCTACTCGCGCATCGCGTGGACGAACGACGGACAGGGAATCGCGGTGCTCAAGGGCAAAGCGGTGGAGCACAAGCGCCAGCGCACGAACGTGCTCCTCGCGTGGTCCGACGTGCGGAAAGCGTTCGACAACGCCGAGATAGTGCCAGCAGTGCTCGACCCGGCCAAGGCGACCGGCTGGGAGAAGGAGTGGGTGTTGAGCGAGCGCGCACCGCTCTCGTGGAGTTACGACAAGGCGCGCGTGTTCTTCGGCGCCAAGGCGCAGGTCGTGCAGGCCGACACGGGCCGCAAGCCGGGCATCGACTCGGTCGCGGATGTGGATGTCTGGCGCACGAGTGACACGCGCATCCAGTCCGCGCAGATGATTCGCGCGCCGCAGGAGGAGAACTTTACTTACCGGCAGGCATTCGACGTAAAGCCGCAGCAGTATGTCCACCTCGCCGACACGACGATGCGCGAGCTCGACGTTTCGCTCGACGGGCGCTGGGCGATCGGACGCGACCAGCGCTCGTATGTCTCTGACTGGAAGCCCGCGCAGGCGGATATCTATCGCGTGAACACGGGCACCGGCGAGCGGACGCTGGTGCTGAAGGGGCTGGTCACGAGTGCCGGCGGAGCGGTCGGATTTTCTCCCGACGGCAACAACTGGCTCTACTGGAAGGACAACAAATACCAAGCGTACAACTTCGATGCCAACACGTCGCACACGCTTGGCGGTGCGTCCGCGCCGAGCTTTGTCGACACCGACGATGACCACACGGGACCGCGGCCGCATTTTCAGGTCGCGGGCTGGACACCGGACGGCAAGAGCGTGCTCGTCTCCAACAAGTACGATCTCTGGGAACTTCCGGCGGACGGCAGCGGCGCGGCGAAAAGCGTGACGCTTGGCGCGGGCGCAAAGTCGGACACGCGCTACCAATACGTGCGCGCGGTGCCGGTGGATGACCGCGACCCGCTCGCGGCGCGGCGTCAGCGCGAGATCGATCTCAGCAAGCCGATGCTCTTCGCGACGTTCGGCGAGTATACCAAGGATGCCGGCTTTGCGCGCCTCGAGAATGGGAAGCTGATGGACATCGTGCGCGATGCCGCGGCGTACGGCGTGCCGCAGCGCGCGGAGAATGCAGACGAGTATCTGTTCACGCGGCAGACGTTCGCGGAGTTTCCGGACCTGCGTGTGTCAGGGACGAATCTCGCGGACTCCAAGAAGATCACCGACGCGAATCCACAGCAGGCCGAGTACAAGTGGGTCGCCAAGCGGGTGCTGTTCGACTACAAGGACAAGGACGGGCACAAGCTCCAGGGATTCATGTCGCTCCCGGAAGATTGGTCACCGGGAAAGAAGCTGCCGATGCTGGTGAGCTTCTACGAGAAGAACTCGCAGAACCTGAACCGGTATACATCGCCGTCGTACATCACCGGGAAGGGCTCGCTTCCGGTGGATGCCGTGAGCCGCGGATATATCACGAGGTTCGCGGATGTCTACTCC
>JBOHTH010000206.1:0-2824 GCA_050733535.1 Gemmatimonadaceae bacterium | reverse complement strand
GTGGTGCACGAGGAGGTCCACGCCGCCCGACGCGTCGGCCATCGCGGCGAGCGTCTCGCCATCGGAATCGGACACGTGATTCGCGTCGACCGTGAGCGCGGAGACGCGCGTGCGCGCGCCCGGCGCGGGGGCCGCGATAACGACTGTCTGCGTCGCTGCGTGAACGGCCACGAGCAGCCACAGGAGTTCCGGCGAGTGCGCGGTGAGCTGCGCGGCCGCGCGCGCGACGGTCTCGCGGGGTGGAGTCGCGGCGGCCACCTCGACGAGCAAGGCGCGCAGTGTGCCCCGCCCAGTCGCGATCGAGGCGCGGCGTACGGCGCTGTCGAGTCCCAGCCCGCGCCGTGCATCCGCGTTGAGCGGAAGCGCGCCCGCGAAGCCGAGCGGCTGGAGGAGCGGTGCGAGATCACGGAATGTGCGCGCGGCGGCGAGGAGTGCGGCGGCGTTGCGGAGAGAGGACACGCCACACGATGTGGCGGCGGCGGGAAGAATCCGTCACCGCCGCCACGCATGTCGAATCGAAACAACGCGCGGGGAAGTCTCGGGGCTATTTCGCCAGCGAGTCCACGAGGGCGGGGAGTTCGCTGATGTTGCTCAACCAGTAGGTCGGCTTGGCTACCGCAATCTGCTCCCGCGTGAACGGCCCCCACAGCGCGCCGATCGTCCGCACTCCGGCGGCGTTGCCGGAACTGATGTCGTGCGGCGAGTCTCCTACCATAACGGCCTCACCGGCGGCGACGCCGAGCCGCTCCAGCGCGAGCAGCACCGGCTCGGGCTCCGGCTTGTGCTTCGTGACCGAATCGGCGCCGATCACCACCGGCAGGTACTTCGCGAGCCCGGTGAGCTCGATGCCGCGGCGCGCGAGCTCGTCGCCCTTCGACGTCACAATCCCCATCACGAGTCCGCGCGCGTGCAGGCCGGCGAGCACATCCACCGCGCCAGGATATGCCTTCACCACATTGTCGTGGTGGATTACCTGGTACGCGCGGTACCGCTCGCGGAGTATCTCCAGCTCCTCAGGGCTTCGTGCGTATTTCGCGAGCTGTTTGTACAGTGGGGTGCCGATGCCCGCCATCCACGTCGGGTCGTCGGGCACCTCGCCATCAAACGCCTCGAACGCATGATGCATGGCGTCGACGATCAGCCAGATCGAATCGATCAGCGTGCCGTCGAGATCGAACAGTACTGCGCGAAGCGCTGTTGGCATCCGCGAAAACTAGCGGCGTGCGCTACTCGGAGACGTACGCGCGCCCCTTCCATTCGACGCGCGCGCCGCGCCACGAAGCCTGCGCGAACAGTGCGGCCAGCACGCACGCGGCCACCGGATGCAGCAGCGCGTACCAGAGCGGCGCCCGGAACGCAGCGCGGATGATGATCCAGAACAGCGTGCCGATCGCGAACGTTACCGCGCCCCACACGCCCACCGCGGCCGGCGCGACGCCGACAATGGCGAGCACGATCGCGACGGCCGGCGCAACCTCCCACAACGGCACGAGCGGCGACATCACGCGCAGGATGCCTCGCGTCACCGCGCCGCCACCGACGGTGTCGCGTCCCGCGGCCCAGACGTTTTTCCCCCAGCCGCGCCAGATCTCGCCGAAGCCGGCGTACATCCGCGTGCTCATGTAATCGATCGCGGCGACCATCTGCACGGAAAGTCCGCGCCGCGTCCACTCCTGCGCGAGCCGCAAATCCTCCGCGACGTGCGCGCGCACCGCTTCGTGCCCGCCCGCCCGATCGTACACGTCGCGCCGCACGAGAATGAACTGGCCGTTGGCGATCTTGTCGTATGGATTCTGCGAGCGGCTCATGCGTTCCGCTCCGCCAAAGCGCGCGGCGAGCATCCCGAACACCTGCGGCTGGAGCAGCCGCTCCCAGAAGGTCTCCACTAGCTGCGCGCCGGCCACCGTGAACAGATCGGCGCGGCGCTCGCGCATCGCGTTGATCGATCGTGCGATCAGCTCCGGCTGGTGTCGGGTGTCGGCGTCGGTAAACAGCAGGTACTCGCCCCGCGCGACATGCGCGCCGTTGTGGCACGCCCACTGCTTGCCGAACCATCCCTCGGGAAGATCGGGATTCTCGATGACGGTGACGCGAGGGTCGGTCGCGGCGACCGCGCGGGCGATCGCGCCGGTGTCATCAAGCGAGTGGTCGTTCACGACGATCAGCTCCATCCGTGGCCACGCCGTCGCGAGGATCGAGCGCATGCACGCGTCAACATTCCGCGCCTCGTTCCGGGCGGGCACGATCACGGACACCAGCGGCGCATCGTCGGGCGCCAGCGCGGAATAATCGGCGAGCGACTTTGTGTCGCGCGCTCGCCACAGGATCACGGCCGGCACCAGCAGCCAAGGCAACGCAGCGAGCGCGACGGCCATCATCGCGCGGTCACCGCTCCAGTCGCGCGAGTATCACCGCCGCTGCCACGTCTCCCGTGACGTTCGCCGTCGTGCGAAACATGTCGGGGATGGTATCCACGCCGAGCAGCAGGCCCACGCCGTCCGCGGGGATGCCCGCCGCGAGCAGGACCGGAACCATCATGACGATCGAGCCGCTGGGGATGCCCGGCACGGAGAAGGTCGTGAGCACGGTCGTCACGCCGATCGCGGCGAGTTGCGCGGGGCCGATCGGCACGCCATACAGTCGCGCCACGAACAGCGCGCCGGTCACCTGCGCGATTGCCGCGCCGCAGCGGAACAGGGTCACCGCCAGCGGGAAGACGAACGACGAAAACGCCACCGGCATTCCGAGCCGCTCGCGCACCGGCTCGAGCATCGCCGGGAGGCACGCGAGCGACGACCGCGACGAAAACGCGACGGCCTGCGCG
>JBOHTH010000205.1:0-2228 GCA_050733535.1 Gemmatimonadaceae bacterium | reverse complement strand
GTACTCGGCGCCGAACGGTTCATCCAGGAGATCACCACCACCGCGGCGCTGCAGCATCCCCATATCCTGCCGCTGTTTGACAGCGGAGAGGCGGGGAAGCGGGAAAGCGGGGAAGGCACATTTCTCTACTACGTCATGCCCTTCATTGACGGCGAGACGCTGCGCGCCAAGCTGGACCGCGAGACCCAGCTCAGCATTGATGAATCAGTAAAGATCACGGTCGCCGTGGCCGACGCTTTGGACTACGCCCACCGCCACGGGGTGGTGCACCGCGACATCAAGCCGGAGAACATCCTGCTGCACGACGGCCGCCCGATGGTGATGGATTTCGGGATCGCGCTCGCCCTGAGCGCGGCAGCGGGCGGGCGGCTGACGGAGACCGGACTGTCGCTCGGGACGCCGCACTACATGAGCCCCGAGCAGGCCACGGCTGAAAAAACCATCACGGGGCGCTCGGACATCTACTCATTGGCGAGTGTGTTGTACGAGATGCTCACCGGCGACCCGCCGCACACGGGCTCGTCCGCGCAGCAAATCATCATGAAGATCATCGCCGAACCGGCGGAGGCGGTGACGAAGTACCGAAAGCACGTGCCGCCGAACGTCGCCGCCGCGATCGGAACAGCCCTGGAGAAGCTTCCGGCCGATCGTTTTCCGACGGCGGCGTCATTTGCCGCGGCGCTCGGCGATCGCGGATTCGTCGGTGCGGTCGCACCCGTGCACGGGCGGTTATCCCTCTCGCGATCCAGGCCGATGATCGCCGGGATCGCGGCGCTGCTGCTCGTCGTCGGGGGAATTGTAGCGTGGGGCTGGATGCGTCCACGTCCGGTCGCCGCGCCCGCTCAATACGCGACGTCGCTGGTCGCCGGAGAGAACCGCGACGGCATCGCGCTCGCGCTGGAGACGGCGATCCACCCACGAGGGACGTCCATCGTGTTCCGCGAGCCGCTCGTCGGCGATCGAGAGCAGTATGTCCCGCGCGCCGGAGAGGGTCAGCTCTACGTCAAGCGCCAGAGCGATCTCGTCGCGCAGCCGCTCGCCGGAACCGACGGCGGCACGGCGCCGTTCTTTTCGCCAGACGGCGAGTGGGTCGGCTACTTCGTCGGACATCAATTGAGAAAGATTCCGAGCGGGGGAGGAACCTCGCTCCTTCTCGCTGACTCGGTCAACACCGTTTACGCCAGCGGCGCCTGGCTCGCCGACGGTTCCATCGTCTTCCACGATTGGCCGAACCTGCGACGCCTGTCGCCATCGGGCGTGTCGCGGGTGATCGTTCCGCTCGCTCCGTTGGAAGGACGTCTCCCATGGCTTCCGTCGCCGCTGCCGGACTCGCGCGGTGTCCTCTTTGCGGTGTGCGGCGTGTCCGGACAGTCGACCTGCGCCCGAAGCCAGGTATACGTGTACGATGCCAGGCGCGATTCGGTGCACCTTCTCTTCAAGGACGCCTCGTCTGCCTGGTATGCCGCTGGACGGGTGATCTATCTCGCGCAGAACGGGACCCTGCTCGCCGTGCCGTGGGACAATGACGCGCTTCGCGCCACCGGACCGGCCATCACGCTGCTTGACGGTGTTCAGCCTCCCGGTTTCATCATTTCGGCCGACGGGACGGCGCTCTACGTTCTTGGCCCGCCTCTTTTCGGATCTGGTCCCGCGCTCAACGCCGAGATGGTCTGGGTAGATCGCACGGGTGCCGTCGCGCCGCTGGATCCGCTCGATCCCTCGTGGCGATTCAACGCGGGCGCGTTGCGCTGGGGCTTCGATCTGTCACCCGACGGACGGCGGCTCGCCATCCAACTTCGCACGGACCTCGGCGACGACATCTGGGTCAGGGATCTTCCGTCGGGCCAGCCGTCGCGAATCACGTTCTACGGCGGCGAAGACGCTGTGCCCGCGTGGACGCGAGACGGCCGCGCCGTCACGTTCCTGTCTGATCGTCCGACGCAGGCGGATTCGTCGCACCGCCTGCGTCGCTGGGAACAGTCGGTGGATGGCTTGGCCGACGCTCGCCTTCTTTCGGCGGGCGATGCGTTAGCGGACGGCGTTCGGAGTCCAGACTCGCGCTGGGTCGCGTACCTGTCGAACGAGACCGGCGCTCCGGAGGTGTACGTGCGTCCGTTTCCGGAAACTGGCCAGGCGAAGTGGCAGGTATCGCACGGGACCGCCACCGTTCCCGTCTGGTCGCACGACGGTCATGAGCTCTTTTATGTGAAGGACGGCAACATGATGGC
>JBOHTH010000204.1:0-2302 GCA_050733535.1 Gemmatimonadaceae bacterium | reverse complement strand
GTGCGGCCGCATGGTCGGCGCTGTCGAACTCATAGGCGACAGTCTGGTAGATCGGGACGGCCGCGGACTTCGTCGTAGGATCGACGTTGTAGCCGCTGTGGAGCACCATCGTCTCGTGCCGCAATTGCCGTTTCTCCACCGGGTCAGAGCGACAGCGCTGCGCGAACGCCTGCCGGCCATCCCTGCAGGTCGAGGCCGTGTGTCGCGAACAATGAGATCCCGAGACGTTCGATGCCGAACGCCGCGCACGCCGTATGTGCGACCTCGCCGCCGTCGGTGTTCATGCCCCAGTTCGTTCCGAAATGGTCCTGATGATAGTTGAAGCTCATGCACGCGGTCGGATTCTCCTCCGAGTGCACGGGGATCAACAGTTCGAACTTGAGCGCCTGCTGCACTTGGCTCACCGCCATCATCTTCCCGACCCGTCCGAAGAACGGATCGCTCGCCGGCGCGACGCGAAACGGAAGCGCGAGTTCGTTGGCGAGCCGTTCACCGCGGGCGCGCCACGTTTCGCGAAATGCGAGCGCCGTGGTGGGTGATCCAACGCAGACATACTCGCGCATCCGGAATGACTGCAGTCGCCCGGCCTCATGCGAAACCTCGCGGCGAAAGCAGTACGACTCGACGTCGAACAAAGCTCCACCGGCGGGCACCGCACCGCGGGCCGCGACCATCGGATACACCGGATAGCAGGCGGCCGGTGTGAGAGCCAGATTGACCGCCTCGAGGCTCTTGGACCAGTCCTGCGCGCCACTGCGCCCCTCGACCAGTGAGCGCACGTGCGCCTCCTCACCGGAGAGGCAGCTCACGCAGCCGAGGAGGTGCGGGAAGCTCATGAGGTAGCCAGACTTCTCGAGCACGTCGCGGCTCATCACGGGCGGAAACCGGACGATCTCGGTGCCGGTCATGCGCTGCCGCGTGATGAGGGCGTTCAGTCCGTCGATGACGTGCTCGAACAGTCCGTTCCGGCCGTAGACGCCGTTCGCGGCTGTCGGGATGAACAGCGCCGCCGTCAGTGCCTCGATTCTGTTTGCGGAAGGCTCGTGAGTGGGCATCGTCGTCAGTCCCGCAGCACGTTCGGCACTTCGAACAGCAGGAGCGCGCCCGCCGCGCTCGCGAGAATGCGGTCGTTGCTGATCATGATCGACGACGACAGGACGTCGCGCAGGCTCCTGGCGATGCTGGCGTCTCCGTCGTTGCGGTAGCCAGAGAGCCCGCAGGCCTGAAGCGCGTTCATCACGATCTCGATGGCCGACTCCGAAGAGTTCACTTTCAGCAAGTTCATCGCGGACTGGAAGTCTATTGCCTCGAGTCCCGAGCGGCCCACGAGAGCCGCGGCCTCATACCGCTGCAGCGCCGACGCGATGCTGCCGCGCAGCGCACGCAACTCCATCATGGCGCGCGTCAGGTGCGCAGCACCCGGAGGCAGCGTGCCGCCACCCTTACTTCCCGCTTCGCGAATGAATCGGCGTGCACGACCGACCGCGCCCGCGGCAATGCCGCACCACACTCCGCTCCACGTCAGGTGAGCCACTGGCACCATGCTCTGCGGGTGGATTCGCTCATATGGATCTTGCAAGACCTGCGCCAAGTCGCCCTTGCCGCGCAGCGTGAAGCCGGTGCTGCACGTGCCGCGCATGCCCATCGTGTCCCAGTCCTTGATGCGCTCGAGTTCGTAGTCGCCCTTGAGGAACGCCACGAGCACCTGGTCCGCCGGCGGCGAATCGGCCGCACGCCGCGCGGTGACCAGCACGCCGTCAGCCTCCGCGCCGTAGGACATAACCGTTGCGTTCTTGGTCAGCTTCATCCCCGCACCGTCAGGCTCCACGGCGCAGGCGCTCGCGCGCACGATGCCGCCGGTCTGGTTTTCAGTCGTTGATGACGCGAGCAGGAGCTGTTCGCTGGCGAGGCGCCGCAGCAGGCCCTGATGCCACTCGCTCGTCGGCGCGTGCCGCGAGAGAATCGCCACCTGGATCTGGTGCATCGCGAAAATCATCGCCGATGAGGCGCAGGAGGTGCCGAGCATGCAGCAGATGTCGGCCGCGTCGGAGACGGTCGCGCCGTCGCCGCCGAGCTCGACCGGAACCATCATTCCAAGCAGCCGCTGTTCGCGGGCCGCGGCAAAGGTCTCCGCCGGAAAGCGCGCCGCTTTGTCCACGGCGTCGGCGTGCGCGGCGGCAACCGCTGCCACGGTTTCCGCACGGCCCCTCAACGAATCCGCGGACAAAACCGTCCGTTCAGCGTCCTGCACAACGCTCTTCATTCAGCGGCTTCGTTTTCTAAGGGTGGTCTGCGCAAATTG
>JBOHTH010000203.1:0-4416 GCA_050733535.1 Gemmatimonadaceae bacterium | reverse complement strand
TGCTGATGCGAGAAGCGGGGTTGGGAAGCGGGAACCGGGACGCCTCTCGATGTGGGAGACGGGTCGCCCCGCGTCTCGCATCAAGGAGCGTCCCGGTTCTCGCATCCCAACCCCGCTTCTCGCATCAGCCGGAAAGTCCCGCTTCTCGCATCCCCACCCCGCGTCTCGTATCAGCCGGAACGTCCCGCCTCCCGCATCTTCCTCGCTCTCATCACTCGCCGCTCGCACTGCCCTCCAGCGCGATCGATCGGTTTTGTGAGATGATCTCTTGCACGCCCGGGTTGGCAATAATGCCGAGCAGTTCGAGCTGCATGATGATCCAGAGCGGGATGAGCGGAATCGTCTTCACCAGATAGGGCACGTACCACTCCCGGTACCACGTGCGCGGCATGAGGTCGGTCGACGCGACGTTTACGATCACGATGCAGCCCGCGATGAGCGCCGTGCGCCACCAGGTGCGCTCAGACGCAGCGTACCAGACGGACGCGCCGATGATGGCGATGCTGTATGACGGCGATTCCGCCTGGTGGTTGAAGAGCACGCAGAACACGAGCATCGACGCAAGAAACAGCACGCGAAACTGGCGGCGCTCCCACGACGCCCGCCGGAGCGCGAGCGGCGCCATCAGGATCAGCACGCCCGCGAGCTGTGCCGGCCAGTTCGGCCAGTGCACGCCCCACCACACGCGAAACTGACCCATGAGCCCCGCATAGAGATCGGCGCCGCCCGTTCCGTAGCGCGCCAGCGGAACCGCGTCGCGACTCTCGATGTGGAGCCACGAGCGGTATTGCATCGCGAGCGTCGCCGGTCGCGTCACGAGCAGCGGGAGCGCGACGCCGACGGCGACGACGGCTGCAAAGATCGCCGCGAAACGAATCCGGCGCCGGTGGAAGAGCGCGAGAAGCACGGCCGCCGCCGGGAAGAGCTTGACGAAGGTTGCGGCGGCAACGGCGATCGCCGGGCGCCATTGATTGCCGTGCTCGAGCCCCGCCCACGTGAGAATCATCAGGCCGGCGCAGAGCGCGTTGCTCTGCGAGCGCTGGAGATCGCCGAACACCGCGAGCCATGACAGGGCGAGCGCGACCACCGCCTGAGCCGGCGGCAACGCCCGCGTGATACCGGCGTAGAGCGCCGATACGCACGCGATCGCCCACAGCATGTAGCCCGGCACGGACGGCAGCACCGCAAACGGCGCCCAGAGCAACGCGAACGTCGGACTGTATTTAAAAAAATCCTGGTAGGTCGCCGGATACGCGGCGTACAGATCCTGCCCGGTCACGAGGTGCAGTGACGACGTGCGCAGGATGAGGAAATTATTTTCAGGCGTGAACAGCGTGCGCTGCACGGCGACCGCGAGCGCGCTCAGCAGGTAGATCAGCAGCCACCAGAGCGCCAGGCGCCGGTATCGGGCATCGCGCGAATCGGCAACAGGCGCGATGGTGGGGTTCCCGCTGGCCGTCATACCTCAAAATCGCGACCGGACCCCTGTTACGTAACCTGCGCGTAACCTACGCCGCAGCGACGCGCGCGGACTCCTCAACCGGACGGGCAAGGTACACCGTCTCGTGACCCGGGCCGAGCGGCTCGCGCTCGCGGGGACGGTCGATTGTGCCGATCAGCCGTCCACGCTCATCGAGCAGGCACAGCGATCCTCCATTGGTCCGGGTCATTTTGAGCTCCTCCATGTGGTCCTCCTGCCGTTCCTGCGGCCTTTCGCGTTCACAAGGTTCGACACGTTTATGGCGGAAACGGTTTGCCGCCATTGCGGGAGTCGGCACGGTCGCCGACTATTTCATGTGATCTCGTTGCGCGCCCTGACCGACGCCGGTCCGCCGAGCCCATGCCCTCACGATACCCGCCGGGAACAACGCCGCTGCCTCCCCTCGACGCGCAACACGCGCGATCGGCGCGTTCGATACTGACCCGCTTCGCGGTCGTCGCGTTCCTCGTCGTCGGCGTCACGCTGGCTGCGGGAACCGTCGCGGTGGATGCCGTGATCCGCGGTGTGGACGTCGCGGACCAGCGCGACGACCTCACACGCTCGCGGCTCGCGTTCAATCGCCTCTCGAACCACGCGCGCCAGCAAGTGGAGGACTACGCGTTCTGGGACGAAACCGTCCGTCTCGCGCAGAACCCCGCTGCGCCGGGCGCGACGGGATTCTTCCGGCACAATTTCGTCGAGTGGCTCCCCCGGAACGACTACGAGTTCATCGCGCTGCTCGACCGCAAGCGCGCGAGCGCGTTCGAGTGGACGGCGTCGCCGCAGGTGCGGCGCCCGGCTGAGCTGACGAGTCCCGCGATCCTGAACCACCTGGCCCGCAAGGGCAGTCTCGGCGGCTACGTGCGTGACGGCAACGGCCTGTATCTCGTTGGCGGCTCGGCGGTGCAGCCGACGAACCCGGCGACGGAGGGACAGGCCGCCGCCGTGCGCGGATATCTCCTCATTGGCGGCGCGCTGCACGGGGAACTCCTCCGCGGCCTCGAGCGCGACCTGCAGCTCGGCATTCACATCCTTCCGCCCGACACCCCGATCCCCGACACTCCACTCCACTCGGAGACGTACGCGAGCGACGACAGCGTGCGCATCCTGTTTCGCCTTGCCGGCGTGACGGGCGAGCCGGCCGCGGTGATCGCCGTCGTGGACACTCGGGTCCAGCAACACCGGTTTTCGACATGGACGCTCTATGGCGAACTGATTGCCGCGACGCTGTGCGCGATCGCGTTCGTGTTCGTATGGCTGTATGGACGGCGCCTGCTGATCACGCCGCTGAGCGCGATCGCCGGCGAGGTCGTCGCCATGCACGGACGCGGTGTGCTTTCGCCCATTATGAGCCCGGCGCCGTCGGAAGAGTGGGCGCTCTTCCTGGCGACGTTCAACGACACCGTCCGCTCGCTGCGTGACTCGGAGCAGCGGTACGGCGCAGTCTTCGATCGTGCCGTGGACCCCTACTTCCTGATCGAAGCGCCATCGGGTCGCGTGGTAGACGCGAATCCGGCCGCCGCGTCGCTCACCGGCGAGCCACGCGAACGGCTCGTCGGCGCGCCGTTGCCCGCGATGCTGCGCGCACGGTCGGCGAACGACACGATCCGCGTGCGGCGTCCTGACGGCACCGTGCAGATCTGGGGCGTCGCCGAGACCGAGGTGCTGATCGGCGACCGCCATCTCATACTTGCCGCGTATCGCGACCTTACCGATCGTGAGGCACTCGCGCAGTCACAGAAGATGGACGCGGTTGGCTCGCTCGCCGGCGGGATCGCGCACGACTTCAACAACCTGATGGGGTCAGTGCTCGCCGGGGCGCAGGTCGCGCGCGGATCGCTCGGCGCCGACCGCCGCGCGTCGTCCGCGCTGGACGCGATCGAACATGCCGGCCGCCGGGCCGCCGAGCTCACCAAGCAGTTGCTTGGCGTCGCGCGGCACGAACCATTCGTCCGGCGTCCGGTGGACGTGCGCGCGGCGATCGCGAACATTCAGGGAATGTGCGCGAGCACCTTTGACACCCGGATCCGCGTGACGCTCGACGTGCCCGACCGGCTCCCTGCCGTCGAGGGCGATGCGGGTCAGATTGAGCATGCGCTGCTCAACCTCTGCATCAACGCACGCGACGCGATGCCGGACGGAGGAACACTCGCGCTGAGCGCGCGCGTGGAGCGCGTCGACGATCAGGCGGCGCTCACGATTCGCGATATCCAGCCGGGGCTTTTTGTGGTGGTGTCGGTGGCGGATGATGGCGTCGGCATGAGCGATGAAATCAAGCAGCGGATTTTCGAGCCGTTCTTCACGACCAAGAGCAGCGGCCGCGGCACCGGCCTCGGACTCGCGATGGTGTACGGCCTCGCGCGGAACGCCGGCGGGACGATCGTCGTGGACAGCGCGCCGAACGCGGGTTCGCGCTTTCACCTCTACCTGCCCTCGTCGGGCGCGTCCATACCGGTCTCGGTGCCCGCACTGCCCGTCACCCGCCCCGCGCGGACGAACGGCCACCGGCCGCCGGTGATTCTCGCCGACGACGAGGCCGGACTCCGCGAGATGCTGCGCATGGTGCTCGAGCAGGAGGGTTACGACGTTCTCGAGGCCGCCAATGGTGACGAGGCGGTCGCGCTCTTTGCCGCGCAACGCGCGACGATCGCGGCCGTGCTGCTCGACGTCCAGATGCCCGTACTCGGCGGAATCGAGGCCTGTCGGCGCATTCGCGCGATGTCGCCGCAGACGCCGGTAATCCTCGGGACGGGCTATGTGGGAGATGCCGACCTCGCGGCGGTGCGGGATGCGGGGGCGGATGATATGCTGCTCAAGCCGTACGAGATCCGGGATTTGCTGGACCGGCTGGCGCGGGTGACGGCTGCTGGGTAGCGCAGCGGGAGCTGGAAACGACGAGTGATTGTGGTTTGGGCGAGATGCTGTGGGATTGGGGT
>JBOHTH010000202.1:0-15297 GCA_050733535.1 Gemmatimonadaceae bacterium | reverse complement strand
GTCGTAGTCCATGTCCGCCCCCCGCCTCGCCCCGAACATTCCTTCTCCGCCCCCCGCCTCGCAGCGAGCGCCTCGACCATTCCATCTCCGCCCCCCGCCTCGCATCGAGATCCAGACTAGAGAATGTATTTTCTCAAATCTTCATCCTCGGCGATCGCCCTGAGGCGGTCGCGCACGACCTTCGCGTCTATGGTCACCGGGTCGGTGCCACGGTCGGGAAGTTCGTACATGACGTCCTCCAGCAGCGTGGTCATCACCGTGTGCAGGCGCCGCGCACCGATGTTCTCCATCCGCGAGTTCACCTGTGCAGCGGTGCGCGCCACCTCGGCGATCGCGTCCGCGGTCATCGTCAGTTGCACGCCCTCGGCGGCGATCAGCGCGGCGTACTGCTTGGTCAGCGCGTTCTCGGGCTCGGTCATGATCCGCACGAAGTCCGCCTCGGTAAGCGGCTTCAACTCCACGCGGATCGGAAAACGCCCCTGCAGCTCCGGAATGAGATCGCTCGGCTTGCTCACGTGAAAGGCGCCGGCGGCCACGAACAGCACGTGGTCCGTCTTCACCATCCCGTACTTGGTCTGCACGTTGCTGCCCTCGACGATCGGCAGCAGATCGCGCTGCACGCCTTCGCGCGAAACGTCCGGCCCGCCGGTCTCGCCGCGCGAGCCGGCAATCTTGTCGATTTCGTCGAGAAAAATGATCCCGAGTTTTTCGACGCGCTCGAGTGCATCGGTGACCACGTCGTCCGAGTTGATCAGCTTGTCGAACTCTTCGTCGAGCAGGATCCGCCGCGCGTCGGCCACCGTGACGGTGCGCTTTTTCTTTTTCTTCGGCATGAGCTCGGAGAGCATCTCGCCGAGGTTGCCCATGCCGTCGCCGGCGCCCTGCTGGCTCATCATGTCGATGAGCTGCGGCGCCTGCTGCGTGACTTCGATCTCCACCTCGCGCTGCTCGAGCTGGCCGTCGATCATCAGTTGTTTGAGCTTGTCGCGCGTGCGCTTGTGGCGCTCGCGGGCGGCCTCGGCTTCCTGCGTGACGGCGCCTTCACTCGACGCGACGAACACGCGCTCGCTGCTCGCGACCTGCGCGACCTGCGCGTCGGTGGGCGGCGGAAGGAGAAGATCGAGAAGGCGTTCGTCGACGCGATCGTTGGCGAGGTCGTCGACTTCGGTCTCGCGCTCATGCCTCACCATATCAATGGCACTCTCGACGAGATCGCGCACCATCGACTCGACGTCGCGGCCGACGTAGCCGACCTCGGTGAACTTCGACGCCTCGACCTTGATGAACGGCGCGCCGGCGAGCTTCGCGAGGCGGCGGGCGATCTCGGTCTTCCCGACGCCGGTCGGGCCGATGAGGATGATGTTGTTCGGCGCGATCTCCTCGCGGATCGCCTCGGGCGTACGCTGGCGGCGCCAGCGATTCCTGAGCGCGATGGCGATGGCCTTCTTGGCCTCGGCCTGGCCGACGATATAGCGGTCGAGCTCCGCGACGATCTTGCGAGGAGTGAGATCGGCGAGGCGGGCGAGGGCTTGTTCGGTGCGGTTAGACGCCATGGCTAAAGCTAGTTGGGAGAGGGAGTACGAGTGGGAGCGGCAAGTTCGAGGAAGCGCAGTGGGAGTTTGAGTGCGAGAGTGAGCTTTAGTGGGAGCCGAGTGCGAGTGGGGGTGGGGAGCCGCTCCCTCTCCCTCGCCGACTCAACGCCCACTAGAACTCACCCTCCCACTCACACTCCCACTGCGCCTGCTCCAACTCTTCCCTCCGACTCATACTCGTCTCTCCCACTCGACTCGTCTCTCCCACTCGACTCCCCCCCTGAAACCTGGCGCTCCCGCGCCCCGTATCCATGAGAGTTGAGCCGCTCGCCGCCATAACCTCAGCAGAGACACTGCCATGCGACGCTCGCTTACCTTCGTTTCGGTCCTCGCGCTCGCTACCGCCGCGCTCGGCGCACAGCAGCCTTCCAGCTACAGCTACGATTTCCGCGCCCGCGGTGACCATGGCGGGGACGACATGCAGGGCACCGTCCGGGTTCGCGGCGGTCGCGCGCGCCTCGACATGCGCGACGACCGTGGGGACCGTCAGTACATGCTCCTGTCCAACGATGGGCAGGTCGTGACCATCGTGAAGCCCGATGAGCGCACGTACACTGTGTTCACGGGTGACGACTTCGCGCACCTCGCCTCGATCGGCGTCCGCGCGGCCGGAAAGGTCGTGACGATGAAACTGCACGACGCGACGATCGAGTCCACGCGACTCGGCAAGGGTGAAGTGATCGCAGGCCGTTCGACACAGCACGTCCGGGTGACCGAACGCTGGAGCATGGACGTCGGCGCGATGGGCTTCACGACGCCGGTCAACCAGAGCGTCGAAACCGAGTACTACTTCGACCCGTCGTTCCGGCTGCCGCGGAATCCACTCGTCGAGATCGTCGCGTCCGCGATGACCGTGCTGCCCGCGACCGATGCGGAGTTTGCGGCGCGCTAGGACAGCGTGCGGAATTCGATTGTTCGCGGCATGCCGCTCCGCACGGTGATCACGCAGCGCGACGAAGACGGGAAGACATCGCGGATGGTGGTGGAGGTCACGAAGATCGGAGCGGACCGAGTCACGGAAGCGGAGCTGCGCGTGCCGGCGGGCTATACCAGGAAAGATGGAGATCTCGGACGGTTCAAGGTCAAGCTGTAGCCGGTCTGGTGTCTTTCAGCTGGATTCTTGCATCTGGCAGCAGCAGGGCTGGAGCTATGCAACGGCTAGCTGTCTGATGCAAGACCTGCAGACTCAAGAAATCAGACTGAGGGTTCGATGACCGTGATGTTCGCGTTCGTGTAGATACAAATCTCTCCCGCGATCTCGAGCCCCTTTCGCACGATCTCCGCCGCGGAGAGTTTGGTCTCCTTCAACAGCGCGCGCGCAGCGGACAGCGCGTAGGGCCCGCCGGACCCGATCGCGAGCACGCCGTCGTCCGGCTCGATTATTTCGCCGGTGCCGCTCAGGAAGAACCCGCTGGTCCGGTCCACCACGACCAGCAGCGCCTCGAGACGCCGCAGCACGCGGTCCGACCGCCAGTCATTCGCGAGCTCGACAGCGGCGCGCTGAAGATTCTCGGGATGGCGTTCGAGTTTCTCCTCGAACTTCTCGAACAGCGTGAACGCGTCGGCCGCGGTGCCCGCAAAACCGGCGAGCACCTTGCCGCCCTTGAGCGTGCGGACTTTCACGGCGTTCGCCTTCATCACGGTGTCGCCGACAGTGACCTGGCCGTCGCCGCCGATGGCGACGCGGCCGTCGCGGCGGACGGCAAGGATGGTGGTGGCGTGGATGGGCTGGAGAGGCATACCATATATAGTACAAGCACAACAGCAACTGCGGGCTGCGGAACTGCAGAACGGCGGGTTCAATTGTGACCGCCCCGCACCGTTCAGGGTTATACACTCGTGACCGACCCGTCCGACGCCACTGTAGTCAAGCGCGTGCTGTCCGGCGACGTAGAAGCGTTCGCGCTTCTCGTCGACCGCCACCATGCGCGCATGACGCGCGTCGCGTGCCACCTCCTCGGCTCTGAAGCCGAGGCGGAGGAGGCGGTGCAGGACGCGTTCGTTCGTGCATACCGGGCACTCGGCACGTACAAAGAGCAGGAACAGTTCGGCGCGTGGATCCTTCGGATTCTCGTGAACCGGTGCCGCACGCGGCTCATGCGCGACCGGCGGCGGGAAGAGGTCGCGGCGGCTTGGCTCCGCGATGCGGAGCTCCCGTACGATGCGTCCGACCGGCTCGCGATTCGCGACGAGCTCACGAAGGCGCTGGCGCAGTTGCCGGCCGAGCAGCGGGAGGCCGTCGTGCTGCGCTACGCGGACGAGCTCGGGTATGAGGAAATGTGTTCGATTACCGGCGCCGGAATGTCGGCGCTCAAGATGCGGGTGAAGCGCGGGTGTGAACGCCTGCGCGCAATTCTGGAGGCGAGCCGTGCAGGATCGTGAATCGTTTCTCCCTGAAGAGTTCCGGGCCGCACTGCGCGCTCCGGTCGATCTCGGCGCCGGCGCACGCGCCCGCGTCATGCAGCGTGTCCGCGCCGCGGCAACGCTGGCGCGCATCGTCCCGGCGCCACGCGGAATCGCGCGGCCGTCCGTGGTCGGCGCGCTGCTCGCGGCATCGTTCGTCGCGACACTGTTGACCGGCGGCGTGCGGTCGGCGTCAGACGACGGAGCACAGGCGACGCTCGCAGATACGATCGCCATGCACTTTGAGGCTGCGGCTGAGGCCGCGACGAGGCCGCCGGCGATCGACCGCGAGCGGTTAGTCGCGGTGGCCGACGAAACACGGATCCCCGCGCCGGCTCCCGACGCGACACAACGAGCTCGCCGCGACTGAGCGGCCCCATTCAACCGAGAGGCATTTGATGAGCGACGCGCCCACTGCGCGCCCAGGCCGAGGCTTGCCCACGGCATTGCTGTGGACGGGCACCGCCGCCACGATCGTCGCCGGATATGCACTGCTCGCAGGCGGCGGGACAACGGCTCCGGCGGCGCTGCTCGTACTCGGCTACGTGGTGCTCGCACCGCTCGCGATCCGCGGCACGCGCGCGGGTGATCCAAATACCGGTTCGGTCGACCAGCCGCCGTATCGCTGGGCGGCGCTCGTCGCGCTGGCGGTTTTCGCGCTCTACGCCGCGACGCTTGCACCAAGCACCGCGATGTGGGACACGAGCGAATACATGTCGGCCGCAAAGGTGCTCGGGATTCCGCATCCGCCCGGCAACCCGTTGTTCGTGCTCGTCGCGTATCTCTTCGGCACGCTGCCCGTTGCAACATCGTTCGCGGTGCGGATCAACCTCATGGCGGCCGCGGCGAGCGCGACGTCGGCGGGCCTCTGGTTTCTCGTCGCGAACCACGTGACGCGCAAGCTGTTCGACGAACGCTGGGCGCAGCTCGCCGCTGCTTCCGTGTGCGCGATTGCCGGTGCGGTGAGTTTCACCGTGTGGAACCAGTCGGTCGTGAACGAGAAGGTCTACACGCTCGCGCTGCTGCAGCTCACGGTCGTCGTCTGGCTTGCACTTCAGTGGACGCAGCGGCCGTCGGGCGCGGCATCGGAGCGGCTGCTCGTCGTGATCGCCTACCTGCTCGCACTGGGCTACACGATCCACCCGGCCGGATACCTCGCAGCGCCGTGTGTGCTGACCGTCGTGCTTCTGCTCGCGCCGCGCCTGTTTCTCCGCTGGCGGCTGATCGTACAGGTCGCGGCGGCAACGGTATTCGGCCTGTCACTGTTCGCGTTCGAGCCGATCCGCGCCGCAAACCATCCGGAACTGAACGAAGGCGAACCGACCGCGTGCGTCAACGGGTTCGCGATCAAGTGCACGCTGACCGCGGAGACGGCCAGCAGGCTGAACGCGCAAATCTCACGCGTGCAGTACGCGAAGCCCGACCTTTCCACGCGGCAGGCACCGTTCGGCGCGCAGCTCGGGATGTGGTGGCAGTACTTCACCTGGCAGTGGTTCCGCGACCCGAGCGGACAACACGGCGGCGCACAACTGGCGCTGGCGCTGCTGGCGGTGTTGCTCGCAATCGCAGGAGGGTGGACGCACTGGCGCACGGACCGCGCCGGTTTCACCTTGATCGCCGCACTGCTCTTCACCCTTATTCCGGCGCTGATTTACTATCTGAACTTCAAGTACGGATACTCGCAGCCCGCCGACCCCGGGAGCACCGTGGCTCGCGAAGTGCGCGACCGTGATTATTTCTTTCTCTGGAGTTTCTCCTGTCTCGGCGTGTGGATCGGACTGGGACTCGCGACCGCCTGGCGCGCACTGGCCGGGCGCATCCAGGGAGCGCGCGCACTCGCGGTTGCGTCGCCCGTGCTCGCGATCGCACTGCTGCCGCTCGTACTGAACGCGCATTCCGCGTCGCGTGCGGGGCAGACATTCACGCGCGACTTCGCGTTCGACCTGCTCGACTCGGTCGGGCCGAACGGCATTCTCATCACGAACGGCGACAACGACACGTTCCCGCTCTGGTACGCTCAGATTGTCGAAGGTTACCGCCGGGACGTGGTGGTGATCGTCGCGACCTACCTCGGAACGGACTGGTTCCCCTGGCAGCTTATGAGACGCGGCGTGGTGCTGGCGGCGACGCCCGCTGAGGCGGACTCGGTGCCGCAGGTGATTCGCGTCGACACGCCCCAGAAGTTCGACGCGGGTGACATCCACGCGACGATTCCCGCGGGCTACCTCACGCGCGACCAGCTGTTCGTGCTTCGCCTCGTGCGTGATGCGCTGCCGCACCGCCCCATCTATTTCAGCAACGCGGCGTATCCGGACGCGCTCGGCCTCGCGCCTTACCTGGTCACGGAGGGACTCGCGGTGCATCTGATGCCGGACAGCGTCAAGGAGTCCGCGACGGTCGCGAAGACGAACGGCGGGATGGTGGACGTGCCGCGCTCGCTCGCGCTCTGGCGGAAAACATTCCGCGGGCCGGCGTCGTTCGAGCGTCAGGGAGAGTGGATCGACCCGGCGTCGATCGTGATGCCGGCACAGTATGTGTTTGCGGCGTCGCTGCTCGGGTCGGCACTCGCAAAGCAGGGGGCGACGGCGGACGCGAACGCGATACAGTCAGACCTGCAGAAGCTGCTGAGCACTGCGGATCTGGGGTCGGTATTCGCGCGGTGACGGTCAGGCCCGCGGATGGCTCTGTTTGTATACCGCCTTGAGCCGCTCGACGGACGTATGCGTGTAGATCTGCGTCGTGGCGATCGATGCGTGGCCGAGCAGCTCCTGCACGGCGCGCAGGTCGGCGCCGGCATCGAGCAAGTGCGTCGCGAACGTGTGGCGCAGTGAGTGCGTGGAGAGGCCCGCGCCTTCGTCCACCTGCTTGAGCCAGCCGACCACGGCGTTCTGGATTCCCTTCACGCTCATCCGCTTGCCGCGGTTGCTGAGGAAGCACGCAGTGCGGTCTGCGGCGATGCCGAGGTTGCGGCAGAGCTCGTCGCGCGCGCGCTCGTAGTTCCGCAGCGCGCGCTGCGCATGCTGGCCCACGGGAACGATGCGCTCCTTTCTCCCCTTCCCTCGCACCTTGACGAGGCCGGCGAGCAGGTCGAGGTCGGGCCGATTGATTCCGCGCAGCTCGCTCAGGCGAAGTCCGGCTGAATAGAACAGTTCGAGAATCGCGAGATTCCGGACGTCGGCATAGTGCCCTTCGCTGGCGCGGGTCGCGGCCGCCGTGAACAGCGTCTCGACCTGCGCACGGTCGAGGTATCCGGGGAGATACTTCTCCGTCTTCGGCGAGCCCACGGTGCGCGCCGGGTTCACCTCGACGACGTCGTTGCGGTGCAGAAAAGCGTAGAACGTGCGGACGGCGGAAAGTGTCCGGGCGATACTGCGCTTCCCAAGCCCGCGGCGCGTGAGGTGCGCGAGGAACGAGCGCATCGCGAGGCGGTCCACCTTTCCCCAGTCCAGCCGTTCAGTGCCGGAGTAAGACCCGAGAAAGGCGCAGAACTCGTCGAGATCGCGTGAGTACGCCTTGACGGTGTTCGGCGAGACATCGCGCTCGCGCGCGAGGTGAGTCAGGAAGACGGTTACGAGCGGCGGGCGCTCGACCGGAGCGCGTTCCTCGCTGGCGCGTGGCATTGCTTGGAAGCTACTGCGAGGATGCGCGTTCGGCGGGTGGAGGCCGGGTCAGCTCAATGGTCACAGCTCAAGCTCATAGGTCACAGGTCGGGAGTGTCACAGCTCTGCTGTTCAAAGCTTCGAGCGAGCTGATGGCTTTGAACCGCAGAGCTTTGAACGGCAGAGCTGTGACACTCCCGAGCAATGCCCCGTGAGCTTGACCTTTGAGCTCTGAGCTCTCCAAACTGCGCGCTGGAGATTCTACCGCACTGCTCCGGGAACCAGCCGCGGACCGTACGCGGGTGTCCGCCGCGAACGCCGCTGCTTCTCCGCGTAGAGCGCCGCATCCGCCGCTGCGAGCAACGCCTCACCCGTGGCCCCGTCACGGGGATATTCCGCGCTGCCGCCGCTGATCGTCACGGTTCCGGCGCGACGGTGGCGGGACAGCACGGCGTGCAGCCGCACGAGGAAGTGCTGCGCCGTCGTCACGCCCACCCCAGAGAGGACAACAGCGAACTCATCACCGCCAATGCGGCCGGCAGTGTCGCTCGCGCGGCGCGATACCCGGAGCGCGTTCGCAACGCGCAGGATCGCACGGTCGCCGGCGCGATGTCCGCCGCGATCGTTGATCAGCTTCAGCCGGTCGACGTCCAGCAACACGACCGCGAACGATTCTCCGCTTCGTGACGCCCGCGACAGCTCGGTGTCGAGCGCACGCATGAACTCGCGCCGGTTTGGAAGCCCGCTCAGCGGGTCGACGGACGCGAGACGCCGCAGCGCCCGCGTCGCGTTCCTCTGCACGAACACGACAACCATAAGCGCGAGGGCAGTGAGCACCGCAATCCCCGCGAAGCCTTCGATAACTGGCTGCATGGCCCCAAGTTGATGCCCGCCACACACTTCGACAATCGGCGAGCGTCCGACGGCGCTGTGGTGCCCAGTCCTACGCGCTCTCCGCGCTGAGCAGACCCTGCCGCACCACGTACTGCACGGCGTCCGCGTTCGAGAAGAAGCCCATCTTCTTCATCATGCGCGTGCGAAAGGTGCTCACCGTCTTCATGCTCAGCCGCAGCGATTCCGCCGATTCCTTCACGCTGTGCCCGCTGCCGAGCAACATGAGCACCTGCATCTCACGGTCGGAGAGCGCGTCGTGCGGCGACGCACGGAAGTCGCCGTCGAGCACCCACGACAGCCGCTCGGCGAGCGACGCGCTGATGTAGCGGCCGCCACGCGCGATTCTCGTGACGGCGTCGACGAGCTCGGCCGGCGTTCGGTCCTTCGTGAGATAGCCCGACGCGCCCGCCCGCAGCGCCCGCACGGCAAACTGGTCCTCCGGGTGCATCGTGAGCACCAGCACGCGGAGCGCCGGAAACTGCGTGCGCACGCGCTGGAGCACGTCGAGAAAGGGCGGGCCCGGCATCGACACGTCGAGCAGCAGTACGTCTGCGGGGACTTCCGATGCGAGCTTCAGCAACTGGTCGCCGTCGGGCGCCTCGCCGACGACGGAGAACGATCCGCGCTGCAGCAGCAACTCGCGAAGCCCTGCGCGCACCACAGCGTGGTCGTCAGCAATGAGGATCCTCGTCATGAATTCAGCCTCCCGTTTCGTTCGTATGGCACGGTGAGCACGACGTCCGTGCCGCCACCGAGCGCGCGCCGCACTTCCAGAGTACCGCCGCACGACATCGCACGTTCCCGCATTCCAAGAATTCCCATCGAGCGCGGATTCCGCAACTGGTTCTCCGCGATGCCGCGCCCGTCATCCGTCACCTGCAGCACGAGCGATCCGTCGTGCACCTCCAGCCCAACCGCGACCGACTTTGCATTGGCGTGCCGCAGCACGTTCGTGAGCGCCTCCTGCACCGTGCGGTACAGCGTCGTCGAGCGCTCGGCGTCGAGGTCGATCGGTTCGGTCGGCAGTGCGAGCCGCACGGGGAGGCCCGCCTGCCGCGTGAACTCCTGCGCTTCCCACTCGAGCGCGGCGAGCGGACCGAGGTTGTCGAGCACCCCGGGCCGCAGTCGAAGAATAATGCGCCGGACTGAGTCGATGGCGCCGTCGATCGCGTCGTTGACGGTTGTCAGGCGCGTGTCCGTCTCGATCGAGGGTCGCCGGAGCGTGCGGGTGCGCAGCGAGCTCAGGCGCATCTTGATCGCGGTGAGCGCCTGTCCGAGCTCGTCGTGCACCTCACGGGCGACGCGCCGGCGCTCCTCCTCCTGCGCCGCGAGAAGCTGCCGGGAGAGCGCCTGAAGCCGCGCACGGCTCTCGTCCAGCTCGCGCTCCGATTGGTGGCGCAGGGTGATATCGAGCGCGAGCGCCATTCCGAACTGCGCCTTCGCGCCCGCCTCGGCGAGCGGCAGCACGCGTACGAGGTAGGTCCGCTCCTTGTATGCGAACTCGAACTCGAACGTCCGCCCTTCGAATGCAAAGCGAAACGGCGCCATGAGCGCGTGCGCGCGATCGGTGTCGAAGAGCTCGCCGATGGTCCGTCCCTCGACCTCCTCCTTGACGAAGCCGGCGGCCGCGACGACCGGACCCTCGACGAGCACGAGCCGCGTGTCATGATCGTACAGCACAACGCACGCGTCGGGCAGGTTGCGGGCGAGCAGGCGATAGCGCGATTCGGTCTGCCGGACGAGGGCCTCTCCCTCGCGCGCCTCTGCACGCGACGCCGCGAAGAGCATGCTCTTGCCCGAGAGCACCGCGAGAAACAGCTGCAGCGCAAACAGGTTGGCGAGCGGCGAGAATTCCGTGAAAGGGCCGGTGCCGTGGATCGTGTGCCAGGTCGCGATCACCATCACCATCGCAACCGCCGTGGACGCGCCGCGCCGTCCGACGCGAAGAGCGACCCACGTGAGCATCGGGAACACCAGATAGACGAACCCGACCCACGCGCGGAACAGCAAGTCGGTTGCCACCACGAGCACGATGAAGGTGACGGCCTCTTCGAACCCGCGCATCCGCGAGTCCGGTGCGTCGCGTTCCGGCTCCGTCCAGGTCAGGAGCAGCGGCGTGACGACGAGCACGCCAACGGCGTCGCCAGTCCACCACACGAGCCAGAGGTGCCACGGTTCAACTCCGGTCGCGGAGTGCGTGAGCACGAGCGCCGCCACGCCGACCGTCGCGCCAATCAGGGTGCTGAGGAGCCCCGCAAACCCGATGAGCGCGAGCACGTCGCGCACGCGATCAAGTGCGCGGTGAATCGGCCTCACGCTCATCAACAGGTACGCGCCAACGACGCATTCGAGCGTGTTGCCCGCGGCAATGATCGCGGAGCCGAGCGGCGGGATCCCGTTGGTGAGGTTGAGGAAGTACGCGCCAATCGCGACGCCGGGCCAGAGGCGCGGGCCGAATCGCAGCAGCGCGAACACGGCGATGCCTGCGGGCGGCCAGATATTGGAGACCACATGGTGCACCATCGCGGCACCAAGCGACACTCGCGCGACGGCGAAATACACGGCGGCCAGCACCGCGTTGCCGACTATGTCGCGGATCAGGCGGCCTATCAGCGCGCGGTTGATCCTCATCGATGGAGTCCTGGAGTACCGTGAGCAGGCCGATGCACCACCCGGAATTTTATCCGGCAGGCTCAAAACATCTGTCGTCCTCCGTCCTACGCACCCGCGGCCGGGTGTCGCGGTTGATCCCGGCGCGGGTGCGCGGACGCAGTCCGTTCAGTCTAGCACAATTCCGTTCAGAACCGGATGCCGAGCCTCACGGGGAACCACAGCGTGTTGGCCCCTGAGGTAAAGACGCTCGTAAGGCCGAATTCGACAAACGGAGTGTGTGGCCCCTTGGCGAGGTCGAGTCCCAGCCCCATTTGCAGGCCGAGGTTCGTGTCGCTCGAGTTCGCCCCGTTGGTCAACGCGACGGAGTTTTCAAAGAGGCCGGGGCCGACGAACTCATAGAGGTTGTCGCCCGGCATGCGGTGCACGATGTTGCCGGCGAGCGAGAGGTAGGAATAGTTGTCGACCACGCCGCGGCCCGGAAAGCGGTCCCAGGTAATATCTCCCCGCACCGCCCACTCGGGTGAACTGAGTTTTCCCTGGCCGCGAAAGGCGAGACCGTATCCGAGGTCTGCGGCATTGCCCAAGTCGCCAATCGGGAGTCCGAGCGACACGGCGCCGGAGAACCGGATCGGCGTCTGGGCGCGCACGGCACGCGGCGCAATCATCGCCGCCGCAAGCGCGCAAGCTGTCATGAGGCCGTTTCGGAACTTCATTGTCTTCTCCTTTTGAGAGGACGTTCATTCGTGAACGTGGCTATTGAAACCGATCGGCCCGCCGATTGATCCATTCGTGAGTCAGTGTCCTACAGGCCGCGACTCACCTCACACCGCGCGCGGAATCCTGATGCGAGACGCGGGTTTGGGAAGCGAGCTAAGGCTCACAGCTTGTTGCTCACAGCTTGCCGCTCACAGCTTAACCCCCCGAAGCCTGCAGCTTACAGCGTCATCGACGACGCTATGAGCTGCACGCTTTGAGGGTTTAGGCTGTGAGCAACAAGCTGTGAGCAACAAGCTGTGAGCCGACGACCGTACGCTTGACGGGAGCGGTTCCGGCCTACCACGGCGACATATGGACCCACGCGCGCGGCAGATCTCCCGCGGCCATGACGAGGATCAGGCGGTCTCCGGCGGTGAGCACGACATCCTGCCGCGGTGCCAGCATGTGCTCGCCGCGCATGACGGCGATGATCGTCAACCGCTCCGCCTCGAGCTCGGCCATGCTTGCGGAGATCAGCTTGCCCGCAAACGGACTGTCCGCCCGCAGGACCCCGACGGCGAGGCGGCGGTCGCCCGGCAGTTCCGCGGCAGATCCGGACGTCAGGAGAGAGACGAGCTGATCGGCGTTTTCCGCCGGACCCGCGTGCATGCCCTTTTCGCGCAGGATCTTTAGCGCGATCTCGAGATGCTTCTCATGATGCGCCGGTGATTCTCCACGGTTCGACACCTGCGCCTCGTAGATGCTCCGGTATGAGAGCCGCGCGGAGAGGCGCATCTGCACGAGGTAGCTGATCACGACGGCGAGCGTCGCCGGCACCAGCAGCGTGTAACCGCCGGTCATCTCGGTCACCATCATCATCGTCGCGATCGGCACGTGTGCAGCCCCGGCAAACACCGCGGCCATTCCGACGATCACGAACGGTGCGGCCGGCTGGTGGAACAGAATGGCGCAGACTCCGCCGAGCATGGCGCCGATGAACAGCGTCGGCGCAAACACGCCGCCCGACCCGCCCGACCCCACGGTGAAGCTCATGGCGACCATCTTCGCGATGATGAGCACCGCCAGCACTGACAGTGCGATGTTTCCGTCGATCGCCTGCTGCATCCATCCGTAGCCGCCGCCGATCACTTTCGGAAACACGACCGCGATGACGCCGGTGAGCAGCGCACCCACCGCCGGCCGCAGCCACCCCGCGATCGGGAGCGATCGGAAGAAATCGCGTGCCCCGTAGAACACGAGCGGGAGCACCGTCCCTGCCAGGCCGGCGGCGATGCCGAGCACAACGTACCAGAGGTAGCTGAGCGGCCCCGGCAGCTGCCCGACGAGCGACGACACGCGAAAGAGCGGCTGGAACCCGACGAACATCCCGTTCACCGCGTACGCGACGATCGCGCCGATCGTCGTGTAGAGCAGCGCGTTCGGCTCGAACTCCATCTCGGCGTAAAGAATCTCGACCGCGAACAGCGCCGCACCGATCGGCGACCTGAAAATCGCCGAGAGTCCGGCAGCCGTGCCGACCAGAAGCAGCAGGCGGCGGTCGCGATCGCGCCGGGTGAATGTCGCATACCACGATCCGAGCCCGCCGGTAATGAGCGCCATCGGTCCTTCGCGGCCGGCGGAGCCGCCCGAACCGATGGTGATCGCGGACGCGACGAGCTTGACGAATGGCACGCGCGCGCGCAGCCGGCCGTCATTCCGGTGAAACGCCTTGATGACGGTGTCGGTGCCGTGTCCTTCGGCCTCGGGGGCGAAACGCTCCGTGAGTACACCGACGATCAGACCTCCGATCGTCATGACGACCGGCACGAGCCAGATGCCGTGCACTCCGATCACTTCATTCGGTGCGCCGCCTTCGTTGGGCAGCCCGGGCGCGACATAACCCGCAATCTTTTCGAGGAAGATGCGCGTGGCGCCATTCAACAGCGCGTTGAAGACCTGCGCGCCGAGCGCCCCGATGACGCCGAGCGCCACCGTGTCGAAAAGGAGACGCCGCTGCCGGCGGTTGGCTTCCGGCAGCGGCGCTCCGTGTGTCGAACGGTCAGCGATTCGTGCCGCCCGAGGAGATTTCTCCGCTTGTGATCGAGAATCCGTCGCGGCGATTCTGCTGCCAGCACGATTCGTTTTCGTCCTTGCAGACCGGGTGCTCCTTGCCGAAGCTCACGACTTCGATGCGCGATGCGTCGATGCCCTGCGCCTCGAGGTAGCGCCTGGCGCTGGCGCTGCGACGCTGGCCGAGCGCGAGGTTGTATTCGTCGGAGCCACGGTCGTCGGCATTGCCGTCGATGCGGATGTGGAGCGCCGTCTGCTGCTTGAGGATCGGCACCTTGGCGTCGAGGGCCTGCTGGGCGTCGGCACGAAGCGCATCCTTGTCGAGATCGAAGTAGATGGCGGCGCCGATGGTTGCGCGCGCGGCAGCCGCCGCAGCCTCACGGGCACGCCGTGCGGCTTCTTCGGCGGCAGCAGCAGCGCGGCGCGCGGCATCCGCCCGGGCAATTGAGTCAGCGCGCGCGGCACGGGCACGAGCCTCGGCGGCGCTGTTGTCCGGCGCCGGAGCCGGTGCGGGAGCCGGCGGCGGGGCCGGCGGCGGCGCCTTGTGGCAGGCTCCGAGGACGAGCGCGGCCGCAATGAGACCTGCGGTGGAGCTGAGCGAGATGCGGGTCATGTGTTCCTCTTCCTTGATCGGTTGGCCGTCCGCGTGGGACGGGCGGGGGTTGGGCGACGCACTGGCTCGTGCTCGAAGAGCATCGTGACAGGCGGGGGCGAGAGCTTCAGTGCGCCGACGAGCGCCCGGACCCCGTCGGCGAGCGACCGCGCGTCGCGGTCTGAAAGTGTTTCGATCGCGTGCAACAACAGGGACGTGGGCGGTGCCGGTGCGTGCGCCACGAGGCGTCGCCCCTTGGTGGTGAGTGAGATGGCCGCAATGCGCGCGTCGGCGGCGGATTTGCGCTTGGCGGCGAGCCCCGCACGCACGAGACGAGCGACCACGATGGAAACTGTGCTCTGCTGCGTCCGGGCTCGTGCGGCGAGGTCGTTCACCGAGAGGGAGTCGGCGCCCGCGAGCTGCTGGAGGAGAAACAGCTGCGCGTTTGTGACACCGGTGCTCCGCTCGACGGCCCGCGCTGAATGACTCAGCGCGGAGATCAGCGTACGTACACGCACAAGAGCCGCCACGCGGTCGGCGGAACGCTTGTGCGACCTGGAAGTACGGGGTGCGGCGCTCATATGCGTTGACGTCAATATAATACCGCACGCCGGTCCGCTTGGGAAGCGCCGCGTCCCGCCTGACCGGTTAGCCCGCCGTGCCGCGATACCGGCGGATCAGCGCGTTCGTCGAGCTGTCGTGCGCGAGCGGCGCGCCGGCCGGCCCTTCGAGCTCGCCGATGATGCGCTGCGCCAATGCCTTTCCGAGCTCCACGCCCCACTGGTCGAACGAATCGATCCCCCAAATGGAGCCCTGCGTGAACACGCTGTGCTCGTAC
>JBOHTH010000201.1:0-4500 GCA_050733535.1 Gemmatimonadaceae bacterium | reverse complement strand
CGGAATCCGCGGTGATGCAGCCGATCCTCCGTCTCATGGAACGCATCGGCCCGTCTGACGCAAACGCGCTGATCACCGGTGAGCACGGCACCGGCAAGGAGGTCGTCGCCGGCTGGCTGCACGCGGCCTCGCCGCGCGCAGCACGCCCCATGGTGACGGTGAACCTCGGCGGGCTTTCGGACGGCGTGTTCGAGAGCGAACTGTTCGGCCACACGAAGGGCGCGTTCACTGACGCGAAGACCGATCGCGTCGGCCGTTTTGAACTCGCCGACGGCGGCACGCTGTTTCTCGACGAGATCGCAAATCTCTCGATGCCGCAGCAGGCGAAACTGCTCCGAGTGCTGCAGGAAGGCGAGTTCGAGCGCGTGGGATCGTCGCGCTCGCGCCGCGTGGATGTGCGCATCCTCGCGGCGACGAACGCCGATGTGCGCGCGGAGGTCGCCGCTGGCCGCTTTCGCGAGGACCTGTTCTTTCGCCTCAACACGGTCGAGATCCACCTCCCGCCGCTGCGCGAGCGGCGCGATGACATTCCCCTGCTCGCGGGGCATTTCCTCAAGCAGTTCGCGGCGCGATACCGGAGGCCGGTGACGGGCTTCTCACCAGACGGCATGCGCGCGCTGCTCGCCTACTCATGGCCCGGCAACATTCGCGAACTCGGACACGCGATCGAGCGGGCAACGCTGCTCGCGGAAGGTGAGGCCGTAACGGCGGCGGACCTCAGCTTCCGCGCGGTGACGGACGCGGCGCCGAAACTCGACGAGATGAGCCTGGAGGAGGTTGAGCGTGCGCTGATCACAAAAGCGCTCGCACGGCATGAAGGCAATGTGAGTCTCGCGGCGCAGGCTCTTGGGCTTTCGCGCAGTGCATTGTATCGGCGGCTGCAGAGACACGGACTTTGAATTTCAAAACACCAGCTCTCTGATGCAAGAAAGCCAGATTCAAGACGGCAGATTGGGCGGTAAGTCTCTGGTGTCTTGCATCTGCTTTTCTTGCATCTAACAGCTCGTCTTTTGTTCTCGCATCTATGCCCTCCACTCACGAACGCCAGGTAACGATCATTGCGCTGGTGACGGTTTTGCCGGCACTGGTGCTTGCATTCGTGCTCCTGTGGACCGGCAGCCTCCCGCCCCGCACGCAGTGGACCCTTACGATCATCGTCTCGATCCTCTTCCTCGGAGGCGTGGCGTCGCTGCGCGAGCGGGTGATCCGGCCACTGCAGACGCTCTCGAACATGATCGCGGCAATCCGCGAACAGGATTATTCACTCCAGGCGCGGCACGCCAACGCGGACGACGCGCTCGGCCTCGCGATGCTCGAGATGAATACGCTGATGACTGAACTCAAGGAGCGGCGGCTCGGCGCGCTCGAGGCCACGGCGCTGCTCCAGCGTGTGATGGCGGAGATCGACGTGGCGGTGCTCGCGTTCGACGATGTCGGCGCGCTGCGCCTGGTGAACGCGGGCGGCGAACGGCTCCTCGGCCAGCCCGCCGAACGGCTGCTCGGGCATCGCGCCGAGGAGCTCGGGCTGGAGGCGTGCCTGGAGGGGGAGGCGCCGCGCGTCATGGAGCTCGCAATCGGCGATCAGCGCGGCCGCTACGAGCTGCGCCGCGGGCTGTTCCGTCAGGGAGGGCGCCCGCACCAGTTCGTCGTGCTCGCGGATGTGAGCCGCACGCTGCGACAGGAGGAGCGGCTCGCGTGGCAGCGGCTCATCCGCGTGCTCGGCCACGAGATCAATAACTCGCTGACGCCGATCAACTCACTCGCCGAGCGGCTGAACACGCTGCTGCAGCGCTCGCCGCCGGAGGGCGAGCTGCGTGAAGATTTGCAGCGCGGCCTTGGCGTGATCGCCAATCGCTCGGAAGGCCTGACCCGCTTCCTTGCGTCCTACACGAAACTCGCAAAACTTCCGCCGCCGACTTTCGCAAGCGTAAATGTTGCGGCGTGGGTGCAGCGGGCGACGCGGCTCGAGTCGCGGATTCCGGTGGAGATCGAGCCGAGCGAGCCGGTGGTGTTGCAGGCGGACGGCGACCAGCTCGACCAGCTGCTGATCAATCTCCTCGCGAACGCGGTGGACGCCGCGAAGTCCATGGATGGCGGCGTCCGGGTGCGGTGGATGACGCGCGGCGATTTTTTCGAACTCGTCGTACAGGACGACGGACCGGGGCTGCCCGATTCGGCGAACTTGTTTGTCCCGTTCTTCACGACGAAACCGGGCGGAACTGGGATCGGCCTCGTGCTCTCGCGGCAGATCGCGGAGGCGCACGGCGGTACGCTCGTGCTCGCCAATCGTGCCGGTGCACGCGGCTGCGAGGCCCGCCTCACCCTCCCGCTCCGGACCTGACACAAACCCGCCGCGCGGTCGTAGTGTCGAATGCACATGAATGCGCTCCTCTTCGACCTGCGATACGCGGCACGGCGCCTGCGGCACTCTCCGGCGTTCACGCTCGTGGTGGTGCTCACGCTCGCGCTCGGGATCGGTGCGAACTCGGCGATTTTCAGCGTGATCAACACGGTGCTGCTGCGACAGTTGCCGTACCAGGATCCGGGTCGACTCGTCACGATCTACCACTATTATCCGAGCCTGAAAATGGAGGCGCCGGTGTCGGCGCCGGGGTTCAAGGATTACCGGGATCGCACGCACGATTTCAGCGGCGTGTCGGTCGAGTCGCAGTGGAACGTGAACCTCACCGGAACCGGTGAGCCGGAGCGCCTCGCGGGCGCGAAGGTGAGCGCACAGTTCTTTCCGACGCTCGGCGTCACCCCGCTGCACGGGCGGGTCTTCCGGGCCGACGAGGACGCAATCGGCCACGAACACGAGGTGGTGCTGAGTTACGGGCTTTGGCAGCGCGACTTTGGCGGGGAGGCCTCCGTCATCGGCACGCAGGCATCGCTGAACGGCGAAAAGTACGACGTCGTGGGGGTAATGCCGCCATCATTCGTGGATCCATGGAGTTCGACGACGGACGTGTGGTCGCCGATCGCGCTGAACCCCGCGCTGTTCGTCCCGGCCAACTACACGAACGAGTTCATGCCGCTCACTGCGCGCCTCAAGCCGGGCGTTCCGGTCGAGCAGGCAGTGCGCGATATGGCGGCTCTCGCCGAAGTGCTGAAGAAGGAGAACCCGAACGCCTTCAGTCCGCGCTGGACCCTGGAAGTGAAGACGCTCGACGAAGTGAAGACCGGCCCGGTGAAACCGGCGCTGCTCGTGCTGCTCGGCGCGGTCGGGTTCGTGCTGCTGATCGCGTGTTCGAACGTGGCGAACCTCATGCTCGCGCGCGCGGCGGCGCGTCATAAGGAAATCGCGATCCGCATGGCACTCGGCGCCCGCCGGTGGAGCCTCATGCGCCAGTTGCTCGCGGAGAGCGTCCTGCTCTCGATCATCGGCGGCGGCGTGGGCCTCCTGCTTGCGTCGGCGAGTATTCGCGGGCTTGTCGCGATGAATCCGGGCAACATCCCCGGAATCAAGGACCTGCAGATCGACGGGCGCGTGGTGCTGTTCACGCTCGTCGTTTCGCTCGTGACGGGGGTGCTGTTCGGCCTCGTGCCAGCCCTGCAGAGCGCGCGCGAAAACCTCCACGTCACGCTGAAAGACGGCGGGCGCTCCGGAACGGCGGATCGCGGCGGACAGCTCGTCCGGCGCGTGCTGGTCGTGAGCGAAATCGCGCTGGCACTGACGCTGCTTACTGGTGGGGGACTGCTTGTCAGGAGTTTTGCGAAGTTGCAGGGTGTGGACCCGGGCTTCAATCCCAGGAACGTGCTCACATTCGGCCTGACGCTGCCGGCCGCTCACTACAAGAGCGACACCGCGCAGGCGGCGTTCTTCAACGCGGTGATTCCGCGAATCGCGCAGGTGCCAGGTGTGAAAACGGCGGGCGCGACGTCGGTGATGCCGTTCGGCGGCGGATGGTCGACGGGGAGCTTCAATGTCGAAGGGTACGTCGTACCGCCGAACACGAACGGTCCGTGGGGCGACATCCGCGTCGTCTCCGGCAACTTCTTCGGCGCGCTGCAGGTGCCGCTCGTGCACGGGCGCCTGTTCAACGAAAGCGACGCGATTTCGTCGCCGCGCGTGGCGGTGGTGGACGAGGAGTTCGTACGCCGCTTCTACAAGCCTCGGGACGAGCCGATCGGCAAGCGGATCTACTTCGAGAACACGATCACGGACAGCACGAAGTTCATCACGATCGTCGGCGTCGTCGGCCACACGAAGCACGAGGGACTCGACGCGAGCGCCCGCGTGCAACTGTACCTCCCCGTGTCGCAGGTCCCGAACGTGTCCGCGATGACGGTGGCGCTGCGCACCACCGGCGACCCGTTGCAGGTGGTGAACGCCGCGCGCTCCGCGATCCAGGGCATCGACCCGCAGTTGCCAGTGTCGAACATCGCGACGATGGAATCGCTGATCGAGGCGTCGCTCGGCCAGCGGCGGCTCTCCATGTTCCTCCTCGCGCTCTTCTCCGGAGTTGCGCTGCTGTTGTCGACGCTCGGGATCTATGGCGT
>JBOHTH010000200.1:0-11161 GCA_050733535.1 Gemmatimonadaceae bacterium | reverse complement strand
CGGTGGGACTGGTGCTGTGAGATGAGCGGACGCCCTCTGGTGCCCGCTCATCTCATGGCAATAGTCCCACCGCTTCTCTCCCACCGCTTGCCGTCCACCGTATCCCGTATTCCCAGCGCCCTGCCATCCGGCGGCGTATACTTTTGTCACCCAACAGTCGGCCTGGAGCCGGAATGAACCGTACGAAATGGACGACCGCCGCGGGAATCTGCATGTTAGGCAGCGTCGTGCAGTGCACGGCGGCACAAACGAAGGCCAGCCCCGCGCCGGCACCCGTGGTGGCAGCCGCTCCAGCGGCGCCAGCACCCGTCGTGGCAGCCGCTCCCGCCGCGGCGTCGCCGATCCGGGATACCTCCATGAAGACGACGCAACTCGGCGTGTACACGAACGCGCAGGCCGCGCGCGGCGCACAGACCTACGCGACTACGTGCGGGAGCTGCCACACCCCGAGTTCGCACACCGGCACGACGTACAACCAGAACTGGCAGGGGCATCCGCTTTCCGATCTGTTCCTGTACATCAGTACGCAGATGCCGCAGGACAATCCCGGCAGCCTCGATCCCAACACCGCGGCGGATGTCGTGGCGTTCTTGCTGAAGACATATTCGATGCCGGCGGGCACCACCGAACTCGCCCCCGACACGCTCGCGATGAAGAAGATCCTGATCGATTCACGTGCCCAGAGGCCCCCACAATGAAACACACAGTTTTCCGGTTCTCACTTCGCTCTGTCGCCGCTGCATGCGCCGCTGGTTCGCTCGTCCTCGCCGCCGCGGCGACGGTCTCGAGCGCCCAGGGCAAGCCAATCGTTCGCGGGAACGTCGCGGGGGAGTGGCGGTACTGGGGTGCCGACGCGTGGAGCACACGCTACTCGCCGCTCGACCAGATCAACGCGTCGAACTTCAACTCACTCCAGGTCGCGTGGACCTGGGACGCCGGGCAGTTCGGCGAAGAGACGAACGAGTACTATCGGACCACGCCGCTCTATGCCAACGGTCGCCTCCTGACGGTCGCAACGAACCACCGCGACCCGGTCGCGATCGATCCCGCCACCGGCAAGACGCTCTGGCACTGGCGTCTCGAAGAGGGGATTCGCTTCCAGAAGGCGCCGCGCCGCTACAGCGGGCGTGGGCTGTCGTACTGGACAGATGGCAAGGCGGAGCGCGTGCTCGTCATCACGCCCGGCTACCACCTCGTCTCGATTGACGCGAAGACCGGCATTCCCGATCCAAAATTCGGCAAGAACGGCGTCGTGGACCTCATGACCGGCCTCGGCTATCCGCTCGTGCCGCTCGCGGTGGACGACACCGGCCCGCTCGAGATCAGCGAGGCAAATCCACCGCGTAAGGCAAAGCCGGGCGAGGGCTGGAACAAGGAAACACACACCGGCGCCGACGGTACGATGGGCATCGACCCCGCCAACGGCGAGATCGCCAACAGCTCACCGGGCATCGTGGTCGGCAACGTGATGGTCGTTGGCAACTCCGCCATTCACGGCTACTACCCGCTGCACAGTCGCAACATCCCTGGCTTCGTGCGCGGCTTCGACATCCGCACCGGCAAGCAGCTCTGGAAGTTCAATCTCCTCCCGCAGCCCGGCGAGTTCGGCGCGGACACATGGAAGAATGGATCGAAACTCGGAGACCTGGGCACCGGCAAGGTGGATCCATGGGGGACGTACAGCGCTGATCCGGAACTCGGTCTCGTGTACATCCCCGTCGGCGAAGGCATCGCCGACGAGTACGGCGGTCTTCGCCCAGGCGACGACCTGTTCGCCACAAGCGTCGTCGCGATCGACGTAAAGACCGGCCTGCGGAAGTGGCATTTCCAGATGGTCCATCACGACATCTGGGACTACGACATTCCGATGGCGCCGAACCTTCTGGACGTGACGATCGACGGCAAGCCGCGGAAGATCATCGCGGCCAGCACGAAGATCGGCTGGCTGTACGTGCTCGACCGCGAGACGGGCAAGCCGATCTGGCCTATTGTCGAGACGCCGACGCTGCAGAGCGAAGTGCCCGGCGAGCAGACGTCGCCCACGCAGCCAATCCCGTCCAAGCCGGCGCCGTATTCGCAGCAGGGGCTGATGGCGTCGGACCTCATCGACTACACGCCGGCAATCAAGGACTCCGCACTCAAGCTCGCGCAGCGCTGCCGGATGGGACCATACTTCATTCCCGGATCGCCGCTCGACGGCAAGGCCGCGAACGGCGGCAAGAGCGAGTACACCTGCTCGTGGTACGCGCCAGGCGCCAGCGGCGGCGTGAACATCGACGGCGGCACGGCAGCTGACCCCGAGACCGGTATGGTCTACGTGGGAAGCCAGAGCGGGATGAGTACGATCGCCGTCGAGCACGATCCGTGCTCGGAAGTGCCGTACACCTCGCCGCACAATAGCTGCGGCAAGCTCGGCGCGCTCCCGCCGCCGCCAGGATACACGCCTCCAACCGGCGGCGTCTCGACCGGTGCGTTCAGCCGCGTGAGTGTGCCAAACTCGATCGGCGGCGTGTCGATCTTCAAGCCGAAGGAGTTGGGCGGCATCACCGCGTACGATCTCCACACCGGCGACAAGAAGTGGTGGCAGCCGAATGGCGGCATCTGGCGCGATCCCGTTCCGACGAACTCGCCGATGTTCGCCGGCGTGACCCTGCCGAAGGTTCCGAACAACACCAGCCAGCCGCAGATCATCACGACCAAGACGCTGCTGATCAACGGCACGGGCCGTCAGGGCGGTGGCGGCGGACGTGGTGGGCGCGGCACCGGAGGCGGGCGTGGACCGGCACCGGCAGGTCCGCCGCCGCAGCTCTACGCGTTCGACAAGGCGACCGGCAAGGAAGTCGGCGCCGTGAAGATCGGTGCACATCCGACGAGCGCCGTGCCGATGACCTTCATGCACAAGGGGAAGCAGTACATCGTCTTCGCGACGGGCGCGGGGAAAGATATTCACCTGGTGGCACTGACACTGCCGTAAGCGCGGACAGCAGACCGAGAAGACCGAGGCTGGGATTCCACCCCCAGCCTCGGTCTTCGTTTTCACCCCTACATCCCGGAACTACCAGCTCTCTGATGCAAGACTTCCAGATAGAAGACGAAAGATCTTATTGTCTATCGTCTGTTGGTCTTGCATCAGAGGGCTTGGCTGTTCGGGACTCAGTTCCCGCTACCCACGGCCCCCGAGCCCATGATCTCCTTGAACGCAACCTTGAATCTGTTCATCTCATCCGGATTCCCGACCGACACGCGGAGATGCTCAGTCATCGGCGGGAATGGCCGCCCGACCAGAACGCCCTTCTTTTCGAACGCCGCGATCACGGGCTTCACCGGACGCCTGAGGTGCACCATGAAGAAGTTCGTGTCCGACGGTATCGACTCGTACCCAAGTGTCTTGAGATAGCCGATCGTCTCCTGGCGCAGCTGGATCGTCACTTTCTTCACCTTGGCCTGGCTATCGAGGTCGGCGAGCGCAGCGACACCGCCCCACTTCACGACCGCGTTGATGCTCCCCATGCTGTACGGGCGCATCTCGTCGATGATGTCCTTTCGCGCGACGGCGTACCCGAGCCGCATGCCGGCGAGCGCCGCGATTTTCGAGAACGTGCGTGTGACGATCACCGACCGTCCCTCGAGCACGTACGGCACCGACGACGCATAGTCCGAGTTGTCGACGAAGTGATGGTACGCCTCGTCGATCAGCACCGGCACGTCCGCCGGAATCCCGTCGAGCAGGTCGCGGACCTCGGACTTCGTCACGATGCGCCCGGTGGGATTGTTCGGGTTGCATAGATAAATGAATCCGAGATCGCGATAGTGCTCGTGCGCCGCCTTGATAAGATCGGGAATCGGCTGGCGGTAATCCGCCGTGAGCGGCAACTCGATCGCCTCGGCTCGCACGCGCGTCACATGCTCATACACCTGCATGTACGACGGCGTCACGCCGATCACCTTCCTGTCGCCCTGCGTGAACGTCGTGCCGACCACATCGAGCATCTCGCCGGATCCGGCCGAGAGCAGGATGTTCTCCGTCTTCACCCCGTGCAACTTTGCGATCGCTTCCGTGATCCCGCCGTCCGGATACCCGTAGCGATTGGCGTACTTGAACGCACCGGTCATCGCGTTCATGACCGACTCCGGCGGCCCGTAGGGATTTTCGTTGAACGAGATCTTGGCGTACGAGTCGTATTCGTCGAGCGCCGCATGGGCGACCTCGCGGTCGCGCGGCGTCATCCGTGCCGCCTCGGCAAAGAGCTTCTGTGCCGGCGTCAGCCCGAGCACGCCCGCCGCGGCCGCTACTCCGCCGACGAACTTTCTGCGCGAAACTGCGTGGTTCTCGTCCATGGCCCCTCCTGTCGAAGTCTCGGTCTTCGGTCCTCGGTCTTCGGTCCTCGGTCTTCGGTCTTCGGTCTTCGGTCTTCGGTCCTCGGTCTTCGGTCCTCGGTCCTCAGCTCCAACTCAAATCGTGCTTGGAAAGCGGCAACGACCGCACCCGCTTCCCCGTCGCCGCGTGGATCGCATTGCAAAGCGCAGGAATCACCGGCGGGAGCGTCGGCTCGCCGAGACCCGTCGGCGAATTGTCCGTGATCAGGAAATGCACGTCCACCGGGCATGACTGTTTCATGCGCAGCAGCGGGAAATTGTTGAAGTTCGTGTTCTTCGTGCGTCCGTTCTCGATCGTGATCTCCTGTCCGAGCGCGGCGGCAATGCCGTCCAGTGCACCGCCCTGGGCTTCGTTCTCCGCGTGCAGCGGGTTGACGATCTGGCTCCCGATGTCGCCCACGACCCAGATCTTGTCCACTTTCACCGAGCCGGTCTTCGAGATGGTCGCCTGAACGACCTCGGCGAAGTATCCCTGATGACTGAAGTGGAACGCGACGCCCATCGCCGTGCCTTTCGGCAGCGTGGTCTTGCCCCATCCGGAGCGTTCGGCAACCAACTCCAGCACGCCACGCGCACGCGCCGCGTCGAATCGCGGTGCACTGCGCCGACCGGGCGCGGCCGGCGGCGGAGCCGGCGCCGGCTGCTCATTCGCGAGCAGCGCGAGCCGGAACTGTACGGGATCTTTCCCAGCGGCTTCGGCGAGCTCGTCGATGAACGACTGGACCGCGAACGCGATCCCGTTGCTGCCGGGCGCACGCATGGCGCCCGTAGGGACGCCGAGGGGCATGACCGACGCGTCGAGCGCGAAGTGCGGCACGAATCCGGCCGGGAACTCGCTCGAGTTCAGGTTTGCGCTGGGCGCGAACCTGTCCCCTTCACCGAACGAAACAAAGTGGTCGCGCCATGCGACGAGCGCGCCAGCCGCATCGACGCCGCCGCTGAAGTAGTGCCAGCCGGCGGGACGATAGAAATCGTGCTGGACGTCGTCTTCGCGGGTCCAGAGCAGCTTCACGGGTTCCGGAATTTTCGTGGCGATGTACGCGGCCTCGATCATGTAGTCGTTGTTGAGCCGCCGCCCGAATCCGCCGCCGCTCCGCGAGATGTGGATCGTGAGATCCGACTCCTGCATCTTGAGCGCCGCCGCCACCTGACGGCTTCCGCTCTGCGGCTGCTGCGTGGGCGACCAGATCTCGAGATGTCCGTCCTTGAAGTGCGCCGTGGTATTCTGCGGCTCGAGCGGTGCGTGCGAGAGGAACGGATAGAAGTACGCGCCCTCTGCGGTTTTCGCGGCGGATTTCATCGCGGCGGCGAAGTCGCCTTCCTTGCGAAGCGATCGCTGCGCCGGCTGTTTGGAGAGCTCGAGCGACTGCGCGGCGAATCCCTCGCTGCTCTGCGTCGCGGTCGGGCCTTCGTCCCAGACAACACTCAGTTTCTTGCGCGCCGTTTGCACCTGCCACCAACTGTCACCCACGATCGCAACACCACTGACCAAGGTGTTCAACTGGAGCGGCTCTATCCCGTCCACGACGAACGCGTGCTTGATCCCCGGCATCGCCTTGATCTCGTCCACGTTCGCGCTCACCACCTTGCCGCCAAACACCGGGCATTTGTGGAAGCAGGCGTAGAGCATTCCCGGGAGCACCATGTCGATTCCGTACAGCGGCTTCCCGGTGACGATCAGGTGGTTGTCCACGCCGTGCGTGGGCTTCCCGATGATCCTGAAATCCTTTGGATCCTTCAGCTTCACCGTGTTGAGGTCGGGCGCAGGAACGGTCGACGCTTTTTCAATGAGTTGCTCGTAGCGAAGCCGCTTGCCGCCCGAGTGGATGACCACGCCGGGCTCGGTCGTGCACTCGGACTCCGGCACGCCCCACGTCTGCGCGGCCGCGGTCACGAGCATCGCCCGGCCCGCAGCGCCGACGCGGCGCATCGGGATCCAGTTGGACGGCGTCGCGGTGCTTCCGCCGGCGCCCTGATTCTGAAAGTTGCGCATGTCGAACAATCCCTGCTCGACGCGGACTTTCTTCCACTCGACATCGAACTCGTCTGCAATAATCATCGGCAGCATGTTCTTCACGCCCTGGCCGATTTCAGGATTCTTCGCGACGATCGAGACCATCCCGTCGGGGAACAGCTTGATGTACGCATTGGGCGTGAACTCACCGGCTGGTGCTGCCGCCCACGCCGTCGCCGCGTCGAGCGTGTCGATGTATGCGGCGAACATGATGCCGCCGCCGATGATCGAGCTCACCTTGAAGAAGGCGCGGCGGTCGAGCTTCAGTGAAGTGGTCAATTGGACGCCTCCGTCATCTCGGCGGCGCGATGAATCGCGGCCCGGATGCGCAGGTACGAGGTGCAGCGGCAGATGTTGCCGCTCATTGCGTTGTCGATGTCGGCGTCGGTCGGCCGCGGTGTCTTTGCGAGCAGCGCCGATGCGGACATGAGCTGGCCGGCCTGGCAATACCCGCATTGCGGCACGTCGATTTCCTCCCATGCGCGCTGCAGGCGGTGCGTGCCGTCGGGCGACAGGCCTTCGATGGTCTGGACGTTCGCGTTCGCGAGCGTCGACGCCTTGCGCTGGCACGAGCGCGTCGCGACGCCGTTGATGTGCACCGTGCACGCGCCGCACTGTCCAATTCCGCACCCGAACTTTGTGCCCTTCAGCTCGAGGTGGTCGCGCAGGATCCAAAGGAGCGGAGTATCGTCCGCGACGTCGACGCTTTTCTCAGCGCCGTTGACCTTGAAGGAGACTTTCATGATTGCCTCATGGTTTCTTCTCGTAGCGCTTGAGCGCTTTCTGGCCGACTTCGGCCCCGTAAATGATACCGTTTGCGTCCACCGCGACACCTTCGGCGGAACTCGTGCTTGGCGAGCAGGGCGAAGCTTCCGTCGATTGTTGTCCCTTCTGGCAATGCGGCCACGTATCCGGGATCAGGGCCACGACTTTTCCATCGCGCGCACTGCCGATACGGATGCCGCGCTTCCAGTCGGTGCGCGACGGCGTGCCGTCCGGATTGCGCGACACGGTCTCGGACTCGGAGTCGCCGGCGTAAATGTTGTCGTGCGCGTCGATCCAGAGTCCGCTGATGCGACTGAACTGATACCATGTGTCGAGCAGCTTCATGTTCGTCGGGTCGAAAATCTTCAGCCGATTGTATCCCCGGTCGGCGATGAACAAGCGGCCCTTCGAGTCGAACGCGATCGCGTGCGGCTGGTTGAAGGCGTACGGCTCGTCGATCTTCGTCGGGTCGTACACCGTGCCCCACTGGCCGAGCAGTTTGCCGGTTTTGTCAAAGCGCAGCACGCGCGCGGGCGATACACCGGCCTGTGACCCGTGGCCCTCGACAACCCAGATGTCGCCGTTGGGCGCCGTCGTCAGGTTGTTCGGCTGGAAGAAGAAGCCCGCCGCCGAGCTGTCGCCGCCCGCTTTGCCGAGCGTCATCAGCAGCTTGCCATCGGGCGAGAACTTGTAGATCTGGTGTCCCTTTGGCGTCGGGGGAGTGGTGGGCGCGGGCGTGACGGGCGGCGCCGCCCCGCCGCGTCCGCGACCGCCGCGGCCCCCTCCCACGGTGCACGCGCAGTCCACCACCCACACGTTGCCATCCTGATCGACGTGAATCCCGTGCGGCGAGATGATCATGCCGGCGCCGAAACTCTTGATCAGCTTGCCGTCCTTGTCAAAGTGCAGCACAGGGTCGAGCGTCGAGCCGACACAGTTGTTCTTTCCGCAGCGCTCGGCGACCCATACGCTGACGCCGTCTTTGTCGATCGCGACGGCACTGGTGGATCCCCACGTGCGTCCCTCGGGCATCTTCGCCCACCCGTCGATCGTTCGGTAAGGATTCGGCAGGTCGTTGGTGGGTTTGATGTCCGGTTGCGCGAGCACCGGAGACGACGCGACGGCGAGAAGCACCAGCAGTTTCATGGGACGCACCAGACGGGTCCTTGCGTGAATGGCTAACGACAGGGGGAGCACAATCAGTTAATAAGATGCCTCACGCCGAGTGATGCCGCCACAGTGGCCGGTCTCCGGGCAGCGGGCCAGTTTGGCCCACGGCCCGGTTTAAGTCCGCACCTAACGCGGCCAGAAATGCCCGAAGATTCCAGCGGCGACCAGCGCGTAAATCAGGCCGTCGATCGTCGAACGGATCGTCGTGCCGAGTGAGCGCTGATACCATATCCACATCTGCCACAGCGCCACGGAGAACCCGAGGAACGCCGCCGTGCCCACGAACCGGAACACCTGGAGGTAGTCCGCACCGGGCGGAAGCGCGCGGCCGGTGACGTACGCCGCGAACGCGTTCACGACCAGCAGATACACGAACCAAAGGCCCAGATTGCGTCCCATACCCCACATTCCGGGCGGAAGCACCGTCATGATGACCTTGGGGCCCTTCATGATCTTCTCCTTGTACTCCGCGGAGCGCATGTCCTTCATACTGTCCGGGCTCGGCAACATGTAGTCGCCCTGCGGGATCGCGAAGGGACGGAGCGCGTCCATCACCGCGTCCTGATTCGGGACTTTCTCGTAGTCGTGCTTGTGCCATCCGATGATTGCGTCGAGCGCCATGTGAATCAACGAACTGACCAGGAAGAGGGCGACGGCTGAAAGCACGATCGGAATCCAGAGCGCATGCATGCCTGTCATGACGACCTCGGAGTTGCAGTGGGACCGCAGGCGGGGTTTGGGTCGCGCAACGTGCGCGTCAACGATTGTGCGGCCTCTGCGGGCCGTCAATAGCGAGCTTCCCCGCGGAGACCGGGCGGCGCTATGTTTGCGGATCGCGTACCATTGGGAGCGACGATGCGCAGACGCGTTCTGGCGGGGCTTGGGATCACGTTCGCACTCTCTGCGGCAGCGCCCGCCGCGCCCCTCGGCGCACAGGGACTCACGCCCGCCACCACGCGTGGGAGCACGGTCACGCCGGCGTTCGAGGGGTGGTATCCGAACAAGGACGGCACCTTCAGCATTTCGTTCGGCTATTACAACCGAAACTCCGACGAAGTGCTCGACATCCCGATCGGTCCGGACAATTTCGTCGCGCCGGGCGACACGAACCAGGGACAGCCGACGCGGTTTTACAACAAGCGGAACTGGGGCGTGTTCGCCGTGAGAGTGCCTGCGGACTTTGGGAAAAAGACCGTGGTGTGGACGCTGAAGATCCGCGGCGGGACATTCGCGATTGCTGGAAGTCTGCGCCCGGAGTGGCAGATCGACGCGCTCGAGGGCGAGGCGGGATCGGGGAATACACCGCCGTCGCTCCAGTTCAGCGAGAACGGACCGGAGGGCAGCGGCCCGGGCGGAGTGATGACTGGGCCAATGAAAGCGACCGTCGGCGTAGCGCTGCCGGTCACAGTATGGGCGAAGGACGACGGCAACTACTTCGGGTCGATCGCCTCGGACGGGCGCCCGGTGCCGGTGTCGCTCACCTGGTTCAAGCATCAGGGGCCGGGAAACGTCACGTTCGCTCCCGCGACCGTGAAGCTCACGCCCACCGGCGGCAAGGCGACGATGAACGCGACCTTCGACACGCCGGGCGACTACATCATTCGCGTGCGCGCCAATGACGCCTCTGGCGTCGCACCCGCGGGGCACGCGCAGTGCTGCTGGACGAACGGATTCGTACGGGTGACGGTTTCTCAATGACGAGGGACGACTCATGACACATCGGAGCGCACGATCGAAGATCGCGGCGATCGCATTCACGGGCGCGGTGGCGCTCTGCGGCGCGGTGAGCATGCAGGCGCAGGGCGCCGCGCTCACCGCCGCGACACCGGCGCCGACCTTCACGAAGGACGTCGCGCCGATCCTTCAGGCCAAGTGTCAGGTGTGTCATCAGCCGAACTCCATCGCGCCGATGTCACTGCTCACGTACGACCAGGCCAAGAAGTACGCGACGCGCATCAAGGCGCGCGTCGTCGCACGCATCATGCCGCCCTGGCACATCGACAAGACCGTAGGGATTCAGGCGTTCAAGAACGATCGCAGCCTGAACGACGCGCAGATCTCGACGATCGCGCGCTGGGTGGACGCGGGCGCACCGGAGGGCGATCCAAAGGACATGCCGCCGGCGGTGAAGTTCCCCGACCCCAACCGCTGGCAACTCGCCGATACGTACGGGCCGCCCGATCTCGTCGTGCGGTCGAAGACGTTCACGATGCCCGCGCGGGGCGAGGACAAGTGGTTCCGGCCGGTCGTGCCGACTGGGCTGACGGAAGAGCGCTGGGTGCGCGCGATCGAGATGCGTCCTTCGTTCCCGAATGGCAGGAGAGTCGTTCACCACGCGCTTACGTATCTCCTGCAGGATGAAAAGGGCGTGACCGGGCTCGCATCGTCGGCCATGGACATGAACATGGGCGCTGGGCTGTTCATGGAGTGGGCCGTCGGGAAGACCGGACAGATTTTCCCGTCGGACGCCGGCAAGCTGATGCTCCCGGGCTCACGTATCCGCTGGGAAATCCACGTGCACGCGATGGGCGAGGAAGTGAAGGACAACTATGTGGAGCTCGCCGTCTATTTCTACCCCAAGGGCTACGTGCCGCAGCACCGCACCGTGCTCAAGATGTTCGACGTGACACGGGGCTCGGACCTCGACATTCCTCCGAACGAAAAATCAGTCACGCAGAACTTCTACGTGATGCAGGCGCCGGCGCGCATCGAGAACTTCCAGCCGCACATGCACATGCGCGGCAAGGCGATGTCGATGGAGGCCGTGTACCCCGACGGCCGCCGCGAGCTGCTCAGCGCGGTGAACAACTTCCAGTGGAAGTGGCACAACAACTA
>JBOHTH010000199.1:0-10420 GCA_050733535.1 Gemmatimonadaceae bacterium | reverse complement strand
ATGCCTTGGTGCAGGAGTTGTTCGATTTTGGCCAGCGCCGCCGCTGGGCGAGTTCAACGCGATCGATGTTCGCGACGCGCGAACAGCTCGCGCAGTACGCCAACGGGATGCTTGCCGACGACGCGATGGCACACCTGCCACGCTTCGGCGCGGTTCGTGCCGATGACATCGACTGCGTCTTCACCGACGGCGCGATGGCGGGCGACGAACTTCACGACTACGTTACCGACGAGATTGAGACGCTCGAGATCACGGCGACCAGTATGCTCTCGCGCTACGATGCGCAGCGCTGCAGCGCCAACGCGGGCGGGTTTGCGCATCGGCAGCATTGGGCCGCGCTGATCATGCTGCGCCACTAGTTGAGTGAGAGACACGAGGGTGAGTCGGAGGGAAGAGTTGGAGCAGGCTCTGTGGGAGTTTGAGCGGAGAGAGTGAGTTGAAGTGGGAGTTGAGTGGGAGAGGGATCACTCCCTCTCCCACTCCCACTGATCTCCCACTAATGCTCACTCTCGCTGCTCACACTCCCACCGAGGGCGCTCCAACTCTTCCCTCCGACTCACCCTCGTCTCTCACCCTCAACTCGCTCTCGCTCTGTTTTTTGCACAACCCAAATCGGATCGCAATCTCCACCTATTGCCGACCTGGCTCACTCTGCCCGCATCGCAATTAGTGGATCGACCCGGGTCGCACGCATAGCTGGCAGCAGACTCGACAATACGGCTGCGAAGCCAAGCAAGCCAATTGCGCCGGCGAGCGCCGCCGGATCGAACGGCGTGACGCCGTACAGCAGCGTACGCAGCAGTTGCGCCGTGCCGATCGCCATCGCGCCGCCCACGAGCAGCCCTGGCACAACCGCGCGCATTGCGGACCCGAGCACCAGGCTGCGCACCTCGCCCGCCGTCGCGCCGAGTGCCAAGCGCACGCCGATCTCTCTTGTGCGCTGAGCGACAGCATACGAAACCACGGCATAGATCCCGACAATCGCCAGCGCGAGCGCAGCCGCGGCGAACGCGCCGAGCACTAGCATCGTGAACCGCCGGTCCGCGACTGACTGCGCGACGAGTTCGTTCATCGTGCCGATCTCAACGGGCACCTGCCGGTCGAGTGCGCCGATCTCACGGCGAATCAGCGGCGCGATGGCTGCGGCGGGCATCGCCGAGCGGATCACGTAGCTGACGCGGCGTGAACGATACGCCGGGCGCGTGCGCCGGTCGAAATAGTACGTCTCGCGGTACGGGCCGGTGACCGTCTGGCCGCGAACATTTCCCGCCACGCCTACGACCGTATAGAAGGGCTCCGGCGTGCCGGGGCTGTCCATGCCATTCACCTGCACACGCTTGCCGATCGGGTCCTGCCCCGGCCACTCCTTCGTCGCGAACTCCTCGTTCACGATCGTCGCGGGCGCGGCCATGTTTTCGTCTCCGTCACGGAACGCACGCCCACGCAGAATAGGAATCCCCATCGCGGCAAAAAAATCTCCGCCAACCACGCGGTACATCGCATATCCGGTGATTTTTGAGTCGGGCAACAACGGCTTCCCCTCGACCACGACCCCGCCGTTCGGATAATTCCCCGCGAGCGGGAGCATGTTCGCGAGGCCCACGGCCTGCACGCCGTTGAGATGACTGAGCCGGTCGAGCAGCCGCGTGTGGAATGCGTGTATCGCCGCAACCGAGTCGCCGTAGTTAGCGAGCGGAAGCTCCACGTCCACCGTGTACACGTTTGTCTGGTCGAATCCGAGGTTCGAATCCATCACGTGAGCAAACGAGCGAATGAGCAGGGCTGATCCCGCGAGCAGCACCACGGCAAGCGCGACTTCCGCGCCCACGAGGACGTTCCACGCGCGCATCTTCCGCGCGCCCGGAGTTCCGCGGGATCCCTCGCGCATCGCGAGCGAGCTGTCGCCCGTGGAGAGACGCAGCGCGGGGAGCAGCCCGAACAGCAGCGCCGTCATCGCGCTCATGGCGAGTGCGAAACCCGCGACCCACATGTCGAGATGCACCCGCTCCACATGCAGCGACGCGGGCGCGAAGTACGCGATTAGTTTCAGTCCTCCCCCAGCAAGCGCGAGGCCCGCGCCGCAGCCCAACAGCGCGAGCAGCGCACTCTCCGTGAGCAACTGGCGCACGATCCGCACACGTGTCGCGCCCAGCGCGGAGCGCACCGCAAACTCCGCCGACCGCGCAGTGCCGCGCGCGAGCATCGCGCTCGCGAGATTCACGCACGCACCGAGCAAGAGCACGGCCGAGGCTGCGAGCAACAGCAGCAGTGGAGTCCTCACCGAGCCGGTCATCGCGGACTGCAGCGGGACCAGCTCGGCGCCGACGCCGTCGAACGCCGGCATGTAGAGTGCGCGCAAGCCGGTATAGATCGCGGCTATTTCACGTGTTGCGGCGGCCGCGGTGACTCCGGCCCGCAGGCGTCCAATCACGTCATAGTTGTGCGCTACGCGACTCGTTTGTTGCTTCTCCTGCTCCAGCGGCAGCCAGATTTGCGTACCATCGGGATAGTCGAAGCCGCTGGGCAGCACGCCGATCACCGCCGTCGGCTTCGACAGCGTGATGTGGACCGTGTCGAGCGAAGACGGTGCGCCGAGCTTGTCGCGCCAGAACGCGTAGCTGACGACCGCGACGGGCGACGCACCCAGCTTGCGCTCGTCGTCGGTCGGCAGGCGGCCGAGCACCGGTTTGAGCGGGAACACCTTGAAGAACCCGGCCGAGAACGATCCGGCGTTGACGCGCATCGCCGATCCGCCGACCAGAACGGTCGTTTGCCCGGCACCGTATTCACCGAGTCCGTCGAACGAGTGCGACTGCGCCTGAATGTCGACGAAGTTCGGATACGGCAGCGGCGCGGCTCCGCCCCTGGCGTGCATCTCGGACACCATCACGAGGCGGTCGGCGTGATCGTACGGCAACGGCTGGAGGATCACGCCGTTGACGATCGAGAACACGGCGGCCGTCGCGCCGATTCCGAGCGCCAGCGTGAGGATCGCCGAGACGGTAAAGCCCGGACTCTTGCGCAGCACGCGCGCGCCCAGGTGAAGGTCCTGCCAGAGCGCGCCGAGCCGGTCGGCCCGTTGTTTGCTGGAGCGTCTCCGCTGTTCGATCTCGCGGCACTCGGCCTCGACCGCCGCGCGGTCGCCGAACGACGCGCGCGCTTCCGCTGTTGCCTGCGCGTGCGAACGTCCGCGCGCTTCGAGATCTGCGATGCGCTGCTGGAGGTGGAACTCGAGCTCGCCGCGCACGTCGTCATTTACGGGGCGCGCGCCGGAGAGCGGGAGGTCGTCATCGTTCCGTGGACGGTCGGTCATGAGAGCGCCTCCATCGGTTTCGTCTCGAGGACGCGGGTGAATGCGGCCACGTATTTCTGCCAGGCGGCGAGTTCGCGGCGAAGCGCGCGGCGACCGTCGTCGGTGAGCGAATAGACGCGGGCATCGCGTCCCGTGTCGGTCGTCTTCCATTTTGCAGCGAGCCACCCCTTGGCTTCAAGTCGCCGGAGTGCAGGGTAGAGCGCGCCCTCTTCAATTGTGAGGTCGTCGCCGGACGTTTCGCCGATCCAGCGGGAGATCGCGTAGCCGTGCGCCGGGCCCCAGCTGAGGGTCTTGAGGATGAGGACGTCGAAGGTGCCCTTGAAGAGGTGCATGGTATACATAAGACAATTAGGGGTAAACAATGGTTTGGTCAACCCGCTGCGGACTGCGGGCCCGTATTCCTCCCGCAGGCCGCAGCGGGCCGAAATCCCGCAGGCCGCAGCGACTCGAGTTCCGCAGCCCGCAGCGACTAGCGAACTACTAATCGGATCCTAATCCCCACTGTATTGCCGACCCCACCTCGCCGCCCGTATCGTGGATCCGTGACTCCACGACTGATCGCTCGCACGCTCGCCGCTGGCGCGCTTCTGGCCGCAAACTCGCTCTGCGCCCAGACCGTCCGCGGCATCGTCACGCTGCCGGACAGCTCGCGCGCTGCGGGCGTGATCGTCATTGCGACCGACACGGGTGGTGCGACCGCGGCGCGCGCGCTCACGGGCGAGGCTGGGACGTACGAGCTGCGCCTCCCGGCGGCGGGTCACTATGGCGTCCGTGTCGTGCGCATCGGTTTCCGCCCGACGATCGTGCCCGCGTTCGACATCGCGGCCGGCGAAACGAAATCGCTGCCGATCACGCTGCGCGGCGATCCGATCGTGCTCGCGGCCGTCACCGTCCAGGGCAAGAATGTCTGCCGCGTGCAGCAGGATGCCGGGCAAGCCGTCGCGCAGCTCTGGGAAGAAGCGCGCAAGGCAATCACCGCGACGCAGCTTTCACCGGCGGGCAAGCGGCAAACCGTCGAGTGGATGCAGTACGACCGTACGACGGACCTCTCCGGGGAGCACGTGCTCTCGGAAGTGCGCAACACCTCGAGCGCGTCTGCAATGGCGGCGTTCGTCAGCCTTCCGCCAGACTCACTCGCGAAAGTCGGCTACATGACCGATGACGAGAGCGGCACGGTCTACCGCGCTCCAGACGCCGCGGCGCTGCTTTCGGCGCCGTTCGCCGCGATGCACTGCTTTCGCGCCGAGCCGCCGCCCAAGAACCATGGCGACTGGGTTTGGATCGCGTTTCGTCCAGCGAAGGACGGCGAGATCGTCGACATCGAAGGAACACTCTGGCTCGACCGTGCATCGTCCGAGCTGCGGGAACTCGACTTCCGCTACACTAATCTTCCCGCAGACTTCGCGCACACGAAGGCCGGCGGCACCGTGCAGTTTCTCCGGCTTTCGACGGGCAGCTGGCTCGTCGGCAACTGGCAGCTGCGCATGCCGCGCGGCACGCGCGAGCTGGTCTCGACGTACTCCGGCAGTCTTCGCGGCCGCGACGAATACCGCACCGTCGTGACCGGCCTGCAGTTCACCGGCGGCGCGGTCACGGCCGTGACGCGCGGACGCGAAGTGCTGTTCAGCAGCGGTGAGTCTACGCACGATTACTCGCCGGATCTGCTTGCGGCGGATGCAAAGCTCGCGCTGTCGTGTCCCGACGATACCTCCGGGGGCGAGCTGCACGCGCTGCTGCGCGGCACGGTGTTCGAAGGCGAGCACAAGGGCATTCCGGGCGCGTCGGTTCGCCTCACCTGGCGCACAAACTTCACCGCGACCGGCGGAAACAACTATTCGTTTCGCAACGAACAGCGCGACCTCACGTCAGACGCCGCTGGGAACTGGTACGTGTGCGGTGTGCCGCGCGACCGCGTCGTCACGGCGCGCGCGACGGTCGGGCGGCGGACGTCCGCACCGGTGACCGTCCGGATACCGAAGGAGCGAACGTCCGCTGGCGTAGACTTGGAGGTGCCGCCAACTTAAGCGGCATGCGCGGTCGCGTTGCTCCGTTCGTAACCGTTCTTCTGGCATGCGCCGCGTTCGCCCGCACGGCGCGCGCGCAGGCGCTCATCGGTGTCGTGCACGACAGCGTGAGCCAGCAGCCGGTCCCCGGCGCCGTCGTGATCCTCCTCGATTCGGCCGGCGGCATCGTGACGCGGAGCCTGACGAACGAGCGCGGCGAATACCGGACGGCGTTCCGCGAGGAAATGCGGTCTGCGCGGTTCGTACGCATCGGTTTTGTGCCGCGCGAGGTGCCGCTCCCGCCGCGCACCGCGTCCGACGCTCGCCTCGATGTAACGATGTTTGCGCTCCCGAGCCTTGTTCAGCCCATTCGCGTTCTGGCGAACTCGCAGTGCAGGGCGCGAAAGGATCGCGCCGACGCACTGGGGCTGTGGGAGCAGGCGCGCGCGGGGCTTCTCGCGACGATCGTCGCACGCGACGCGAGTCCTGCGAGGATGGTGAGGCTCGGCTTCGACAAGGTGATGGACGGCAACAGTGATCGCGTGGAGCACATGCGCGTGCGCACCGACTCCGGGGAGTCCGACGCCGCCTCGTTCGTCGCGGCTCATGAGGCGCGGGATTTCGTGCGCTTCGGATTCTCGACGGACAGCGGCGCGAGCGGCACGTACTTCGGACCCGACGCCGACGTCTTGCTCAACGATGCATTCGCGGGCGCCTATTGTTTCGAGCTCGCAAAGGCCGGCCGCGACCGCCGTGGACAGGTCGGGCTTCGCTTCGTGCCTGCGGCGCGGAAGCGTGGCCGCGTGGACATTGACGGCACGCTGTGGATCGACACGGTGGCGAGGGAGCTTCGCGACGTCCAGTTCCGGTACCTGAACGTTAACAGCGGCGCGGATCGCTTTCACCCAGGGGGATACGTCTCGTTCCGGTCCCTGCAGAACGGCGTGGTGCTGATTGACCGGTGGTCGATCCGCGTGGCCAGTGCGGTCGTCGATACCAGCGAAGAGGGCAGCCGTCTGAAGTACCATTACGAGCTGTACGCCGAGGAGGAGGGCGGTGAACTCGCCAGCGCCTCATGGCCTGACGGTTTCACGTGGAGGGCTCCGCTCGGCGCGCTGCGCCTGCACGCGCTGACCAAGGACCATAGGGCGGCGGTCGGCACCGTGATCGCACTGGTTGCCACGCCGTTCTTCAGCACGGTGGACGCGACGGGTTATGGCAACATCAACGGCCTCCTGCCGGGCGAATACGCCGTGCGGATCATCGATCCGCGCATCGCGGCACTCGGGATGGGGCTGCCGACGACGCTCAGGTTCCGCGCCGCGCCCGACTCGACGGCGCTCGCGACGCTCATCGTGCCGACGACGGAGTCGTCCATCATCGATCGTTGCGTTGCGAACCACAAATGGGCCAAGGGGGACTCGGTCTTCACCATGGGCCGTGTGGTCGCGCCGAATGGTGGACTGGTAAACGATTTGAAGGTGACCTATGCGACTCGCCCCAAAGGGAGTGCACGCGACGCCGCGTGGGCGTGGAGTGATGCGTCGTTCAGGACGGGGATCGACGGGGTCTTCGCGTTCTGCCACGCGTTCACGCCGGACACCGAGATCTTCTATCGTGTCTCGAGGGAGGGAGTGATAGAGGCGGAAACGTCGCGGGCGTTCACGTCGAACCTGATGGTCGTGCGCATCCCGATTCGTCCTCCTCGGCGGTAGTGGTGTTTGGTCAAACCCACGACCCCGAGCACAACACCCCCTAGCCCAACACGCCGTCGCAGTTACCCGTGACCGCTTAGCACGAAACAGCTCCGGGTCTCGGGGAGATGGGCAACGGCAAATGCGTGTTGGGCTAGGGGTGTTGTGCTCGGGGTTTAGGGTGGATCCACCAACCGTGCCCCACGCTGGTGGTCACCACAATCCTGGTCACCACAATCCTTGACCCAGGCCGCCCAGCCGGGTAGGTTGCAGGTCTGTTCCGTGCCGCCCGCCGGGCGATCCACGTATGAAGCAGATCGACGAATACTGCAGGAAAAATGCCGACCATCAACCAGCTCGTTCGACAGAGCCGGCGTGACGTTGCCCGCAAGGACAAGGCACCCGCCCTCAAGTCGAATCCGTTCAAGCGCGGTGTCTGCACCCGCGTGTACACCACGACCCCCAAGAAGCCGAACTCGGCGCTGCGCAAAGTCGCGCGCGTGCGCCTGACCAACAGCTTCGAAGTCACCGCCTACATCCCGGGCGAGGGACACAACTTGCAGGAGCACTCGATCGTCCTGATTCGTGGCGGCCGCGTGAAGGACCTGCCGGGCGTTCGCTACCACATCGTTCGCGGCAAGCTCGACGCATCCGGCGTCAACGGGCGCAACAAGAGCCGCTCCAAGTACGGCACCAAGAAGCCGAAGAAGGGAGGAGCCAAGTGAGCCGCCGCAAGAAGAGTGTAAAGCGCACGATCCTCGCGGACTCGCGCTACGACAGCCAGACGGTCTCGAAGTTCATCAACGTCCTCATGTATCAGGGGAAAAAGTCCACCGCCGAGCGGATTTTCTACGCGGCGATGGATCTCGTCGAGAGCCGCACGTCGCAGCCGGGCGTGAACGTGTTCAAGCAGGCGCTCACCAACCTCAAGCCGGTCGTCGAGGTCAAGAGCCGCCGCGTCGGCGGCGCCACCTATCAGGTGCCGGTCGAAGTCCGCCCCGAGCGCCGCACGGCACTCGCGATGCGCTGGCTGATCGAGTATTCGCGCGACCGCAACGAAAAGTCGATGGGCGAAAAGCTCGCGGCCGAAGTGATCGCGGCGTCGAAGGGCGAGGGCAACGGCGTGAAGAAAAAGGAAGACACGCACCGCATGGCCGAGGCGAACAAGGCCTTTGCGCACTATCGCTGGTAATCGCGCCCGTCGCGTGACTGGAACGCCTCGCCGAGTTTTTCAAATCGGCGGGGCGTTCTCTGTTTTGTGGTGCGCCGTCGCGCTCGGTCTGGCCGTGCGCGCGGGCGCGCAGCAGACGGACACGCTCATCTTTGCGCGCGACGTCAAGATCAAGATGCACCTCGGACCCGCGCTGCATGCTCGCGTCTACCGTCCATCCGGAAAGGCGCTGCGGCCCGCGATATTCTCGCTCGAGGCGGACACCAGCGAGGCGCGCGATCGCGGCGCGCGTGCGCTGGTCGCCGCGGGATACGCAGTCGTCATCGCCGCGCCGCGCGGTGGCGACGACAAGCACGTCGGTCGCGACGGCTACGACGCGGTCGAGTGGATCAACGACCAGTCATGGAGCGACCGGCAGATCGTGATGGCCGGCACGGGCGCTGGTGCGGACGCCGCGTGGAACGCAGCGCGCGAACGTCCGCCGCATCTCGACGCGATCCTCGCGCGAACGCCGACGCGGCTGCTCGCGTGGTCGCCGAAGGACCTCGAGCGCACCGCCGTGTCGGCGCTCTCGATTGCAGGCTCCGCCGGCGCGCCGCAGGGAACCGCGATCGAGAACGACTCGATATACGTAACCGCCGCGCATCCGGGCGGGCCGCCGGCCGCGTATCTCGTGATCGGCACGCTGGCCGAGACGCAGCTCGCGGACCTCGAGCGCGAGTGGTTCGGCTGGGCGGTGGGCCGCGGGCAGCTCCCAGCCCTGGTGCGAAAGCGGGTGAACTACCTTGTCGCGAACGATTCGACCTGGCGCGCTGCGGCGTCGTTCGCGGGCATTGGCGCAGTGCCGACGAGTTTCCCGCTGCACACGAACGCGGGTCCGCGAAATGCTCCGGGCGGATTTCTCGGCGACGAGGCGAGGGACAACGAACCGGCTGACACGCTGCCGGCCGGCGGAAAAGAATACAAATCTCTGCTTGGCGCTCCGCTCGATGTTGCGGGCCGTCCGTCGGTCACGCTCTGGCTCGATCATGTGCCGGAGGCGGGGCTTGAGGTGAGAGTCGACGAGGTGCGGGCCGACGGCGCGACGATTTCGCTGGGACAGAGTGGCGGGCGGTTGGTTCCGCCGGACACAGCCGCGCCGAAGATCGCGCAGAGGGAGTGGGTGTTCGACGCGTTTGCGTGGGAGGCGAGGAGGCTGGAGGCGGGGAGCAGTCTGCGGCTGGTGGTGAGGGGGGAGGGGGGAGTGGTGTACCACGATGTTGATCGGTACTCGAGAGTGATCTTGCCGGTGGTGAGGGGGCAGAGGTGAGTGGGAGCTGAGTGGGAGAGTTGAGTTTGAGAGGGAGGGATGAGTTGGAGCAGGTGCAGTGGGAGTTTGAGGGATGGGAGTGAGCGGGAGTGGGAGCTGAGTGCGAGTGGGAGAGGGAGAGGGGGGAGTGGCGGGGAATTGCTTACGGGTGGAATCGATTGGTGACGGGTTTTTGCAGTGTGGTGCCAATGTTGGGGCATGCCAATCATCCACGACGACGACTTTCGGGCTTGGGAGACGGGTGCTCCGGAAAGCCTTCGCGGCGACCCTGTATGGCGGTTTCACACGTATCGGGTTTCGCTCTTCTTGCTGGATCGCGCCGGGCGGGATGCCCACGATTTGCAGAGGCACCGGGCCTTCCCGTATCAAACCGATCAACTGCTCCGCGCCGTCGCGTCAATCAGCGCGAACATCGCCGAAGGACTCGGCCGGACCTCATCGGCCGAACGCCTTCGCTTCTTCGGAATCGCCCTTGGGTCACTTCGCGAGAGCATGACCTGGTATCAGGCCGTCTCGAGCGCCCTGCCTCCCGAGCTCTTCGCCCTCCGCGACGCGCAACTCACGGAACTCCGCAAACTCCTCATCGGCGCCCAAAAATGGCTCAGCTCAAAGCCGCCACGCACGCAACTAATGTAGGCGCTTTCCCTCCCTCTCAAACTCCACGCTCCCACTCACCTCCCACTCACCTCCCACTCCCGCTCACTCTCATCACCTCAAACTCCCACTGCCCCTGCTCCAACTCATCCCTCCCTCTCAAACTCCCACTCTTTCTCTACTCGCTCTCACTTCTCAGCTAGTCTCACTTCTCAGCAAATCCACGTGGACCCCAATCCACGTGGACCCCGTGTTGTGTGCGGATCATAATGTCCCCTGAGGACGCGGATAGAACTGTCCCGTAACGTACGGGCCTCTCGAGGAGGCCGGTGTGGA
>JBOHTH010000198.1:0-3669 GCA_050733535.1 Gemmatimonadaceae bacterium | reverse complement strand
GTGGCAGGTATCGCACGGGACCGCCACCGTTCCCGTCTGGTCGCACGACGGTCATGAGCTTTTTTATGTGAAGGACGGCAACATGATGGCCGTCGAGGTTCACCCGGGCACCCCGTTCACCGCCGGTCTCCCGAAGGTCCTCTTTCATGCGCCCGGCAACATGCACCTGGACCTTGACCTTAAGTCCGCCTCGTTCCGCCTCACGCCGGACGACCGGCGGTTTCTCATGATTCGCAACGTCACGCCATGGGACACGACTGGCACGCCGCGCCTGGTGTTGGCGCTGAACTTCCTTCGCCAGCTCGAGCAGACGTCAGGTCGATGAGCTGGCCGCACCGGGGCCGACGGACCAAGGGACGCATCGTATCGGCGCCACGCCGCGCGCCACGGCACCAGCAACCCGTGGTTATACAGCCCCAGCGCGATTGCGGCGGCGTGGCCGCGCCCCATCGCGTGTCAACTCTTCCCGTACGACGCGGCGCAAGACGCGCTCGAGCGGCTCGCGCGCCTGCTCCATGACGCTTCGCAGCGTCTGATTGATGAGCGTCTGATAGTTGCCGCCGCCCGCGTCGTGCACCTGCGCACGGAACCAGTCAAGCACGTCGTCATCCACGCGAATCGTAATGCGCGTCTTCCCCGGCGCCACCGCTACCACCGGCCCGCGCCGCGCCTTGCTGAAATCGTACTCGTTACGCATCGGCTCCCTCCGCGGAGTCGCGCCGTTCCCGTGGGGTGGCCCGGCGTGCCATGATCAAGCGAATGTCGTCCGCATCCCACGTCCACGCGACCACGACGAGGCGATCTACGAAGTCGCGGCCAACGGTGGCAAATCGGGCTTCCGACGGGTGCGGATCCGGGCGCGTCAGCGCCAGTGCATCCTCAAAAACGCCAACAGCGTCGGCGAAATCGATCCCGTGCTTCCGGCGATTGGCCTCCGCTTTGGCCGGGTCCCACGTAAAGCCCATGAGCGAATGTATGTACGGATGTACACCGCGTCAAGCCTGGCAACCGGGAGGCCGATGCCCACTGCTCGAACAGCGCGATCGGCAAATCGCCGGAATGCTCTGCACCTCGGGGACGGCACCGTCGGGGATATAGAAGCCCGCCAAGTCGAACATCGGACAGCGATCTTGCTCGCTGCTGAGCCACAGCGTCGAGCGCGTTCCAGCGCTGGCAGCGAACTGACCCCGCTTTGAGGCGACGTATGCGTTCCACACCTGACGGATCGCCCTCTCGGTCGTGTCATTCGCGGTGACCCTCTGTGCGGTCGCCGGCCGCGCGAGGAAGGCCGCCATGAAGCTCAGGGCTACGACGATGCCGATTGGAGGGCGCATGGCGAATATCAGTTCGAGCGTTCCACTAACGAACGGCGTTCTGCTGCAACCACTGAAACAGAACGCGCCCGCGCGGCGGGCGCTACCGTCAGGTCCATGGTTGCCGCAGCAACGCTCGGTTGGGTGGTGGAGCGCCGACACGACGTCGTAACGTTATGACGCTAAAACGCTATGTTCCCAACATGCCGACAACGAGACGGGCCACGGTTTATCTGGATTCGAACCTGCACCGGGCGTTGCGCGTCAAGGCGCTCGAGACCGATCAATCGATGTCCGACCTCGTTAACGCCGCCGTGCGCGCAACTCTGGCAGAAGATGCTGATGACCTGAGTGTTGCGCGAGCGAGAGCGAAGGAACCTGACCTGCGCTTCGAGGATGTGCTCAAAGACCTGAAGCGGCGTGGCAAGCCATAGCGTCCTGATCAAGCCGTCCGCCGCGAAGGAACTCGAACGGCTTCCCGACAAACTCCGCCGACACGTCGGCAAGGATCGGAAACCGTCGCGAGGTCTACCGGTAGCGGCTAAGGCCTTCGTCGATCCAACGCCTGGGTCAGCCAGCATCCCACTTCAGGGCCAAGAGCGCGGGCGTCGCTTGCTCCGGGAATACCGTGTTGTCGCCGGGCCTTCCCGCAAAGCACGGATTCTCCGCGAGCTTTGCCTCGACGAATGGCCCCCATTCGCTTCAGGCGCTGGGCGACCAAGCTCGACAGCCGCGCAGGCAGCATGCGAACATCTTTCGCTGGGAAGAGGATCGAGATTAGCGAACGCGAGCTAGCTAGTTCGGCTTGGCGCTATTCTCCAGAACTGCGATGTACCCGGCCCGCCCGGACCCGGATGGTACACGGTGCAGCAGTTCGACGATCTCGGCGGGCGTCAGCTCGCAGGGCGGAGCCGGCCAGCGCTCGCCAGCGACATAGCCGATGCGCCTGTACTCCTGATCCACCTCGGCGCGTTGTTCTTCCGTCCACACCATAGCTCCTCCTTCGCCTCTAGCTTGTCGCCCACCTAACGGCTCGCGCCTAAGCTGCGGCGCGCTGACGAAAAAGTCTTCATCCCCTGATCTCCGCGCGCCGCCAGCTTCAGGGGCTTGTTAGACGGCACCTTCTCACCGAATGCCCGTATCGAAGGTGAGATCGGCATGAGTTAGCCCAACAGGTCCAACTGTGACGTCGTGCGGCTGCTGGGAGGGCCCGATCGGTGCCCCGGAGTCGACCGTGATTGTATACGCGCCGGGCGCGAGAAGCACTCGATAGTGACCAGCTGAGTCGCTGCGGAACTGGGCGACAACCTGCTGCTCATGCCACGCCTGGAGCGTTGCACTGAACGGCGCGTCACAGGGTTCATCAACGCGACACACTGGTTGAGTCGGCCCGCGGATCACGGTCCCCTCAAGGCCCGTGTCCAGATTCTCAGTAAGCCTTGGATTCGAGGGCTCGCCGGCGCACGCCAACGCGGCCGCGATGAGAGACAGCATGAGAGCATGGCGATTGCGCATGTCTGGCCTCCTACGAGTTCGGTAGCTGGCCGCTGCTGTCGCGCACCCCGCCACCAGCAACGCCTTGGTTAGGCGACACGCGAGCGACGTCGCGTCGTGACGGTGACCGTGACGCCGAGGTGGGCAAGCATTTCGACGAGCGTGTCGATGCTGAAGAGGTGGATCCGACCGCGGACGAGATCGCTTACGCGCGGTTGCGACACCCCGAGCGCCTTCGCGGCCTCCTTCTGGGTGAACCCGCGAGCGTCGATGAGCCGCTTGACCTGACTCATGAGGTCGGTGCGAATCAACAGGTGCGCAGCCTCCTCCTTGGGGAATCCCAAGTCCTCAAACACATTGCCCGACGACCGGTGCATGCGAACACCCATGTTCTTAGCCTCCTTGCCAACTTCGCAACACTGCCGCGAGTCGCGCGCGCGCCACCTCGAGATCAAGTGGCGATGTAAACGGCCGTCAGAATCAACGCAGGATTACGCCGCACCTCGCCGACGTGGGCGGTGCAACGCGTCCACGACTGCTGCCGGATTGTGGGCAGCGACCTGCAGCAGGGCGAGTGCGGGCCCATCGGGCGTCCGCCGGCCCTGCTCCCAGTTTCGCAGCGTGGCCACGCTCACTCCGATCATCTGGGCAAACGCCGACTGTGACTGGCGAAGTGTAGCACGAACGGCCTTTACGTCGGTTGGCCGAAACGTCGTGGAGCGCGACGGCTTGCGCTCCCCGCGACGAATGGCCCCCAACTGACGAACGCTCGTCAGCAGTTCTTCGAATGCGGCAGCCTTCATTTGAATTCCTCCCGAACAACGCGCGCCAACGCGCGAAGCTGTGTAGGCGACAAGTCCCC
>JBOHTH010000197.1:0-3990 GCA_050733535.1 Gemmatimonadaceae bacterium | reverse complement strand
CGCACGCACTCTGGCGCAAGGCGGGGAAGGACGACCTCTTTTTTCTCGCCGGCGGCGTGGCGTTTAGCATCATCCTTGCCGGCGTGCCGTTCTTCCTTCTCCTCGCCTCGTGGGTTGGCTACGCGCTGAACAAGTCGGCCGACGCGTCGTCGGGCGCGGCGGTGGACTTCATCCAGAATCTTTTCCCGGCGGCCTGGAGCGGGACGGGGTCATTGATCGACCCGCTGATGCACGACGTCGTCCGCACGCGCGGCACCGCGGGTGCGCTCGGGGCCATCGCCTTCATCTGGTTCTCGACGCGGCTGTTCGGATCGATGCGGTCCGTCCTGCTGCACGTGTTCGAGGTGCCGCGAGGCCACGGCATGGTCTGGGGCAAGCTGTTCGACGCGCTGCTCACCGTCGCGGCGACGGGGCTGATCGTCATCTGGGTCGCCGTCAGCGCGTATCTCGCGCTCGCGCGCTCGAACGGCGTCGCGCTGTTGAGCGAGTGGGGGCTCCACCCGGAGCAGGTGATGCGGCCGCTCACGTACGTGATTGGCCGCGTGATCGCGTTCGTCCTGCTCGGCGGACTGTTCACGGTGCTCTACAAGCTCCTGCCGAACCGCCGGGTGCGGTGGGAGCAGGCGGCGGTGGGCGGCGTGACGAGCGCGGTGCTGTTCGAGATCGCGCGCAACGGGTTCTCGTTCGTCATGCATCGCTTCGACCCGGTGTCGTGGTATACCGGGTCGCTCGCGGCGGTGATCGTCGTGATGTTCTGGGTCTATTATGCCGCGCTGATCTTCGTGCTCGGCGGCGAACTCTCGCAGGTGTACGAGGCCCGGCATCTCAAGCGGATGGCAAAGACGACACGATGACGGACTCTCCGATGATCGACCTGCGCAGCGACACCGTCACGAAGCCTTCCGCGGCGATGCGCCGCGCGATGGCGGAGGCGGAGGTCGGCGACGACGTGCTCGACGGCGATCCGACCACGCGAAAACTGGAAGAACTCACCGCGAGGATGCTCGGGCAGGAACGTGCGCTGTTCTTTCCGTCGGGAAGCATGGCGAATCAGGCGGCGATCTGGGCTCTGGGTGAGCGCGGAACCGAGCTGTACGTGCATGAGGACTCGCACATCGTGAATCTCGAGATGGGTGGCGCGTCTGCGCTGGCGGGAATGCAGCCACGGATGATTCGCGGCGCACCGCGGATCACGCGCGAGACGCTGAGCGCCGTGATCCGTTCACCGGGGCGCGATTTTCCACGCGCGACGCTGCTGTGCATTGAGAACACGCATAACGGATCGGGCGGGATGGTGACGCCCTTGCCGGAGTTGAGCGCACTCGCCGCCGTCGGGCGCTCCATGGGATGCAGGATTTTCCTCGATGGTGCGCGGCTGTGGAACGCGGCGGCGGCGACGGGAACACCGCCGGCCGACTTCGCCGCGACGGCCGACGCGACGATGGTTTCGTTCTCGAAAGGACTCGGCGCGCCGGTAGGCGCCGCGCTCGCCGGATCGGCCGCAGTGATCAAGGCCGCGGGTGAGGCCCGGAAACGATACGGTGGCGGCATGCGGCAGTCGGGGATCATCGCGGCGGGCGCGCTGTACGGGTTGGAGAACAACCTCACACGGCTCGGCGAGGATCACGCGCACGCGCGGAAGTTTGCGGAAATCGTATCGACGGCGAAGCGCGCCAGCGTCGTGACGCCCGAGTCGAACATCGTGATGATCGACCTCCCGCCCGACATGGATGCCATGACGTTCGCGAAGAACGCGATGGCGCGCGGCGTGCGCGTGTCGGTGTGGACGGCGTCGCGCGTGCGGAGCGTGATGCACCTCGACGTCACCCTGCCCGAAGTGGAACGCGCGGCGACGGTGCTGCGCGATCTCCTGTCCTGATTCCCGGTCCAATACGGAGCACTGAACTCATGGCACACCAGCACTCCCCCGCATTTCTCGCCATCGTCGACGATTCCAAGGCGCGTGTGAAGGAAGTCACCGTGACCCAGACGCTCAAGCGGCTCGCCGCAAACCCCAAGGCGATTCTCGTGGATGTGCGGGAGGACCGCGAGTGGGCTGCGGGACATGCTGCGCCGGCGAAACATCTGGGGAAGGGAGTTATCGAGCGCGATATCGAGGCCGCGGTGCCGGATCATGGCACGGAGCTGATCCTGTATTGCGGCGGCGGATTCCGCTCGGCGCTTGCGGGCGATGCGCTGCAGAAGATGGGATACACCAACGTGTGGTCCATGGCGGGCGGATGGCGGGCGTGGACTGCAGAGGGAGGGGCGGTGGAGGGGTGAGTTTCACTTCGCTGCGGACTGCGGAACTCGACCCGCTGCGGACTGCGGATCCGGATTCCTCCCGCAGCGCGGAGCGGGCCGAGTTCCGCAGTGCGCAGCGGGGCGAGTCTCCCCCTCGCCCCTCAAGCGAGCCGTTGGTATGTTCAGGCAATCTCATCCCGGGGTCGGATATGCCGCTCTCACGCCGAAACTTCTTAGCGACCGCCGCTGCCGGTACGGCTGGTGTCGCCCTCTTCCCAATGATCAGCGCCCGCGGGCGTGAAGCGCTCAGCGCCCAGCAGCCTGTCTCGCCGATCGCGCAGCGCCGGCTCGATCGCGCGATGTCCTCGGCGCCGGGAATGATCCGGATTGATTCCAACGAGAATCCCAACGGACCCGGTGCGCGCGCGTTCGACGCGATGCGCAGCACGTTCCCCGACGCGAACCGCTATCCCGTGACGCTCGAGGACGACCTCACGAACGAGATCGCGCGCTATCTCAGTGTGAAGCCGGAGAACATCATGCTCGGCTGCGGGTCGAGCGAAGTGTTGCGCAGCGCGGTGCAGGCCTTCACGTCGCCGACGCGCGCGCTCGTCTCGCCGTCACCGTCGTTCGAGCTTGCCGCGGACTACGCACGATTTGCGGGCATTCCAGTCAAGTCTCCAGGAGTCGACGCCAAGCTGCGCACCGACCTCGACGCGATGGTCGACGCGGCAAACGGCTCGGGCCTCGTCTACTTCTGCAATCCGAACAATCCCACCGCGACGGTGCACGGCAAGAGCGACGTCGCCGGCATGGTCCAGCGGATCGGAAGCAGCTCGCCCGAGACCATGGTGCTGATCGACGAGGCGTACCACGAGTACGTCGAGGATCCCACCTATGCGACGGCCGTGCCGATGGCGCTCGACAATCCGCGCGTTTTCGTGGCGCGCACGTTCTCGAAAGTGTTCGGCATGGCCGGAATGCGCGTCGGCTACGCCGTCGGCCGCCCCGAGACCATCGCGCGCATGAAGGGCTGGATGCTCGGCTCGAACGTCAACCAGCTCGCGCTCGCCGCGGCGAAGACCACCGTCAGCGATTCGGCGCGCATTGCCGAGGAAAAGAAAAAGAACCACGAGGCCAAGGTGTTCACCGTGAAGGCATTCACGGGCATGGGCTACGAAGTCACGCCGTCGGATGCGAACTTCATGATGGTCGACATCAAGCGCGACGTGAGGGCGTTCAAGGCGGAGTGCATCAAGCGCGGCGTCGCGGTTGGCCGTCCGTTCCCGCCGCTCAATACGCACCTGCGCGTGTCGGTCGGGACGATGGCGGAGATGGAGAAGGCCGTGGAGGTGTTCCGCACGACGTTGGCAGGGTAGCAAACCGCGGGTTGAAACGTTTCTTGTTTGTTGGTTGTTGGTCAACGAATTGGTTAACGAACAACCAACACACGAGAAACATGTTTTACTTGCCGTAGGGCGTAGTAAATCGCCCGCAGCAAGCTATCTTTGAGGTGCTCCAGGTCCCAAAGGGCACGAGCCCGCCAACTCCGCCAGGGCCGAAAGGCAGCAACGGTACGTGGTGTCTTACGTCGCTTTGTCAGGCCTGGAGCACTTTCTTTTTAATTCTACTCGGAGCGACGGTTTTCGCTTCGAGGCGGGGGGCGGAAGAGGAACGCGAGTGCGAGAGGAATGCGGACGATGTCCCGATTTCCTCTCGCACTCGCACTCGCACTCGCACTCGCAC
>JBOHTH010000196.1:0-13138 GCA_050733535.1 Gemmatimonadaceae bacterium | reverse complement strand
CGACAAGAGAACCGATGGCGAGCATCGGTCGAACCAGCCGGTTCATGCGCGTTGACCTCACCTGAACCGGACGTTGAAGCCGGCTGCCAGCCCGGCGCCGGATCCATCCCTCGCGCTGGCCGGCACGACGGCGCGGATCCAAAACCCGCGCTCTGCGGCAAGTCGCGCGGCGTGCACGCGCTCTTGTATCTCGGCCTCGATCGCGGTCGCAAGCCAGACGCCGGCGGTTATGGTGGCGACGGTCCGCGCATCGGCGCGGTCGCGTTGCGCCGACGCGCGATAACTCGCGGCGAACCCGTTCTGCGCGGCCTTATACTTTGCGTATGAACTATTCGCCGAGTTCACGAACTGCACCGCGGTGATGGCGCCGGCGACGGTGAGCACCGCCGTCGCCGCGCCGACGGCGCGCGACCACGTCCGGTACTGGCCGTACCCGGGAATCAGCACGCCACGGAGCAGGGTCGCTCCCGGCGCGAACGACGTGCAGCGCGCCACCGGGCGAGTTCGATCAAGGAGGGCGTCCGCGTCGCGCGCGGCAGCGTATACGTTCGCGGCGACGGGCGCGCCGCCGCGTGCGCCGCTCCCGCTCAATGCGCACGGATCGATTCTGGTCAGCTCATTCGCGGCCAGAGCGGCGGCGGGGGCATCGCCGCTGGCCTGGAACGTTCTGGCGAGTGAGAACAGCGCCGCGCGCCGGTCGTTGACGGCGAGGTTCGGGTCGGCAAGTCGTTCGAGCGCAACGCGCGCGGACTCGGCATCCTCGGGCGCGCGCCTTGCGAGCCGCGCGCCGCGCCAGCGGAGGTAGTCCCACCACATGGCGCGCACGATGCTGCCAGGAAGCGGAATGCGTGACGGCGGTCCGCCGGCCTTCGACCATATCTGCAGTTCTGTTTCCGGCATGTCACCGGTGGCGCCGGGAGCGATGGCGTCATATGGGATGTACAGCCGGAGTTGATCGGTCGCGCTACTCGACATCAGGTTGCGGCTCATGACAATCACGGGTGCGCGCGCAAGCATGACAGGCCGCACGACACGCAGGCGCGACAGCAGCACCGCGCTCTGCGGATCGCGAGATATGTCGTACACATAGTTGGTGACGAACCGCACCCCGCGGCTGATCATCGCCGGGCGGCCGAGATTGGTGAATCCGCACTCGGACGTGTTGTGCAGCGCCGGCATGATCGAGATGACGAGCGCCGGTCGGTCATCCATGAGCGAGTCGAACGCCGCCCACGGATGCGCGGCGGCCACGTGCTCCATGTCCCGTTCGGAGACGTTCAGCGGAAGCCGGCAGCTCTCGAGCGTGCGCTCCACGACCTCGCTCGTGTCCATGGCGTCCATTGCGCGCGGCGTGGCGATGAGAAAATCCCAGTCGCCGGCACGCAGGGTCCAGGCGGCGGGAGTGTCGTCGTGGCGCGTCACGGGGATGTGGCGCCATCTTGCGAAGCCGGAATCCGCCGGGTCGAGCGCATGCTGCAGGCGCGGCACACTCGTTGGGACCGGCGGAGACCCAGCAGCCACGGGCGCCTGCGCGTGCAGCGCGCCTCCGGCAACGGCGATCAACGGCCAAATCACGCGGCGGCGCATGAAACAATGATGGGGCCGATCGTAGCGCGGGCGCCACCCGCGTGCGCGAAGGTGATGTCGGCTGCGGCGTTTCGGTGACGGTTCTGGACAAGCCGCGTGCCATCATGATTGATGCTCGCCGCCGTCCGCTCCGCCGCCGTGCTCGGGATCGAAGCCTACGACGTGACCGTTGAGGTCGACGTCGCGGCGGGACTGCCTGCGTGGACGATCGTCGGGCTCGCGAGCAGTGCGGTAAAGGAGGCGCGCGAGCGCGTCACGGCGGCGATTACGAACTCGGGGTTCGCGCTGCCTTCGCGGCGCGTGACCGTGAATCTCTCGCCGGCCGATGTGCGCAAAGACGGCACCGCGTTCGACCTCCCCATCGCGCTCGCGCTGCTGGCCGCGATCGGCGAACTGAAGCTGCCCGTGCTGGACGGACTCCTCGTGGTGGGCGAGCTGGGCCTCGACGGATCCATCCGTCCGATTCGCGGCGCGCTTCCGCTCGCGCGCGCGGCCTCGCGCGGTGCGGTGCGTGCGCTCGTGTTGCCGGAAGGAAACGCGGTGGAAGCCGGACTCGTCACCAGTACCCGACTGTCGGGCGCGCCCACGCTGCGCGCGCTGGTGGAATCACTGCGGCGGAACATTCTTCCGCCTGTCCCGGAAACCGCTGCCTGCGTTCACGCAGCCGGCGATGCCACGGACTTCGCAGATGTGATTGGCCAGCCCGCGGCGAAGCGCGTGCTGGAAATCGCGGCGGCGGGGGCGCACAACGTGATGCTCGTCGGTCCGCCAGGCACGGGCAAGACGATGCTCGCGCGCCGGCTTCCCGGAATCCTTCCCGAGCTGGACGAGTCGGAGCTGCTCGAAGTCGTTGCGGTGCACTCCGTGGGTGGCCTGCTGCCGCCCGGCACGTATCCCTCGCGCACGCCGCCCTTTCGCGCGCCGCATCACACCATCTCTACGGCCGGGCTAATCGGTGGAGGGGCGGGTCCACGGCCGGGCGAGGTGAGCCTCGCGCATCGCGGCGTGCTGTTTCTCGACGAACTGCTCGAGCTTCCGCGTCACGTGCTGGACGCCATGCGGCAGCCGCTGGAAGATGGCCGCGTGATCATTGCGCGCGCCGCCCAGGCGGTCGCGTTTCCGGCGCGGTTCCAGCTCGTTGGCGCGTGCAATCCGTGTCCATGCGGAAAGGCGGGCGAACCCGGCGCATCGTGCTCCTGCAGCCTCGCCGACATCGAGCGCTACGCGTCGCGGCTCTCCGGTCCGCTCGCTGATCGCATCGACCTGCATGCACATGTCGGGACCGTCTCGATCGCCGCGCTCGGCGCCGAAAATCGCGAGGAGCGGTCTGAGTGCATTCGCGCGCGGGTGGCCGCAGCCCGCGTGCGTCAGCGTGAGCGGTACGCGAGCTTGGATCAGGTCCGCACGAACGCCGAGGTTGCCGGACGGTGGCTGCTCGCACGCGGCGGCATCAGCACGGCGGCGCGCGCGACGCTCGAGAATGCGTCGGAGCGCCTGTCGCTCAGCGCGCGCGGATACCACCGCGCGCTGCGCGTGGCGCGGACGATTGCGGACCTTGACGGCCGCGACGATGTCGGCGAGTCCGCCGCGCTTGAGGCGCTGACGTACCGCGGCGCCGCAACGGCCTAGAGCTGACGGCGGGCGTGAGCGCAGGTCATCGCGCGCCTCCAAGCTGCTCTTCGATTTTGTGTTCAATCACGTAACGCGTCAGTTGCGCCACCGACGAACAGCCGAGCTTTGCACTCAGGTGCTCGCGGTACGTGTTCACCGTCCGCATGCTGATGCCGAGTTCTTCGCCGATCTCGCGGCTCGTTCGTCCGGCCGCGACGTGGCACGCCACCTGCACTTCGCGCGCCGTGAGCCGGTGGCAGCCGTCGCAACAGGAGAGGGGAGGCGGTTTTCGCGTCATTGATGGCCACTTGGTCGGCGGTGTTTCCGGCTGTTTATTGATGGGCGGATCGAACCGTCAGGCCGCCTCTTGAAACATGGTTCGCACGTTATATTGCAATCCCGATAAAAACAATCGGCATCGTTCCGGATGTTTCGATCCGGACGGCGACCGTATCGTACCGAACTCTCATGCCACCCAGTCAATCCACGAGCGCGCCTCCCGCCATTCGCAGCGCGCTGTATGCAGTGCTCGGCCTCGGCGCGCTCGCGGTGGTGGCGATCTTGATCTGGCAGGGCGTCGCGGGAGCGGGGAATCCGACGCCCGACGCGCCGAACACGAGCGCCGCCGTTGCAGTGCTGGATATCGGTGTGCTGACCTTTCGCGAGGGACTCGAATGCGTCCTCGTGCTGTCGGCGATCACCGCGAGCATGACCGGCGCCGCCGGTGAGTTCCGCAAGCCGATTGCGTGGGGGGCGGGGGTCGCATTCATGGCGACGATCGCGACGTGGTTCGCCGTGATCGGACTGCTTGGCGCGCTGTCGGAGAACGTTTCCGCGCTGCATATCCAGGCCGCAACTGGGCTGGTCGCGATCATCGTCCTGCTGATCGTGATGAACTGGTTCTTTCACAAGATCTATTGGACGGGCTGGATCGGGCTCCACACCCGCAAGAAGCAGGGGCTCGTCAAGAGCGCCGCGAATCCGGAGACATCGCGCTCGAAGGTGTTCATGGGGCTGGCGCTGCTCGGCTTCACCTCGCTCTACCGCGAAGGGTTTGAAGTCGTGCTCTTTCTGCAGAGCTATCGCCTCAGGCTGGGCTCGGGCGTCGTGCTGGATGGCGTATCAATCGGCCTGGTGCTCACCTGCATTGTCGCGGTGCTCGCCTTCGTCGCGCATCAGCGGCTGCCGTACAAGAAAATGCTGGTGTTCACGGGCGTGATGCTCGGTGCGGTCCTGCTCGTGATGGTCGGCGAGGAAGCGCAGGAGATGCAACTGGCGCACTGGCTGCCCACGACGACGATCCACGCGGTGCCGCAGCTGTTTCCACCGTGGGCGGGGCTCTGGTTCTCGGTGTTCCCGACGGTCGAGACGATTTCGGCGCAGGTGCTCGCCGCGGGGCTGGTGCTGGCGTCGTTCTTTATGGCGCGCGGAGTCAAAGTGCAGAAGTGAGCGGCGAGAGTCGACCCGGCTCGGGGCGCGGAAAAGGAATCCGGAACGCCGGATTTCGGCCCGGCGCGGGGTGCGGAAGAGGAATCCCGGACTCGAGGTGGCGATGAGGACCGGATTCATCGCACTTCGGCTGATCGTCCCCCTCCCGTCCTCACTGGTCGTCCCCCTCGCGTCTCACTGATCGTCTCCGCCTCACGCCTCCTCTTCCGCACTCCGCCCCGGGTTGACCTCTAGCTCAGCCCGGCTAGCGCCGCCGAGAGTCGGGGCATCGCGTCTTCCATCTCTCCCTCGCTCACCGCTCCCACGCTCAGCCTGAACCACCCGCTGTCCTCGGGCACTCCAAACGCCTGGAACGGCACCACTCCAATGCGTGCCGCGGCGAGTATCCACGCGCGCACGTCTTCGTTTGTCTTGAGCACCTTTCCATCGGCCGTCCGTTTGCCGAACGGGTGGATTCGTGCGCTGAGGTAGATCGCGCCCATCGGCGCGATGACGTCGACGGGGAGTCCCTTCGCCTTCATGTCCCTGAGCGCGCGAAACGCGATATCGAGGCGGCGCTGGATTCCGGCGATGAACGTTGCGTGGTACTCAGCGCAGTAGGCCGGATCGTCGAGAAGCGCGGCGGTCGCGATCTGTTCGGCGCGTGGTGCCCACGCTCCGACGTGGCCGAGGATCGCGCTCATGCGCTCGGTGACATCCGTGGGACCGACCGACCAGCCGACGCGGACGCCGGTGGCGGCGAAGGCCTTCGAGATGCCGTCGGCGAAGATCGTGTAGCGCGCCATCTCCGGGACCAGCTCGGGCGGCGTGACGTGCTTCGTCGCTCCGACACAGAGCGGCCAGTAGATCTGGTCGTACATCAAATAGAGCGGTCGCGCGCCCGTCGTTTCGCGGCGGCGATTTTCGGCGACGATAGCCGTGCAGATTCCGTGGAGCGCGTCAGGCGCGATCGCGGTGCCGGTCGGGTTGAGCGGCGAGTTGAGGCACACCAGCCGGGCCGTCGGGAGCTCGGGCGCGAGCTGTTCCAGCGTCGGCAGAAAGCGGTTCGCGCTCGTGCATGGGATCGGCACGCCGTGCGCGCCGAGCATGTGGATGTAGTGCGTGTTGTTCCACGACGGGAGCGGGTAGAGCACGCGATCCCCGGGGTCGACGACCGCACGATAGATGGCGTAGATGATCGGCCGCGCACCGCCGGCGATGAGCACGGACTCGATCGGATATCCGAGGCCGAGTTCGCGGTGGTAATAGCGCTGCACTGCCTGGCGGAGTTCGGGGACGCCATCCGACGGCGGGTAGTTGGTCTCGCCGTTTTCGAGCGCGCGCTGGATGCCGGTGCGGAGGTGCGCGGGGATCGGGAACTGCCGCGGGTCGAAATCGCCGACGGTCAGGTTGCAGACCGAAGTGCCGGCGCGGACGAGTCCGCGGATTTCGGCGGCGATCTTCAGGATTTCGGAGGCGACGAGCCCGGCGGCCATGTCCGATACGCGGCCGGCCGCGGTCTGTCGGGCGAGGGCGGTGAGGTCTGTGGCGGCGGGCGGAGCGGCGGTGGACATGCATGCAATCTGTCGACATGCCGAGTGAGCCGAAAGTGAGTGTGGGCCAGTTTGATCTTGGTGTGTGCAATGGTGGTAGGTCAGGGGTCGTTAGTGCGGGGTTCGCGGTCTCTGGCTTCTGGTCGCAGGTCCACGGCTGTTGGTGCGTGACGCGCGGGGGCGTCACCGAAAGGCCGCCCTGCGCATCGATTTCGCTCACCGCTCCACCCTGTACCACCGACCGCAAGCCACTGACAACGAGCCACGGACCACATACCCAGCACCAACCGCTAGTCACCTATGACAACGCCTTCCCAGTGACGAACGGTTCAAACTGGCGCACGACCCGAAAGTGCGCCCCGTCTTCGGTCTTCGGTCTTCGGTCTTCAGTCTTCGGTCTTCAGTCTTGCCTCTCCCTTGCATTCAGTTTATACTGAACGCAGTAAACGCACACCCCACCCGTTCCATCCGCATGCCCTCCCGCGATCACGACTGGTTCGTCGGCGAAATGGGCCTCACCTTCGAGGCCGACGGCTTCACCCGCATCGGCGGGCGCCTCTTCGGGCACCTCCTCCTCGCGGACCGCCCGCTCTCGCTCGACGAAATCGCCGGCACCCTCCGCGTCAGCAAGGCCAGCGTGAGTACCGACGCGCGCCGCCTGTTCGAAAAGGGCGTCGTCGTCCGCGTCGGGAAGCCCGGTGACCGCCGCGACTACTGGCAGATCGCGCCCGACTTCTTCGCCAGCCTCATGGAGTACCGCGTCGAGCGCTGGCGCCGCCTCAACGTCGCCATCGGAGAACTCAAGCGCCGCTCACCCGCGCCCAGCGCCGCCGTCCGCGCGCGTCTCCGCTACATGGAAGACGTGTACGCCTACATCGCCGGGCGCGTCGACGACGCCCTCGACTCGTGGCGGGCCCGCCACCTGAAAAAGCCCGCGCGAACCCGCAAGCCACCGCGCGCGCCTCGGAGTCGCGCACGCCGATGAGCGCCGGCGCCACGCACGCGGCCGAACCCGCGCAGTCGCACAAATACGTCATTGCCTTCGCGGTGGTGCTCGCCGCGCTCTTGCAGGTGATCGACAGCTCCATCGTGAACGTCGCGCTCCCGGACATGATGGGCAACCTCGGCGCGTCGCTCGACGAGATCGCGTGGGTCTCGACCGGCTACATCCTCGCGAGTGTCATCGTCATGCCGCTCACGGGCTGGCTCGGCGGGATGTTCGGGCGCAAACGGTACTTTGTCGGCTCGATCATCGTGTTCACGACGTCAAGTTTTTTCTGCGGGGCGGCCCACTCGCTCGCGCTGCTCATTTTCTGGCGCGTCGTCCAGGGAGTTGGCGGCGGCGCGCTGATGACCGTGTCGCAGGCCGTCCTCCTCGAGACGTTCCCGCCGGAGGAGGCCGGAATGGCGATGGCACTGTTTGGTCTCGGCGTCATGGTCGGCCCGACGATCGGGCCCACTCTCGGAGGCTGGATCACCGACAATTACAGCTGGCCATGGATCTTCTATATCAACGTACCGCTTGGGATCCTCGCCGCATTCATGATCGGCACCTACGTCCACGACTCCAAGCACCAGAAGCGCGCGGCATCGGTGGACTATGCCGGCATCGGCCTGCTCATCGTGTGCGTGTCGTCACTCCAATACCTGTTTGAATACGGCCAGCGCGACGACTGGTTTGCGTCGAAGCTGATGATCGCACTGGCGATCATTGCTGGAATCGGTGGCGTCGCTCTCGCCTGGCGCGAACTCACCACGGAGCATCCGGTCATCGATTTCCGCGTGCTGCGCCACCGGGCGATGTGGGTCGGCACGGTGCTCGGCATCGTGATGGGCGTCGGCCTGTACGCCTCGGTGTTCACCCTGCCGGTGTTCATGCAGAACAACCTGCGCATGACCGCGGAACAGACGGGGATCGTCCTCCTCCCGGGCGCGTTGGCGACGGCCGTCTCGATGTGGGTGGTCGGCCGCCTCACAAGCCGATTCGACCCGCGCCTGCTCATTGCGCTCGGGGCGGGCACGTTCGGCTTGGCGATGTGGCAGCTCTCGGAAATCACCAGCCAAAGCGGGAGCGGCAATTTCGTCATGCCGCTCATTCTCCGCGGCGTGGGGCTGGGACTGATGTTTGTGCCGCTGACGACGCTCACGCTCGCCGATCTCCCGCGCGGCGAGCTGCCGCAGGCCACGGGCCTTTACAACTTCTTCCGGCAGCTCGGCGGGTCGCTCGGCATCGCAGGTGTTGCGACCATCGTCTCGCACGACACGGTGCAAGCGAAGGCCGTGCTGGCGGCGCACGTCACGACGACAGACCCGGGCAGTCTCGGGCGCATCTCCATGCTTGCACGCGGGTTCGCCGCGCGCGGCGCCGATGCCGGCACTGCGATGCACCGCGCGTACGCCGTGGTCGACGGCGAAATCTTCGGTCAGGCGAGCGTGATTGCGTACTCGCACAGCTATATCATCGCGGCGCTGCTCGTGCTCGCGCTCATCCCTTTGCTGGTCCTCGTGCGACGGACCAAGAGTACGAGTGCGGCAGAGATGATGCTCGAGTAGTATTTTGTGCGGGTGACCCATACCCGCCGAATTCTCCGGATGGTGCTGCTGGCCATCGCCGCGCACACTGCGGCCGCACAGTCCAGCTCCGACACGCTCGCCCACATCGCGTTCACCAACGCCACGGTGATAGACGGCACCGGTGCGCCGCCTCTCGCGGGCCAGACGATCCTCGTGAAGCGCGGTGTGATCGAGGCGGTGTTTGAGACCGGGAGCCGCGCGCTGCCGCACGGTGTCCGCGCGGTGGATCTCAGCGGGAAGTTCGTGATTCCCGGGCTGATCGACGCGCATGTCCACAACGCGACGGATCCCAAGGGGCAGGACGCGCACGCGGCGGAGAGGCTCGGGCGGGCGCTCCTCGGCGGGCTGACGAGCGTCCGCGATATGGCCGGGGACGCGATCGCGCTCAAGGCGCTCGCGAAAACCGCCCGCCGCGCCGACGCCTTGCTTCCCCGGATCTACTACGCGTCGCTGATGGCGGGGCCGAGCTTCTTCAAGGACCCGCGCACCGGCGCGTCGGCGCACGGCGGCACGCCCGGCGAGGTGGCGTGGATGAAAGGGATCACGCCGGCCACCGACCTGAAGATCGCCGTGCGTGACGCCAAGGCGACCGGCGCGACCGCGATCAAGATTTACGCCGACCTCCCCGCGGATCTCGTCACGAAAATCACCGCAGAGGCACACCGCCAGGGAATGAAGGTCTGGGCGCACTCGACGGTGTTTCCTGCGACAGCGACGGACGATGTGGACGCCGGTGTCGACGTGATCTCGCACGCGCTCTACCTCTATTGGGCAGCGATCCCGAACCCGCCGCTGCACTATTCCGATCGCGTCCCGCCGCGGTCGGCGTACGACTCCGTGGCACCTGACGGCCCGGCGATGGAAGCGCTGTATGCGAAGATGAAGGCGCAGCACACCGTGTTCGACGTCACGCTGTCCATTCTGCCGCGCTTCGGGGCCGCCAAGGGACCGTCGTTCGGCCTCGTCGATCCGCCGCGCGCCGCCCAGTGGGCGTACGACGCGACGCGCGCCGCGCACGCCGCCGGGGTGACGATCTGTGCCGGTACCGATGGCATGATGCCGCCTCCCTCGCGCGACTCGCTCCCCGCGCTGCACGGAGAAATGGAGCTCCTCGTGTCGCGCGCCGGGTTTACCCCGCTCGAGGCCATAACCGCCGCAACGCTCAACTCGGCGATGGCGCTCGGCGCCGCTTCGAAGCTGGGCACAGTGGCTGCCGGAAAGCTCGCCGACCTCGTCGTGCTCAACGCCAATCCCGCCGACGATATCCGGAACACCCGGGCGATTGCCTTCGTAGTGAGGGGAGGAGTCATCCACCGGCGCGACGCGCCGGGAAAACCCTCGCGCTAGGTTTCCCCAATGCCGATGTCCGTGACACCTCCTGCGATCGAAAAGGAAGTCGCGCTGGTCGAATGGCTGAAGTGCCGGGGCTCCGTGCTTGTCGGATTCAGCGGCGGGGTCGACTCGGCCTACCTCGCGTGCGTCGCGCTCGGTGCGCTCGGGGCCGAGAACGTACTCGCGGTCATCGGCCGGAGCGCGAGCTATCCGATGGAACAGTGGACGCGCGCGCGCGCGGTGGCCGACCGCTTCGGCGTGCCAGTGCTCGAGATCGATACGGACGAGCTGCACGATCCGCGCTACGCGGCCAATCCGTCCAATCGCTGTTATTTCTGCAAAACCGAACTATGGTCGCGTCTCGTGCCCGTCGCCCGTGAGCGCGGGCTTGCCGTCGTCGTCGATGGCACCAACGCGGATGACGGCCGTGGGCATCGTCCGGGCAAGGGCGCGGCGGTGGAGCAGGGGGTGCGGTCGCCGCTCGCGGAGCTCGGCTTCACCAAGGATGACATCCGCGTTCTGTCGCGCGAGCGCGGCATCCCAACCTGGTCACAGCCGTCTTCGCCCTGTCTTGCATCGCGCCTGCCGTATGGAACGGAAGTCACGGTCGAGCGGCTCGCGACGGTCGAGGCAGCGGAGCGGGCCCTGCGCCAGATCGGCGTGGCGGGCGACCTGCGAGTTCGCCACTTCGGCGCCGTGGCCCGGCTGGAGTTGTCGCTCGCGGAGCTCGCGCGATGGCGCACGGCTGAAGGGCGCCGTGCGGTGCGTGCCGCGGTAACGTCGGCGGGGTTCAGCGCGGTGGAGTTCGACCTGCGCGGCTTCCGCAGCGGCTCGATGAACCACGCGCACGAGCAGCCGCTCGTGGAAGCGCTCGGAGCGGCCTGATGTTTGGCTGCATCTGGCGGCTGGGTTGCCTCCTCATGCTCGCCGCCTGTGCGGCAGCGGCGTGGTTCACGCGTGATGCCTGGCTGCCGAGCGCGCGGAAGCGGCTGCATCTCCCGCCGGCCGCCGTGACCGCGCCCGCGGTGACGGCGGTGGCCGCCGCGAAGTGGGAACCGCTCACGCCCGAGGGAGCGGTGCGCGCACGGGACGCGATCGCGACGCTGCAGAGCCGGAGCGGCCGCGTGTACGTGGACGTCGCCGCCGGCGACCTCGCGGCGTACGCGATCGGCCCGGCGATCCGGGAGCTGAGTCATGATTCCACCGGCGCGGAGGCGCTCGCGCGCGACGAGCGGCTGTACGTGCGCGCCATGGTGAACGTCGCCGACCTCGCGGACGCCACTGCGCTCGGACCGCTCGCGACCATGCTCAACGGGCGCCAGGAGGTCACCGTGCGCGGGCGACTCGAAGTGGTCGGGTCCGGGCGCGCGGAGTTTCTCGTGGACGAGATCGCGTTCAAGGAACTGCAGCTCCCCTCGGCGCTCATCGAGAAGATCGTGAGCCGGCTTCAGGTGAAGAGCCGCACGGCCGGCACGCCGAAGAACGCAATCCGGTTCACGATCCCGCGCGAACTCGCCGACGTGCGCATCGCGAAGGGGCATGTTGTGCTCTACAAGTCGGTGCCGTGAGTCGCCGCCTCCTGGTAGTGGACGACGAGAAGGGGATCCGCGCGGCGCTCACCCAGCTTCTCGAGTACGAGGGATACGACGTGCGCGCGGCGGCATCGGGTGGAGAGGCGGTCACCGTCTACGACCAGTGGAAGCCGCAGCTCGTCTTCCTCGACGTGAAGATGGCGGGGATGGACGGCATCGAGACGCTCAAGCGCATCCGCGAGCGCGATCCCGCCGCCGTCGTGGTGATGATCAGCGGCCACGCGACGATCCAGAACGCGGTCGAGGCGACGCAGCTTGGCGCCTACGACATTCTCGAGAAGCCGCTCGACACGGACCGCATTCTCGTGACCCTGCGGAACGCCACGGGGCGCATTGATCTCGCCGAGGAGAACGAGCGGCTCAAGGCAACGATCGAGTCACGGTACGAGATCGTCGGGAAGTCGTTCGGCATTCGGGCGCTGACGGAGAACATCGGGAAGGTCGCCGACACCACGGCGCGCGTGCTGATCACCGGTGAGAACGGAACGGGCAAGGAACTCGTGGCGCGCGCGCTGCACCGCCAGTCGCCGAGGGCGCGGAAGCCGTTCGTCGAGGTCAACTGCGCCGCGATTCCCGGCGAGCTGATCGAGAGCGAGCTGTTCGGCCATATGAAGGGGTCGTTCACCGGGGCCGTGCTGGATCGCGCCGGAAAATTCGAGCAAGCCGACGGCGGCACGCTGTTCCTCGACGAAGTTGGCGACATGTCGCTTGCGGCGCAGGCCAAGGTGCTGCGCGTGTTGCAGGACGGCGACGTGACACGGATCGGCGGCGCGAAGCCGCGCAAGGTCGACGTGCGGGTGATTGCCGCGACAAACAAGAAGCTCGAGGAGGAAATTGCGGCGGGGCGTTTTCGCGAGGATCTCTACTACCGCCTGAACGTCGTGCCGGTCCACGTCCCGCCGCTGCGCGAACGGCGAGAGGACATCCCGCTGCTGGTGGAGCATTTTCTCGGGCAGTTCGCGCGCAATGACGGCGTCGCACCGCGATCCGTAGAGGGCGCGGCCATCGAGCGTCTCATGTCGTTCGAGTGGCCCGGCAACGTGCGTGAACTGCGCAATACGATCGAGCGCCTGCTGATCCTCGCGCCCGGACCGCGCGTGACCGTCGCTGACGTGGAGCGCCTCACCGGCGCGCGCGCGTCGAGCACTGGCGGCCTCGGCGGCCTGGAGGACAGCGCGTCGTTCGAGGCCTTCAAACTCGCCGCGGAGCGGGCGTTTCTCGCGGTGAAGCTGCGGCAGCACGACTGGAACGTGGCGGAAACGGCGCGTGCGCTCGACATGCCACGCTCCAACCTGTACAAGAAGATCGAGCGCCACGGGCTGGCGCGGGAGAGCGAATGAGCGATCGTGACTGGGACGCCGAGATGAAGAAGATCGACCAGCAGATTGCGTCGCTGCCCGCGCAGAGTGCCGCGGCGGCTCGTGCGGCCGCGTCTCCGGGGGCGGCCGCGCCGCTCGCTCC
>JBOHTH010000195.1:0-2838 GCA_050733535.1 Gemmatimonadaceae bacterium | reverse complement strand
ATCTCGCCGGTCTCTCGCTCATGGCGGTGAACATGCCGAACATCGCTGGCGTGCGAAACGATCCGTGGGCGAAATACCTGACCACAGTCGACAGCATCGAATCGGCCACCGGCTACAGCTTTCTCTCAGCGCTCCCGCCGGGATTTCGCACGGCACTCCAGTATCACGATCACGCGCCGGTCGCGACCTACGCGCTCAGCGGCGCGAAGATCGTCGGCACGCCGCTCACGTTCGACGCATCAGCGAGTACCGACCCCGATCTCGGCCGCGCCGACCTCGGCGGGCGCACCGAGGCGTTGACGTACGCCTGGAACTTCGGCGACGGCACCACGGCTACCGGGAAAGTCGCCACGAAGAGCTATGCCGCGGGCGGCAGCTACACGGCTACGTTGACCGTGACCGATGTGTTCGGATGGCCGAGCACGAGTACGATGACCGTGGTCGTGGCGAGCAGGACGCAGGCGGCGATCGCGGGTCTCGATGCGATCACCGCGCTGGTCAACGGCTACGCGGCGAGCGGCTCGATCCTCAAGCTGACTGAAGTCGCGTTCAAGGCGACGATTGGCGCGGCGAAGCTGGAAGTCACCAAGGGACACTCGACGGCTGCGATCGTGCTGCTGCACGGGCTGATCAAGGAGATCAATCTCACCGTAGATCTGCGACGGATGTCCGCGACGGATGCGGCGGCGATGAAGGCGCAGGTGAACGGGGTTATCGCGCTGCTGGATATGGTCTAGCAGCAGGCGACCACAAAGGCATAACTCTCACACGGGACCTGTCAGACGACGGCAACTTTCAGAGACCCGCGGTTTCTGACAGTTGCATCTGAGAAAAGGAATTAATCACGGATTAGGGGAAACAAAGACTTAATCGCGGATTTCGCAGAAACGGGCGGATCGTTCAGCGCACACTGAGCGATCCGCCCGTTTCCGCGAAATCCGCGATTAAGGATTTTTCTCCTTTCTCTCTCTTAGATCCGCGTTTAGACTGCGCGTACGAAGAAAATGATCGCGGTCCACAGCACCAACCCGAGGGTCACCGCGAGCGGCGTCAGGCACTCGGTGTGCAGCGGATCATGGGCGCGCGGCGCTGCGGCCGCGCTGGAGCGATCGTGACTGTGAAGGTTGGTCGGCTTGATTGCGATTGCCAAGGTTCCCCCTTGCCCGTGTAACGATCGGCACTCTGAATCGACGACTCGTTGTGGCGCTCGTAACTCGTTCGACCGGCTATGGACTTACGCGAGGGCCGCCCGTGGACGTTGAAAGGATCGGGTGCGGGCCCGCGCGATCAGACGCCGCATTGCGACGACCTCCGCGTCGCGTCAGTATCTACGACGGGACCACACAACTCTCTGTCAGGATGCTGTCATGCTTCGCAGCCCATCGCTTTCGCTCCTCCTTTCGGCCGCGACTGCGACCGTTGGCGCATCCCTCCACGCTCAGGTCGGGTCGAGGGATACCGACGCGCTCGCCGGTCTCAAATGGCGGTCCGTCGGGCCCGCCAACAATGCCGGGCGCGTCTCGGTCGTTGCGGGCATCCCGGGCGATCCGTACACCTACTACGTGGCGGGCGCGAACGGCGGGATCATCAAAACGGTAAACGGCGGCGTCACCTTCAAGCCGATCTTCGACAAGCAGGATATCGGCTCCATCGGGGCGATTGCCGTCGCGCCGAGCGATCCGAACGTCATCTACGTCGGCACGGGCGAGGAGAACCCGCGCAACAATGCATCAATTGGCGACGGGATGTACAAGTCCGTCGACGCCGGCGAACACTGGACGCACATCGGGCTCGTCAACTCGGACAAGATCGCGCGCATCGTGATCGACCAGAAGAATCCGGACATGGTCTACGTCTGCGGACTTGGCCGCGAGTGGGGTCCGAACGAAGAGCGTGGCGTATTCAAAACCTTGGACGGTGGAAAGAGCTGGAAGAAGGTCCTCTACGTTGACGCGCAGACGGCCTGCTCCGACGTCGCGGTCGATCCGTCGAACTTCAACATCGTGTATGCCGGGATGTACACCTACCGCCGCTGGGCCTGGCACCTCGAGTCGGGCGGGGGCAACACCGCAGTGTACAAGTCGGTGAACGGCGGCGATTCATGGGAGAAGTTGTCCGGGAAAACTGCGGAACGCGGACTTCCTAAGGGCGATATGGACCGCATCGGCATTGCCGTGGGCACCAATGCGCCGAACGTGGTCTACGTGGTGAGCGAAACGAAGACCGAGGGTGAACTCTGGCGCAGCGACGACGCGGGTGACCATTGGCGCACGGTGAACCGCGACCCGAACATCAACTTCCGCCCCTTCTACTACTCGGACATCCGCGTGGACCCGATGAACGAGAACCGCGTGTTCTCGCTCTCGGGATCGCTCTACGAATCCGAGGACGGCGGGCAGAACTTCCACACGATCGGCAACGGCGTGCACGGCGACCATCAGGCGCTGTGGATCGATCCGCTGAATCCAAAAAGAATTCTCAGCGGTTCCGACGGCGGTTGGCAGGTCAGCTACGACGGGGGCAAGACGTTCGAGGTCGTGAACACGTTCGCGTTCACTCAGTTCTACCATATCAACTACGACATGCAGAAGCCGTACATGGTGTGCGGCGGTCTGCAAGACAACGGCAACTGGTGCGGACCGAGCCAGGCGCTGTCGGGGCAGGGCGTCCGCAAGAACGATTGGTACACGGTCTCGGGCGGCGACGGGTTCTTCACCGTGCCGGTGATGGACAAGCCGTGGCTCGTCTACTCCGACGCGCAAGGCGGGATGATCAACCTCACCGACATCCGCACCGGCACGCAGAAAACGATTTACCCGTACCCGAACCGCGTGGGCT
>JBOHTH010000194.1:0-2669 GCA_050733535.1 Gemmatimonadaceae bacterium | reverse complement strand
GCGTACCACTGATGCGTCACCGGCGATTGTTCGCGCGCGGCGAGGGCGGCGAGGTAGTCGTCCTCGGCGCCGCGCCAGTCGAAGCGGTAGAGCGCGCGCACCGAGGCGCGAGCCGTCAGCGCGTCGGCCGAACGCGGATCGGCGAGCAGCGCCTGCTCGGCGGCGGCTGCCGCACGCGGCATCGCGTCTGCCGGCGCTGCCACGCCGTAGACCGCGAGCGTGAGATGGCAGTCCGCAAGCCCGGTGAGCGCGAGCGTGAACGCGGGGTCGGCATCCACGGCCCGTTGCAGCTCGTCGAGCGCGCGGCGCATCGAGGCAGGCGTGCGCTGGCCCCATTCGAAGCGGCCCCTGAGGTATGCCTCATACGCGCTGAAGGTGGTCGTCGGCGTGTCGACCAGGCGCCCGGGTTCGCCGAGCAGGCGTACGCGGAGCGTGTCGACGATCGCTCGCGAGATTTCGTCCTGCACCGCGAACACGTCGGTGAGTTCGCGGTCGAAGCGTTCGGACCAGAGCGCAAATTTCGTCGCGACGTCGATGAGGTCAGTGGTGATGCGTATCCGGTGTCCGGCGCGGCGCACACTCCCGGTCAGGATGGTGGCGACGCCGAGCTCGGCGCCCGCCGCGTGTGCGTCCTGATCGCGGCCCTTGAACGCGAACGCGGACGTGCGCGCCACCACGCGAAGGTTCGGCAGCTTGGACAGCGCGTGGATGAGGTCCTCGCTGATGCCATCGCTGAAGTATTCGTTATCAGGGTCGGCGCTCGCGTTCACGAACGGAAGGACCGCGATCGAGGGCGTGGTCGTGCTGGTGCCGTGCCGGGCGCTGGTGCGCTGTGCGGGCGCGGTGGTGAGCGCCTCGGCGAACTCGGCGACTGATCCGAAGCGCTGCTCGCGCTCGCGTTCGAGCGCTTTCATCAGCGCGCGCTCCACATGTGCCGGCAGCGAGTCGAGCGGCTGGCGCGGAGGCACGGCCGGGTTGGCGGCCTTGCGGGAGAGAATGGCAACGGCCGTCGGACCCATGAAGGGCGGGCTCCCCTCGAGCAGCTCGTAAAGCACCGTCGCCAGGCTGTAGATGTCGGCGCGCTCGTCGACCGGCTGGTCGCCGAACATCTGCTCAGGAGCCATGTAGAGTGGCGTCCCGACGAACATTCCCTCGACCGTGACCGACGCCGTCTCCGGTCCCGCGAGCGCTTTTGCGATGCCGAAGTCCACGACCATCGCGTGCCGCTGAAAGAGGAGGATGTTCTCCGGCTTGATGTCGCGGTGCACCACGTTGCGGCTGTGCGCGAAGCTCAGCGCTTCCGCGACTTCGGCCGTGAGGCGCAGGGCCTCGGCGAGCGGGAGCTGCTTCTCGCGTTCGAGCCGGTCGCGGAGCGATTCGCCGTCAATGTACGGCATCACGAGGTACAGCAGCGAATCCGTGCTCCCCGAGTCGTAGATCGGGACGATGTGCGGATGCTGCAGCCGCGCGACGGTGCCGATCTCGACCAGGAACCGCTGCGCGGCAACGTTCGCCATGACTTCGCCGCGGAGGATTTTGACCGCCACCGGACGATCGTGCTTTTTGTCGCGAGCAAGGTAGACGAGCGCCATGCCCCCGCGTCCAACCTCGCGCTCGAGCGTATACACGCCTCCGAGCGTCAGCGGGAGGTGTTCGCTCGAATCCGGGTCTGGCAGCCGACGCTCCTGGGGAGTGGGGACCGAATCAGTTCCCGATGCGGACGTTTACAACGCTCGACTGCACTTCACCCCGGGTATTGATCCCCGCAACCGTGAGCCCGATGATGTCGCCCGGGTTGAGCTTGGCCAGCACCTTCTGGAGATCGTCTGCGTTCTTGATCGAAATCCGCGGCTCCGGATGGATCACCCCCGTAATGATCAGCCCGGCACTCAGCTTGCCATCGCTCACGCTCCCCGGCTCGACCGACTTGATCACGACGCCTTTCTGCGCGCCCGAGAAGTTCGTGCCGCGGACCATCTCCGGCGTGATCGCCTCGAGCACGATCCCGAGCTTCTTGACCGTGACCGTTGCCGGCACGACCGGCGCGGCGCGCGGCGCGCGACTCGCACCGCCCGGGGCGCCCGGCCCGCCGGAGTTCGACGCAACCGTCGCCTCAGCGGTCGGCGCCTCGATCAGCTTCACTTTGAAGTCCTTGTGATCGCCGTAGCGGACGACTTCGAGATCCACGACATCGCCAGGCTGGTGCGAGCGAATCATGCGCTGCAGCGTGCTCACGCGGTCCGCCGGCTTGCCGTCGATCTTGATGACGATGTCGCCGGGCTCCATTCCGGCCTTTTCAGCCGGGCTGCCGTCCAGGAACGACTCGATCTTTACGCCCGCGATGTCCTTGAGCTTCGCAGCCGCGGCGTCGTCCGGCGTAAGGTCCAGGATTGCCGCGCCGAGGATCGCGCGGCGCACATGGCCGTGCGCGATGATGTCATCCATCACCGTCTTTGCGAGCGTAATCGGGATCGCGAAGCCGTACCCTGCGTATGACCCGGTTTCGCTCGCGATCGCGCTGTTGATGCCCACCACTTCGCCGCGAATGTTCACGAGCGGTCCGCCCGAGTTTCCGGGAATGATCGCGGCGTCGGTCTGGATGAAATCCTGGCTTGCGTAGTAGTCGCCGTTCAGCGCGCGCAGGTCGGGTGAGTTGCGTCCCTTCGCGC
>JBOHTH010000193.1:0-9035 GCA_050733535.1 Gemmatimonadaceae bacterium | reverse complement strand
GGTGTGGGACGTCGGGCACCAAGGCTATCCGCACAAGGTTCTCACGGGCCGTGCCGGCCGCATGAGCACGCTGCGCCAGGAGGACGGACTGTCCGGCTTTCTGAAGCGCACCGAAAGCGAATACGATGCATTCGGCGCGGGCCACGCGGCCACGTCGATCTCGGCGGCGTATGGAATGGCCGTCGGACGCGATCTGAACGGCGAAAACTTCAAGGTCATCGCCGTGATCGGCGACGGCTCGCTCGGTAGCGGCCTTGCGTACGAGGGGCTCAACAACGCCGGCGCGTCGGGACGCGATTTCATCGTCGTGCTGAACGACAACGAAATGTCCATCGCGCCGAATGTCGGCGCGATGCACAAATACCTGTCGTCCGTGCAGCGCAACCCGATCTACAACCGTATCCGCAGCGCTGTCGGCGACGTCGTCAATCACGCGCCGGGAGTGCTGCACGCGTCCGCGCTGCTCAAGAGGTGGGAGGAGAGCGTGAAGGCGTTCCTCACGCCAGGGGTGCTGTTTGAGGAGCTCGGATTCCGGTATTTCGGGCCGATCGACGGACACGACATCAAAACGCTCAACGACACGTTCAGGGCCGTGCGCGACATGAAAGGCCCGCGCCTGGTGCACGTCATCACGCAAAAGGGAAAAGGATTTCCCGCGGGTGAGCACGTCGAGAAGTGGCACGCCCTCCCGCCGGGCCACGATCCGGCGACGGGAAAGCAGCTCAAGGCGTCCACCTCCAACGCCAACTACACGGCGGTGTTCGGCAAGGGACTCTCCGAGCTCATGGCCTCGCACAAGGACATCGTCGCGCTGACCGCGGCGATGCCGAGCGGCACGGGCACGTCGCTGATCGCCAAGGCTCATCCGACACGTTTCTTCGACGTCGGCATCGCCGAGGCGCATGCGATCACGATGGCCGCCGGCCTCGCGACGCAGGGGATCCGTCCGGTCGCGGCGATCTATTCGACGTTCTTGCAGCGGGCGTACGACAGCATCATCCACGACGTCGCGATCCAGCGGCTGCCGGTGATCTTCTGCATGGATCGCGCGGGACTGGTGGGCGAGGATGGCGAGACGCACGCCGGCCTGTATGACATAGCCTACATGCTCGCGGTTCCGAACATGACGGTCACCGCACCGAAGAACGGACGTGAGATGCTCGGCCTGCTGCGTTCCGCGGTCGAGCACACGTCGGGACCGTTCGCGCTGCGATACCCGCGCGATGCGGCGCCGGACCTTCCGCCGGCGATCGGCGAGATCGAAGCGATTCCGTATCGCACGTGGGAAGTGCTGCGGCAGGGAACGCCGAAGGAAGTTGCGATCCTCGCGGTCGGGACGATGGTGCTGCCGTCGCTCGCGGCGGCGGAGGCACTCGCGACCGAGGGACTCTCCGTGACCGTGGTGAACTGCCGATACCTGAAGCCGTACGATGAGCTCACGCTTGCGGCGGTCGTTGCCGATCACAAGCATCTGCTCGTCGTCGAAGAAGGCACCGTGGTGAACGGGTTCGGCGCATATATGGCGAGCGTCGTCGCTACCATGGACCCCAGCGTTCGCGTGACCGCGCACGGGGTGCCCGATCGCATCATCTACGCGGCGTCGCGGGCGCGGCAGCTCGCGGCATGCGGCCTCGACGCAGGTGGAATTGCGGAGCGCGTGCGCGCCCTGCACGAATCAGAGGCGGTCACGGGGTGATGCGACTCGGCGTCATCGGCCATCAGGGCTACGACGGACTGCCGGAAATTCTCACCCTGCTCGCGACCGAAGCGCCGCGCCTCGGTTTGGCGCTTTCGTTCGAGCCGAGTCTGTTGCAGCCCGCGCTGGGCGGCGACACGCTGACGGACCCTGAGGGACTCGATGCCCTGGTGTCGCTCGGCGGCGATGGCACGCTGCTCCGCGCCGCGCGCTTTCTCGCCGGAGCCGACGTGCCGATCGTCGGCGTGAACCTCGGCAAGCTCGGATTCCTCACCAGCTGCCGCGGGAAGGATTTCGCGAAAATGCTGCCGCGTCTCTCCAAACGGCAGTATCAGACCGACTCGCGGATGACGCTCGAGGCGAGCCCCGCCAGCGCGGATGCCGGCGCGCCGCGCATGTACGCGCTGAACGACGTCGTGCTGCACAAGGGCGGGTTCGCGCGGGTCCTGCGGCTGCGCGTGTGGGTGAACCGTGAGGAGCTCGGTGTGCTCGCCGCGGACGGCATCGTGATCTCGACGCCGACCGGCTCCACGGCGTATTCGCTCTCGGCGGGCGGGCCGATCGTTGCGCCGACGGTGGAGTCGATCCTCCTCACGCCGGTCTCGCCGCACACGCTGGCGGTGCGGCCGATCCTTCTGCCCCCGGACGCGGTGATCGTCGTGCAACCAGAAGATGCGCCGCAGGAGGTTTTGGTGACGGTCGACGGGCAGACAGGCACCAGTTTAGGTATGGGCCAGGCGCTCACCATCAAGACGTCGGCCCACAGAGTGAAGATCGTGCGGTTCACGGGGACGACGTTCTTCGGGCGGATGCGGAGAAAGCTGGGGTGGGGAGGGCTGGCTGAACGAGACGAGTGAGGAGTTCAACAGGTGCTGACCGAGTTACGGATTCGCAACTTCGCGATCATTGAATCGGTCACGCTGCCGCTCGCGCCGGGGTTCAACGTGCTGTCTGGCGAGACAGGGGCGGGCAAGTCGATCATCGTTGGCGCGCTGGGGCTGCTCGTCGGCGACCGTGCGGCCACCGACTTGGTGCGCACTGGTGCGGAGCGCGCGACCGTGGAGGGCGTGTTCGACGTCGCCGACTCGCCGGAACTCGCGGCGGCGCTCGATGCGCGCGGCATCGAGGCGGACGGTGGCACTGTCGTGCTGAAGCGAGAGGTCGCCGCGGCCGGCGCGCGGGCGCGGGCGTGGATCAACGGGTCGCCGGTCACCACGGGCGTGCTCGCCGACATCGGCCGCCTCCTCGTGAACGTGCACGGGCAGCACGAGGCGCAGGCGCTGCTCGACGGAGACTCGCAGCGCGCGATTCTCGACCTGTTCGGCGAATGCGCGGGCGAGGCGGCGCATGTGGCGGCGATGCATCGCGAGCTTGCGGACGCGCGGGGCGCGGTGAACGCGCTGCGCACCCGCCGCGACGAAGCGCAGCAGCGCGCAGACTACCTGCAGCACGTTGCGAAGGAGATCGCAGAGGCAAAGCTCGTCGAAGGCGAAGGTGCGAGACTCGATGACGAGTCGCGCCGCCTCTCGCACGGCGAGGAACTGCGCGGCCTCGCGGGCGAAGTGAGTGAAGCGCTCGACGGAGGCGATGACGCGGTGGTGCGCCGCGTCGGGCACCTCCAGCGGGCGCTGGCCGCGCTCCAGAAAATTGACTCGTCGACTGAGCGGCTCCAGTCGCTGTACGACGCGGCGTACTACGCACTCGACGAACTCGCGCGCGAGACGGACGCGTATCTGGCGAGCATCGAGAACGATCCTGCGCGGCTCGAAGTCGTCGAGCGGCGGCGCGACCTGATCTTCCGCCTCGCAAAGAAGTACGGCGGGTCGATCGCGGCGGCGGTGGAAACGGGGCGGGCGGCACGCGCGGAGCTCGACCTGCTGGACACGGCCGCCCTCGACCTCCGCGGTCTCGAGGAACGGGTGAAGACGGCGGAAGCCGCGCTCGACGCCTCCGCAGCAAAACTTTCCAGCCGACGCCGCGTCGCCAGCGCGAAGCTCGCAAAAGCCGTCGAGGCGCTGCTCCCGGAACTTGGCATGCCGGACGGCAAGTTCATGGTGACGCTCGTTCCGCGAGCGGAGATCGCCGCGACGGGCGCCGAAGACGTGGAGTACCGCGTGGCGCTGAACGTCGGGCACGACGCGCGCGCACTTTCACGGGTGGCATCGGGCGGCGAGCTTGCGCGCGTCATGCTGGCGCTGAAGACGATCCTCGCGCGCATCGACCGCGTGCCGACGCTGATCTTCGACGAAGTAGACGCGGGCATCGGCGGGAAAGTCGGGTTGATGGTCGGCGATTCCATGCGCCGCGTGGCCGGACACCATCAGGTCTTCGCGATCACACACCTCCCGCAGATCGCGGCGCGCGCGCACCATCACATCGTGGTGAGCAAGGGCGCGAAAGGTGGGGTGACAACCGCGGACATCTCGCTGGTCGAGGGCGAGGGCCGGGTGCGTGAGATCGCGCGGATGCTCGGCGGGGATCCGGAGAGCAGGGTCTCGCGGGAGCACGCGGCGGAGCTGCTGACGGCGGCGATCGCACCGGTACGTTCGAAAAAGCGTTGAGGGCCTGCTGTTGTGCCGTTAGTGCCCGAATATCCGCTGGTACACTCTCATCGTGACCTGATCCACCGAAATCTTCGGGACCCGCCCGAGCGACCCGAGCGTCGTCTCGTAGTGGAAATACGAAATGTCGAGCGGCAGGCCGGATTTGTGCTTGTCGACGTTCGCCACGGTTGAATACGTCGCGCCGATGCCCACGCGGCTTTCACTTGTCTCGGTGTACATCCCGAGCACCGACGCATCGAGCGTCGCAGTATTGCCGGCGAGATCGGTGACCGTGAAGCGTCCTGAGTAAGTATCGGCTGCCTTGTGCGCGTAGTAGTACTGTCCGGCGAACGAGATATAGTCGTTGAGCTGCCATCGCGGGGTCACCTGCACCTCGATGATACTGCCCAGATGTCGCTGCACGGTCTGCTGGCGGTACGACGCCAGGATCACTTGCATTGGCGAGTCGGGAACGCGAAGGTCGAGTTGATCGGCAGTCTGCGACGTAAAGCTCCCGACGAGCGAGAGCCAGAAATGGCGCCCGAATATCAGATCGGTGAACGTGCGGCCTTCGATGTCGCTCTGGTGGTCGCCGGTCCCGAGTGCGGTGAAATCCGCGGGCGAGGGAAGGGTGCCCGTGCCAAGCCGATAGATCCCGCCGAACGACTGCCGCCAATTGAATCCCTTCGGCGAGATGCGCGCGCTGTCGTTCCCGTGAAACGAATCGTACACGTTGAGCTTCATCCCGACTTCGATGTCGCCGATGCCGCGCGTGACGGAAGTCGCGAGCGGCTTGGCGTTGACGCCGAAAGCCGGATCGCTCAGCACCGTCTGCATGTCCGCCGTCGTGAGCGGCGCCTGCGCGGCCATCGGGCCGGTGCCGGTGATCGCGCCGTTGCCGTATGTGGCGTACATCGCCTTGAACGCGGCGACCTTTGCTTCGATGGCCGCTTCGGCCGCGGTGCCGGCGATCGGCACAAACAGGGAGCCGGCCGCACCGGCGCGCCCGCCGTACACCTGCGCGACGCCCGACGCGAAACTGTTCGCGTTGGTCACCAGCGCGCGGGCGCCGCCCGGGTTTGCGTTGATCGGCGCGCAGCCGCTTGCGGCGGGATTCGCTGCGCACGTGGTGATCGCCTGTGAAAGTTGCGCGGACGCACTGTCGAACTGCGCGAGGAACGCGGCGTTCGTCATGATGACGGCCGGCACCATCAACGTCGGATTGAAACCCAGGGTCGGTTCGAAGCCGGTCGGGTTCATCACGAAGTTCACGTCCGACCTTGCGGTGACGAACGGCACCATCACGCTCACCGACAGTCGACTCGTGAGGCCGATCTCCATGCCGAGCGGCGTCGTGACGACGTTGTCGCGGACCTGGACGTTCGACGTTCCGAGCGACACCGCGAAACCCGGGAGTCCTGCCAGGGACCGAATGCTGTTCTGTATCGGCCCGAGGTTCTCGAGTTGGGCCACACCGACGGTATCGAGGTTGAAGTCCACGCCGAGGGGTTCGACCGATCCGTTCGGACGGCCCGGCGTGCCCTGTCCGTATCGCTCGTACCAGCTCTTCCAGACCGACGAGATGTTGAAACGGATCACACCCTTCCCGGGACCGGTTGCGTCGTCGCCCACGCCGGTGACGGCCTGTGCGCGGAGCGGCGGGGAGAGCGAGAGGATGGCCGCAGCGGGCAGCAACACTGCCAGCAGGGCGGCACGCAGTCGGCTAGTTTGCATCGGACACGCGGCAAGATAACGTGGAAACACACTCCCTGACACACGACTCCCTCCCAGCGGTTCCCTGGCAGATCACCGGGAACCACTGGGTCTCGATCCCCTGCGTGCATCCCGCAGACGCCGCGATCCACGGGCTCGGCGTCCTGCATCGCGGCGCGCGGTCGGCGGTCGAGTTTGCAGGAGCGCCCAATTTTCTCGACGGGACCGGTGCGGCGCTCGCGCGCCCTACGCTCGAAGTGGATGGGCGCGCTGTTGCGCTTGCGGTCGAAGGGATGGTGTGGGAGCGCGCGTTGCACTGGCTTCCGACGTTCACGGCAACGCCCGGCTCGCTCGTTGTGCGCGGCACCGTGTTCGCCCCATTCGGTCGCGATGCAGACATCGCGGGCGCGGTGTACGCCATCACCATTGAAAACCGCGGTGACGTGGCGCAGGAGATCGTGCTCGCACTCGAGGGGACGCTGGGCCATCGCCAGTTGCGCGTGCGGACGCCGCGAGCGGCGTCGGATGCGCATCGCGTGTCCAAGGTTGGCGACGTGGTCGTGCTCGACGGCGCCGAACCGCCGGGTCATGTGGCGCTCGCGATTGCGGCGGACGGCGAGAGTGAGGTTTCGGTGCGCGACGGCGATCCGGCGACGCATCTGGCGGCGTCGTACGCCGTGCGCTGCCGCCTTCAGGTGCCGGCCAAGGGGCGCGCGGAAACCGCGTTTTATATCGGGGCCGGGCCGGAGCGCGATGGCGCGTGCGCGACGGTCGGCGTGCTGCGGCGGCGAGGGTGGCGGGCGCTGCTCACCGCCACGCGCGATGCGATTCGGTCGCTCGCGCAGACCACGGGGATGGATTCGCTCGATGGGCTGATCAACCGGCACCTGCTGTTCGCGTACTTCTACGGCGTGGGGCGTGCACTCGACGACGCGCACTACTACCTCGTGCGGAGCCGGGCGCCGTGGTGTTCGCGCGGCGTGACGGTCCGCGACTGGGATGCGCTCGCATGGACCATCCCGGCGGTGCAGCTGGCCGATGGACCTCTTGCGCGCGAACTGATCCTGCGGATGTGCGAAGTCCATGGATACGCGCCCGGTCGTGGTGTCCACTACCTCGACGGCACGCTGTTCGAGCCCGGGTTCACGCTCGAAGGTGCGTCGGCGTACGCGATCGCGACGGACCGGTACATCCGCGAGACCGGTGACGACCAGATCGTTGAGGAGCCGATTCTCGCGGACACGCTGTACTTGTCGTCGGATGACTTGGCGGTGCGGCGCGACAAGGTGCATCCGCTGTACAGCACCGAGGTCACGCTTTCGGGAACGCCCGTCGCGTACCCCTTCACGCTCCATGGCAACGCCGTGGTCGCGTACGCGCTCGACTGCCTCAAGCGCACGCTCGACGAGGAGGCGGCGAAGGAACTTCCCGATCCGGAGGCAGTGCGCGCCGCGATGCGCCGGCGATTCACGACGGATGAAGGCGGGAAGAGCGTGTTTATTGCCGCGACCGATCTCGCCGGCGGCGTCTCACGCGAAGACGATCCGGTCGCGAGCGCGCTCTGGTTGCCGCTGTACGAGGCTGTCGAGCGGATTGATTCGGTGTACCGGCGCACGGCCAAGAAGGCGGCGGGCGACCCGCACTATCTCACGCAGCAGCTCGCCCGGTTGTTCGGGCCGGATGCGTCGGGTGTGCTGGAGTGGCTGCGGCGCGCGCCGCTCGATCACGGGCTCGCGGCGGAGTTCGTGGATGCGGAGGGGCGAGCGACAGCGAGCGGGGGAGATGCGGCGCTGTCGGGGCTGGTGGCGTATGTCGCGTGGTATGCGGTGCACGCCCACGGTCTCCGTCCATAAGGCCTTCCAGTGACAGCTCAGAGATCAAGCGCAAGCTGTCTGATGCAAGACTGCCAGATGAAAGCTCTCTGACGGCTTTCATCTGGCGGTCTTGTATCAGACAGCCTGAAGTTGTTGAGCCTCTCACTGGAAAGGATCGGGACGACCGTCTATCTTTCGGGCGCGCGGGAATAGCTCAGTTGGTAGAGCACAACCTTGCCAAGGTTGGGGTCGCGGGTTCGAGTCCCGTTTCCCGCTCTTTCAAGACCGAAGACCGAAGACCGAACGGTAGCTTCGGTCTTCGGTCTTCGGTCTTCGGTCTTTCGCCTATCTTTCCCCCCGCCGGGATGGCGAAACTGGCTAGACGCGAGGGACTTAAAATCCCTTGGGGGCGACCCCATCCGAGTTCGAGTCTCGGTCCCGGCATTGCGGTCAGCGCTTGAGGAATGGCGCTCCGGCGAGCTGCGCGGCGATCCAGTCCTGCACACGCTCGACCTGATTGTTGGGCACGGTGTAGTTGTTCGCCTGGAATGAAAAAATCAGCATCTTGCCGTCGGCGGTCGTCACGTAGCCGGACAGTGCATGCGACCGGTCCACCGTGCCCGTCTTGGCGTGCACGTTCCCCTGCGCCGGCGTGCCCTTCATGCGGTTTGCGATCGTGCCGTCCACGCCGGCGATCGGCATCGCGTCGTAGAAGACATTGAAGTCGGGCCGTTTGCGCATGACGTCGAGGATCCTGACGATGGACTCCGGCGTCACGTAGTCGTGGCGCGACAGGCCGCTGCCGTCCCGCACCACGAACCCTGCGGTGTCGAGCCCCCACGACGTGAGCTGGCGTTCCACCACGCGACGGCCGCTGTCCGCTGACCCAACTCCCGTCTTTTCGAGACCAAGGGTGCGCAACAGGATCTCACCGATCTGGTTCTGCGACGGCTTGAAGAACTTCGGAAAGATCTCGGACAGCGGCGGTGACGTGAGGGTGAACAGTTTCTGCTTGCCGTCGAGCGTGGCGTCCGGCGTCCGCACAATGCTGCGGCCTATGGTGATGCCACGCTCGGTGAGCGCCTCGGCGAACGCGTAGAGCCACGCGCTCGCGGGATCACGCAGTGTGACCTGCGCGGTCACCGAGTCGCGCGGCGCGACCCAGCCGGTGAGGTGCACCACGGGCAGCGCCCCGCGGAGATCGGTGAATGAACGCACGATTCCGTCGCGGCTGCGGCCGCGCCCGCCGGGGCGTCCGGCGCCAGGGGC
>JBOHTH010000192.1:0-23585 GCA_050733535.1 Gemmatimonadaceae bacterium | reverse complement strand
GATGGAGATGGCAGGTTCGGGCACCGAAAGCTCGATGCTAGCCGTCGATGTCTACATCCCGATGCTTCACCCGCACGACCACATCGTCGCGCGCCTCGAGGTCGCGGCGGATCCGGTCGGCGACGGTGACCGAGCGGTGGCGACCGCCGGTGCAGCCGATCGCGATCGTCAGGTGGCTCTTGCCCTCGTTGACGTAGGCCGGCACGAGGAACTCGATCAGCGGCATCAGCCGGCCGTAGAATTCGCCCGCCTGGGTCCCCGACTCGACGTACTGGCGGACGACCACGTCCTGGCCGGTCAGCGGGCGGAACTCGGGGTCGTAGTGGGGATTGGGCAGGAAGCGCACGTCGAGGGTGAGGTCGGCGTCGCGCGGCGGTCCGTTCTTGAAGCCGAAGGTGAGCAGCGTCAGCGCCATCTTGCCGCTCTCGTGGCCGTCCAGCATTTCCTCGGCGATCCGCCGCCGCAGCATGCCGCCGGTCAGGTCGCTGGTGTCCATCACCATGTCGGCGCGCAGCGTTCGAGACGGTGCCTCGTCCGTCACCTGGAGCGCCCCGCCCGCGTCGAACCACATGACGATCTCGTCCGTGTCCGCGTGCGGTGCGTGCGCCTTGAGCGTGGCGTCGGCCGCGCGGCGAATGAGTTCGCGAGCGATCGCCGCGCCGCCGACGAGCTCGCCCTCGTATTCGAGCTCGATCTTGCCGGTGATCGCCGGGAGCGCGGCATAGACGTCGGCGAGGCGCGGAACAACATCCTGCTCGCGCAAACGCAGCGAACGCCGCTCCGCGTTCGACACCACGTTCTCGAGCACACTGATCGGGAGCCGTTGCGAAACGCCCGAGCGCTTGTCGATGCGCTTGTCGGTGCGCGCCTCGAATGCCACGCGCTCCACGAGCTCGGCGAGCAGCGGTGGGATCCTTGCCGGCGCGGCACCGCGCGCCGTCCAGGCCTCCTGCTTCGTGATCGCGACGCCGAGCTCGACCGCTTCCGGGTAGTGCGTGATGATCTCGCTGCCAATGCGGTCCTTGAGCGGCGTGATGATCTTGCCTCGGGCCGTATAGTCTTCCGGATTGGCTGTGAAGCAGAGCAGCACGTCGAGCGGAAGGCGCACCGGATATCCTTTGATCTGGACGTCGCCCTCCTGCATGATGTTGAACAGTCCGACCTGCACCTTGCCTGCGAGGTCGGGAAGTTCGTTGAGCGCGAAGATGCCGCGGTTGGCTCGCGGCAGCATGCCGTAGTGGATCGTGAGCTCGTCCGAGAGGATGTGCCCGCCGCGCGCGGCCTTGATCGGGTCGAGGTCGCCGATCAGGTCGGCGACGGTCACGTCCGGTGTTGCGAGCTTCTCGACAAAGCGCTGGTCGCGGTCCACCCACGCGATCGGTGTGTCGTCGCCGGCGCCGGCGATCAGGTCGCGTGCGAATTTCGAGATCGGGCGAAACGGCGAGTCGTTGATCTCGCTGCCGCCGACGACCGGCATCGTCTCGTCGAGCAGCGTCGTGAGCGACCTCAGAATGCGCGACTTCGCCTGCCCGCGAAGTCCGAGCAGGATGAAGTTGTGGCGCGAGAGAAGCGCGTTGACGATCTGCGGCATCACGGTCTCGTCGTAGCCGAGCACGCCCGCGAACAGCGGGCCGCCCGTGCCGAGCCGTGCGAGGAGGTTCGCGCGAATTTCGTCCTTCACCGACCGGTGCTGGCGGTCGGGGGACGCAAACGGGGAGCGCTTGAGCGCGCCCAGGGTGTTCGGGAGCTGTGCCACGATGCGATCCGTTCCGGAAGCGGTGGAATGTAGCGGTGGTCAGTCCGCCGGTGAGACCTCCACAAGATTGTCGTAAAACACGGGCCCGTGTCCCATGTCTGTTTCTCGCTGCGACGTGGTGGCGTTGGCGTTCGCGTGATCCGCAGTCAGGCGCATCCACCAGATGGATGGTGCCCAGACCACGCCTTCGCGGACGCCGTCGCCTATGCGCGCCACGCCTGTGAAATGCCCGCGGTCGTTCTCCACCACAACGCGCGCACCTTCAGCGATGTCGCGGCGCGCGGCGTCGGCCGGATGCACCATGATCTCGGGCTCGGCGTTGCGGCGCAGCGAAGTCACGTTGACAAAAGTGCTGTTGAGGAACTGATGCCGCGGTGACGAGATCAGCGTGAGCGGGTAGCGTGCCGCGAGCGCGGGCACGCTTTCCGGGAACTCGTACGGCGGCGTGAACGTCGGGAGCGGGTCGAGGCCCATCTGCCGCAGCCGTTCGGAGACGAACTCGCACTTGCCGCTCGGCGTCGGAAAACCGCCTTCGGCGAAAGGCACGTGGGGAACCGGGACGTTCAAGCGCGCCCAGCCGGTGGCCATAAGCGTGTCGAACGTCATGCCCTTCATGTGCTCGTGCGGCGAGTCGAGCGCCTGGCGGATGAGGCTCACGTCGTCGTCCTGCAGCGCGGCGTGCGTCAGCCCCATGCGCGCCGCGAGCAGGCGAAAGATCTCGCTGTTCGGCTTGGCCTCGCCCATCGGCGCGATCGCCGGACGGTTCAGCGTGACATAAAGGTGCCCATACGCATAGTGCACGTCCCAGTGTTCGAGCTGCGTCGTAGCAGGGAGCACCCAGTCGGCCCAGTCGGCGGTGTCGGTCTGAAAGTGTTCGAGCACGACGGTAAAGAGATCTTCGCGCGCGAGCCCGCGGAGCACCTCGTTGCTGTCCGGGGCGACGGCGGCGGGATTCGAGTTGTATACGACGAGCGCCTTCACGGGCGGCCCGCCGACTCCCGCGTCGGGTTTGGTGAGCGCCTCACCGAGGCGGATCATGTTGATGAGTCGCACCGGCGGCGAGAGTTCCGCGCGCTCGAGCGCTGCCTTGTTGAACTGGAACGTGCCGCCCGTCGAGAGCTGTACACCGCCGCCCGCGCGCCGCCAATGTCCCGTCACTGCGGGGAGGCAGGCGATCGTGCGTACCGCCATCCCGCCGCCCGCGTGGCGCTGAAGCCCGTAGTTGACGCGCACGAACGCCGCCTTGGCCCGCGCGTATTCACGGGCGAGTTCGATGATGCGCCGCGCTGGAATCCCCGTGATCGCGGCGACGCGGTCCGATGGGTATTCCAGTACGCGCGCCTGCAAGTCGGCGGCGCCGAGCGTGTACCGGGCGAGATAGTCTTCGTCCTGGAGGCCTTCCGCGAAGATGACGTGCATCATGCCAAGTGCGAGCGCGGCGTCGGTTCCCGGCCGAATGCCGATCCACTCGTCGCACTGGTCGGCGGTGCGCGTGCGCAACGGGTCGATCGCGATCACGCGCGCGCCGTTTTCCTTTGCCTTGCGCACGAATGGCCAGAGGTGCGGATTCGACGTGAGCGTGTTCGTGCCCCAAAGCAGGACGAGATCACTGTGCGGAAGAGCCTCGCCGTCGACCCCGATGTTCGCGCCGACTGTCATCCGCATTCCTACAGTGCCGGCCATCGAGCAGATCGTGCGGTCGAGTTGCGATGCCCCGAGGATGTTGAAGAAGCGCCGGTCCATCGAGGCACCCTGCACGAGGCCCATCGTGCCGGCGTACGAGTAGGGAAGGATGGCTTGCGGTCCGTCGGCCGAGTGCACGATGGCGTTCAGCTTCGCGGCGATTGCGTCGAGCGCCTCGTCCCACGTGGCGCGCGCAAACCGCCCGCTTCCCTTGGGACCTACGCGGCGGAGCGGAGTGGTGAGGCGCTCATTGTGATAAGTGCGCTCGAGATACCGGTTGACCTTCGCGCAGAGGAATCCCTGCGTGAACGGGTGATCCGGGTCTCCCTGGATTCTCGTGGCGCGCCCCTGCTCGACGGTTATGAGGGTTGCGCAGGTATCAGGGCAGTCGTGCGGGCACGCGCCGCGTATGATACGTGGCGTGATTTCACCGGCTGGCGGAATCACAGAGGCGGCCATCGCTCGATCCGAAGGTGGTTTCAACGGAATCTAACTTCTAAACGGAAGCGCGTGTCGGCTAACTCCTTAACCCCTCTCCCGCCGCCGTCGTTCGGCCTTGACCCCTTCCCGTAAAAACCGTACCTTAGGGCGCTGTCCGAGGACTGCGTATAAGGCGCAGTCTCGATTGTGCCTATCCAGTACTCGCAAGGAGATTCCCCCATGAAGAAGCTCGCATTTGCGGTTGCCGCAGTTGTGCTCGTCGCCGCCTGCTCGGGCGACAAGAAGGATGATGCGGCGGCTGCGGCAGCGGCCGCTCCGCCGGCCGCTGCAACGGCCGACACGGGCAAGAAGATGGATTCAGCAATGAAGGCTCCGGCCAAGGCCGACACAAACACGATGAAGGCTCCGGCGAAGAAGCCGTAAGCTCAGAGTCCTCAGACAGCAAACGGGCGCGGCTCATGAGCCGCGCCCGTTTTTTGTCATGGGATTGGTTTTCGATGCCGGATGGCGGCGAGAGAGAGGCGAGAGGGAGTTGAGTCGGAGAGACGAGTTCGAGTCGGAGCGACGAGTTGGAGCACGCGCAGTGGGAGTCTGAGCGGCGAGAGTCAGACCAAGTGGGAGTTGAGTGTGAGTATGAGTGCGAGGTCCAGCGAAGTCGAGTGGGGAACTCCCACTTACACTCACTCTCATCCCTCCAACGCGCACTGTGCGTACTCTAACTCTTCCCTCCCACTCAAACTCGTCTCTCCGTACTCGAACTCGTCTCTCCGACTCAACTCCCTCTCGTACTCTCCGGCTGTCAGCCGAACGGGAGTTCCCGTACCCTCGCCGTCCCTTCGCCCGATTCCCATCGCGCCGTCAGCTCCGCGTCGGCCGCAACCTCACCTCTCACCATCGCGAGGCCAATCGGCCCCAGACGCGGCGATATCACGCGGCTCTTCACCTGGCCCGCGGGGCGCTCGCCGTCGAACAACTCCGCACCCGTGGGAATCGGCGCGGCACTCTGCACTCCGCGCAGGTTCCGGTTGACATGTCCGCGAAAGTGCACCCGCGCGACGGTCTCCTGCCCGGTGTAGCAGCCTTTCGTGTACGAGATCCCGTCGAGCGCATCGAAGTTCGCTTCCTGGACGAGCGTGGCTTCGTCCATGTCCGTTCCCCATGCCGGGCGTCCCGCTTCGACCCGCGCGATCTCGGCGGCATCGCGCCCGACTTGCGTGCCCCGCGCCTCGACCAGCTGCGACCAGAGCAAGTCCGCAATCTCCACCGGAACGAAGCAATCGAATCCCTCGCCGCCGAGGTCGGGAACACGCGCGACAACGACGCTCGCTCCAGCGACGGTGAACGTGAGATGGTGATAGTCCGCGAGACCGCGCAGCGCCGCTACCGAGACCTCGCTCGCGCCCGCGCCGCCGAGCACCGACCCCAGCACGGCATGCGCACGCGGGCCGAATACTCCGATCGTGCGGAGAACGGCGCTCACGTCGGCGTATCGGGCGAGGCGCGGGTTCATATATTTGCGCGTCATCGCGGAGAACCCCGCGGCGGCCGCAGCCGGAGTGTCGAGCAGGAGATCGTCGTCGCGCGCGAAGATTCGCACGTCGGCAATAATCTTTCCTTTTGGCGTGAGTGCCGCCGCGTACTGTCCGCCACCGGGACGCAGCGCGCCGACATCGTTCGTCACGAGGCCGGTGATCGTCTCGACTGCCTGCGCGCCGGCGATGAGCAGGCGAAGCCGCGCGCTCCGGTCGACGATTCCCGCGCCGCCGCGCAAGGCCGCGTACTCCTCCTCGACCGAGGTGAACAGTGCGGCGCTCTCGTGGCCCGGCGCGCCCGCCGTGCGTGCGGCGGTGTGCGGCGACGTCATTGCGCCTCGGCCACCGCGCCGATCCGCAATACATCGCGGGCGGTCGTTCCCTCGAGCGTCGGAATGTATCCCTCGCCGGCGAACGCGAGGGTGGGCGAGACCGGCCCGACGACAATTGGGTGCAGGCGGGCGGCGCGCGCCGCGGCGACCGCATTCAGTGACGCGACGAGCGCGATGTTGCCCCCAACACGCACGGCGCGCCCTTCCGACATCCGGACGAACGCCGTGTCGAACGGAGCGCTCGCGGGTTCGGGACCGCTGTAGTCCTCGGCGGTCACGACGCACTCGAAAGCGTCGCCGAGCCCGGAGAATGAAAGGACAAGCTCGACGTCGCGCCGCGGTGCGCGCGTGACGATCCCCAGGCGCGCGATGCCCGCCGCACTGCGCACGAATGCCGCGGCCCCGCGCGCAAGTGGAAGTCCCCGCGCGACCGACTCGCCGAACGCGCGGCTCGCGCGCAGCGCGGCGAGTTCGATCGTCGTCTCGTCCGCCGCGCGGCCGGCGAGGTTGGCGAGGCGGATTGCCGCCTTGGCCGCCGCGCCAAATGAAAGCCCCGAACAGGCACTCTCGTAATCATCAGCGGAAAGCTCGACGCCTTCCGCGGCGAGCGCATCGCGCAACGCGGCTGATTTCGGCGCGTGCGTCTCGGCGAGCACGTCGTCGAACTCGATCAGGATGAGAGAAAGCGTCATTGCCCCTGTATAATAACCCGCCTCACCCGAGTCGTTTGTAGGATTCGTCGAGCAACTCTACCGGGTGGCGCATTTGTGTCCGCACCCCCGATCGCAGCAGTCCGGCGCCGATTTGCATGAGGCAACCGGGGTTCCCGGTCGCCACGATCGCGGCACCCGACGCATCGATGTTCGCGAGTTTGGGCGCGAGCACGAGGTTCGACATCTCCGGTTCGACGAGGTTGTAGATCCCTGCGCTGCCGCAGCATTGCTCGCTGTCCGCGAGCGGAACGCGCTCGAGGCCGGGGATCGCGGCGAGCACGGCGAGCGGAGGTGCGGAGATCCGCTGGCCGTGCAGCAGGTGGCACGGCGCATCGTAGGCCGCCGTTCCCGGCAGGGCGCCGCCGGTCCGCGGGCCGGCAGCGGCGAGCAACTCGCTCACATCACGTACGCTGGCGCTGAAGGTGCGCGCGCGCTCACGCCACGCTGCGTCCGACGCGAGCAAGTGCGCGTATTCCTTCATTGCGGCGCCGCACCCGGCCGAGTTGACCGCGACGAACTCCGCGCCGCTGGCCTCGAACGCTGCGATGTTCGTGCGCGCGAGATCGCGCGCCGTCGCGGCGTCACCGGCGTGCACGTGGAGCGCGCCGCAGCAGCGCTGGCCGCGGGCGCGGACCAGCGCGTATCCGTTTGCGGCGAGCACGCGTTCCGTCGCGCGATTCGCGGCGGTAAACAACCCTTCCATCACGCAGCCGTCGAGCGTCGCGACGCGCCCGCGCTGATTGTCGCCGCGCGGGTCATATACACGCGACGACTCCGTCCCGCTGCGCCGCGTGGACGCCAGCATTGCCATCCCGAATCCGAGGCGCCCCGGGAGATGCGAGAGCGCCGCGGGGATCCCCGTCGCGCGGAGAAAGCGCGCCTTCCACATCGCAATCTTCAGGAGCACCGGACGCGAAAAGACGAAGAGGATCAGCCGCGCGATGAGCGGCAGCGCGCGGCGCGCCATGCCGCGTTCACGCGTGAGCTCGAGCAGCTCACCGTACGGCACGCCCGACGGGCAGGCCGTTTCGCACGCGCGACAGCCGAGGCAGCGATCGATATGGAGCTGCGCGTCGGCGTCGTCCAGCGCCAGCGTGCCGTCGGCGAGGCCTTTCATCAGGACGATGCGCCCGCGTGGAGAATCGTTCTCGTCGTCGAGGGCGAGGTAGGTCGGGCACGCCTGGAGGCAAAACCCGCAGTGCACGCAGTTCTCGGCGCCGGGGAGCGGCAGCGCCGCGGCGGCCAGCGCTCGCGCGTCGGACGGGTGAGAACTCATGCGTAATGCTCGCCCATGATGCCGGGATTCAGGATGTGCCGCGGATCGAACTGTTTCTTCACTCGCACGGCGAGCGGTCCCGCGAGCGCGTTGTCCGTCAGGCTGGCGCGCGGTCTGGGATCCGAGCGGCGAATGCGGGTCCACACGGCGGGGTCGGCGGGTTCCACACCGCTGAATGTCTTCTTCACTTCCGCGCGCGCTGCCGCCACGAGCGCTGCGTTGCCGCCGAGCCTGATGTACGTGCGGCCCTCGAACGTCTCATGGGTCAACGGCGCCAGCGGGCCGCGAAACAGATCCGTCAGGCTTGCTCGCGCAGCGCCGGCATCGCCGATGATCGCGCTCCACGTCTCGTCAACCGCGGGGCGCGCGCGAAGCCGCACGCTGATTTCGGTGATCGCGCCGAGCGTTCCCCATGCGCCCACCATGAGGCGCGTGAGATCAAAACCGGCGACGTTCTTGACGACACGCCCTCCTGCGCGAATCACGCTGCCGGTCCCGTCGACGAACTCCATGCCGATCGCGAGGTCGCGCGGCGTTCCGAGCGATGCGCTGCACGGCCCGTGCGTCGCGGTGGCGAACGTCGCGCCGAGCGAACCGTCGTCGCCGCCCCACGGCATCAGCGGGCACCATTGTCCGTGCTCGAGCGTTGCGGCCTCGACTTCGGTGAGGGTCGTGCCCGCGCGCGCCGTGAGCGTCAGGTCTCCCGGCACGTATTCGACGATTCCGGAGAGGGCCGAGAGGTCGAGCAGTTCGGCGTCGGCTGCGACGGCGCTTTGGCGTCCCGGCCAGGTCGCGCGGCCGGCGATGCGAAGCCTCGCGTGACGGTCGTGCGCATCGCGGACGATCGCAGAAACGTCTGCTGTCGTGAGCGCCTGCGCGGTCATGCGTGTGCTCCAGGTGCGGCGAGCCACTCGCGGCAGCTGTGCGACGGCACGACCTTCCCGGGATTCGCCCGGCGCTCGGGATCGAACGCGTCGCGCAGGCGGCACATCGCGTCGAGCGACTCGCCAGGGAAGAGACTCTCCATGTAGCCGATCTTGTCTAGGCCGACGCCGTGCTCTCCGGTGATCGTGCCTCCCTGCGCGATGCACATCTCCATTATTTCGCGCATCGCAGCGTGCACGCGCGCGGATTCGTCCGGGTCGTCGCCGTTGTACGGGACGTTCGGATGCAGGTTGCCGTCGCCGGCGTGGAAGACATTGCACACGCGCACGCGATGCTTCGCGCCGATTTCCGCGATGCTCGCGAGGATCGGCGCGAGCTTCGTGCGCGGCACGACGGCGTCCTGCACGGCGAGATGCGACGCCATGCGTCCCATTGCGCCAAACGCCTTTTTTCGGCCCTGCCAGAGGCGGGCGCGCTCGGCTGCGTCGCTGGCGGTGCGAATCTCGCGGGCGCCGCTCTCGCGGCAGAGGCGCTGCACGGCACCCACGTCGTCGTCGAGGCCGGCGAGTGCGCCGTCCACCTCTATAAGCAGCACCGCGGCCGCGTCGCGCGGATATCCGGCGGCGTAGATCGAATCTTCCACGCAGACGATCGTCGCCCGGTCCAGCAGCTCGATCGCCGCCGGAAGAATTCCGCCGGCGATGATCGCGCTCGCCGCGCGCGCGGCGTCGTCCACCGAGATGAAGTCGGCGAGCATCGTCCGGATACCTTCGGGATTCGGCGTGAGCCGCACGGTCACGTCGAGCGTGACGCCGAAGCAGCCTTCGGACCCGATGTAGGCGCCGAGCAGATCGTACCCGGTGTCGCTCTCACCGGGGCGGTCGAGGTGCACGACGTCACCGCCCGGGAGCACGACCGTCGCGCCCGCTACATGGTTGAGCGTGACGCCGTATTTAAGGCAGTGCGGGCCGCCGGAGTTCTCGGCGACATTGCCGCCTATGGTACATGCGCTCTGACTCGACGGGTCGGGCGCGTAGTGCAGCCCGAAGGGCGCGGCCGCCTTGGTGAGGTTCGTGTTCACCACGCCGGGCTCGACCACGGCAATGCGGCGCTCGGGATCGACCTCCAGGATCTTTCGCATTCGCTGCAGGCCGACGAGCACGACGTTATCCGCGAGCGCGCCGCCGGAGAGACCGGTCCCCGCGCCGCGTGGGACGAACGGTGCGCGCGCGGCGTGCAGGGCGCGCACCACGGCGATCGCCTCGTCGCGCGTGCCGGGAAACACCGCAAGGCGCGGGCGCTTGCGGTAGCCGGGGAGCGCGTCGTTCTCATAGACGAGAAGCTCGGTGGGGCGCTCCAGGACGTGGCGCGCACCTACAATGCTGCTGAGCTCGTTTGCCAGAGGTTGGCCGGTCACGATGCACAATCTATCGCGAAGGGCGAGTTAAGACGTTGCTCGTGCGTTGGTGGTTGGTAAACGAATTAGTTAACCAACCACCAAGGGACAAGGAACGTTTTCACTCGCAGTGCCGTGCAAGCGAAAGGGCCGAATCGACCAACCGATTCGGCCCTTTCACAATCTCGCGGCTCAGCGTCAAGCCACCGACCAGAACCCGTTCAGCGAACGCCCCTCGGGCGACTCACGCAGTTTCTCGAAGGCACGCTCCCGAATCTGCCGGATCCGCTCACGCGTAACGCCCATGAGTGCGCCGATCTTCTCGAGCGTCATCGCCTCGGCGCCCTCATCCAGCCCGTAGTAGAGATGGAGAATCTTCCGTTCGCGCGGCGTGAGGTAGTCCTTGAACACGCGGTCGATGCACTCGCGCATCAGCTTGAAATCGGTGGTCTCCTCGATCTCCGCACCATCGCCGCCGGCGAAGCGCTCGCCGAGCGTGCATGCCTCGCGGTCGCTGCGGTCGATCGGCGCGTCGAGCGAGAGCTCGGTGGCCGACATCTGCTTGGAGGAGCGAACCTGCTCCGGCGTCTCCTCGAGGAGGCGGCCGATTTCATGGTCGGTCGGATCGCGCTTCAGCACCTGCGCCAGGACTGTTTCGGCGCGCGAGAGGCGGATCAACTGTGAGTTTTGATTGAGCGGGATTCGCACGGAGCGGGTCTGCTCGGCGAGCGCCTTGAGAACTGCCTGGCGCACCCACCACACGGCGTACGAGATGAACTTTACGCCCTGATCGGGATCGAATTTGCGAACGGCTTTGAGAAGTCCTTCGTTGCCGATCGCGACGAGCTCCGAGAGATCGAGCCCGTGTCCCTGATACTTCTTCACGTACGAGATGACGAATCGGAGATTCGCGGTGACGAGCCGCTCGGCGGCTGCCTCATCTCCTTTTTGCGCGAGCCGTGCGAGACGACGTTCCTCAGCCGGGTCGGTGATCAGGGGGAGTTTCTGAATGTCCTGCAGGTACTGGTCAAATGCCGTCGACGGCGAACTGCGGAAAAAACCCTTGGATCTAGACTCAGTCGCATGCTGCATACACACCCCGGTGCGGCGTTGGGAAGTGACTTCGCGCTGTGGACCCCCCGACCAATTCGCGGCGATGGCTCAGGGACGGGCAGGATATGTACAGGTACAGCCACCGGTCAACACCCAAATCGTATGCCACTAGTCGGACTCCATCCCAGTGGCCGCCGATATCGTTAGAAATCAACGGTTTGCGCGCGCTCGCCATTTCGACCTCACAAACCTGCTCCGCTCTCCGTCAGGGCATCGGAAACGACCGAGTCCGGTACTGCGAACGCAAACCCGCGATTCGCCCCCGCCATCTGGCCCAGCGACGCCGCCAGCGCGTACTCCACGGACCCTGCGCGCGCCTTCTTGTCGGTCCGGGTCGCGGCCAGTAATGCTGCTGTACCCATCGACTCGGGCACGCACGCGGGAAGGCCGGCGGCGCGGAGCAGCGTCACAATCGAACCTGCGAGCGCTTCGGACGCCACGCCGATGCGCGCGGCGATGCGGGCTTCGACCACCATCCCCGCCGCAATGCATTCGCCGTGGAGCATCGAGTACCCGCTGAGCGATTCGATGGCGTGCCCGATCGTGTGGCCGAAGTTCAGCGTCTTTCGCACACCGCCTTCCCGCTCGTCGCGCGCTACGACGTCGCTCTTGATCGCGATGTTTGCGCGCACGAGGCGTTCGGCAAGATCTGGTGGCGGCCCGCCATCGCGCAGCAGCGCCGGGAGGTTCGCGCCAATCCAGTCGAACTCGGCACGGCTCGCTATGACGCCGTGCTTGATCGCCTCCGCGAGGCCGTTGCGCAGGTGGGCGGCGGGGAGCGTGGCCAGCGCACCGGGATCGACGATCACGAGCGCCGGATGATGGAATGCCCCGACGAGGTTCTTCCCGGCCGGAGTGTCCACTCCGGTCTTTCCGCCGATCGCCGCATCGATCATCGCGAGGAGTGAGGTTGGCACCTGCACAAACGGAATCCCGCGCATGTAGGTCGCCGCGACGAAGCCGGCGAGGTCGCCCACAACGCCACCGCCGACGGCGAGGATGGCTGAGTCGCGGCCGAATCCCGCGTCGAGCAGCTGGTCGGAGAGGCGCGCCCAGTGTGCGCGAGTCTTGCTCGCTTCGCCGGCGGGGACCGTGAACGTCCGGACCGCCGAGGGCGCACACGCCGCAGCCACGCGCGCCGCATAGAGCGGCGCGACGGTATCGTCGCTGAGGATCGCGAGGCGCCGGTCCGGCAGAGCGTCCTGAATCGCCGTGCCGCAGCGGTCTATCAGGCCGGCACCGATCAGGATTCGCGAGCCGTGGAGCGTGAGCGCGGGTTTCGGCGGCGCGCTCACCAGGTGACTTCACCGGCGCCCGCCCGCCTGTTGGCGACGCGGGCGAGGACGAACAGCAGGTCGGAGAGGCGGTTGAGGTAGACGACGATAATCTGCGGAACGGCGTCGGTGCGCTGGAGGGTGATGACCGAGCGTTCCGCGCGCCGGCACACGGTGCGCGCGACGTGCAGCGCGGACGACTTCGCGGTGCCGCCGGGGAGAATGAAGGCCTTGAGCGGTTCGAGTTCTTCCTCGCAGTCATCGATCGCCTGCTCGAGCTGCGCGATGCGCTTGTCGGAGAGGCGCGCCTTTTCGAGCTGCTCTTTGTGCTTTTCGGGATGGGGTGTCGCGAGCAGCGCGCCAATGGCGAACAGGTCGCGCTGCACCGGCGCGAGGATTTCGTCGACGCGGGGCATCATGTCCGTGGCGCGCGCGGCGCCGATGACCGCGTTGAGTTCGTCGACGTCACCGTACGCCTCGACGCGCACATGATCTTTCTCGACGCGCCCGCCGCCGAAGAGGGCAGTGCGCCCGTCGTCGCCGGTCTTGGTATAAATCTTTTGAGCCATGCCGAAACTTAGTGCCCATTCACTCGCAACGGCATAACCATCGGAACGGCATAACTGTCAGGCGAGAACGGCATAACTGTCAGACGGGAACTATCAGAACAACGGCAACTGTCAGACAAACCCGCTCGCGAAATGAACGGATGAGGCCGGAGTTGATTTGGTGATGGTCGGGAGCGCGGTGGGCGTACCTTCGAGGAATGCAGGACTACCGGCGCTTGTCCGTGTGGCAGAAGGCGCACACGGCTCGCGGTGAACGTTCATCGCCTCACGGAGAAGATCCCGACATCCGGCAATGCCGGCCTCGTCAGCCAGCTCCGGCGCGCTGCACTATCTATTCCCGCGAACATCGCCGAGGGGAGCAGCCGACCGACGGACAGGGATTTCGCGAAGTTCCTGTCCGTCGCGTACGCCTCGACGACCGAGGTGCAGTACCATCTCGAGTTCGCCGCTGCAGTGTCCGTCATTCCCGAGCATGAGTTCCTGAATCGCCAGCGAGAACTCGTTGAGATCCGCAGGATGCTCAGCGGTCTCGTGAAACATCTTCGCAAAGCACATCGCTAACGGCACAGCAACGGCATAACTGTCAGACGGGAACTATCAGACGACGACACCCGTCAGCAACGTTTTCATCTGACAGTATCGGTTCTCTGACAGGTCCCGTCTGAGAGCAATGCCGTAAGCTCGTGGCTCAGGGCTAACGGCATGGCCGTCAGCTGGGAACTATCAGACGACGGCAACCGTCAGCAACGGCGCGTCATCTGACAGTTTTTGTTCTCTGATAGTTCCCGTCTGACAGTTATGCCGTAACGCTGTTAGCTAACCGCTCTCAGCTCCCAAACACTTTGGACCACACTGAATCGCCCTTCTTCCCCGCCGGCGGCGGGCCCGCCCGCGGGGTACTGCTCGGCGGCCGGTAGGACGTCGGAAACTGCTTCGCCAAGTGCGCCTGCAGCCGCTCTGGTGCACCGGGCATCTTCTGCTTCGCACACCACTCGTCGAGCGACATCCCGAACATCGCAGCATTTGGGCGCAGCATCGCGTCTTTCGCGATCGCGAGCGAGAGGAGGCCGGTGATGCTCTGGTCGAGTTCCGGGAGCAGCCGGCGCAGGTCCGGCGACGGCGCGATGACGACCTCGTCGAGCGCCGCCTCGGTCTCCTGCTCGCGAAAGAGCTGCTGCAGCGCGAGCAGCTCGAACAGCACCACACCAGTCGAAAAAATGTCCGTCCGCCAGTCGACGTTCTCGCCGACGATCTGCTGCGGGCTCATGTAGTGCTTCTTGCCGATCGTCATGCGGCGCTCCTCGGCGGGGTCGCGCATCGACCGCGCCTTGGCAATGCCGAAGTCGGCGAGCTTCACCTGGCCATCCCATGTGAGCAGTACGTTGCCCGGTGACACGTCGCGGTGGACGATGTACAGTCGATTGCCGGAGTCGTCCACGAAGTTGTGCGCGTAATCGAGCGCGCGGCACACGCGGCTCACGATGTACGCGCCGAGCGGTGCGGGCATCGGTTCACCGATTGCGCGATGGTGGTCGATGAGCGCCCGCAGCGTGACGCCGCGGATGTACTCCATCGCCATGTAGAACTGCCCATCGACTTCCTCGAACTGGTAGATCTGCACGATGTTCCCGTGCACGAGGTTGGCGGAGAGTTTCGCCTCGTCGATGAACAGCTGGAGCCACTCGGGCTGCCGCGCGTACTTGTCGTGGATCACCTTCAGCGCGACGCGCTTGGTGAAACCGCGGTCACCCATCTGTTCGGCCTCGTACACCGTCGCCATGCCGCCGCTGGCGATGCGGCGGAGGAGGCGGAACCGGCCGCGGTACTCGATGGTGCGAACGGCGTCAGTCATGCGGGTGGCTCAGCCCCCTTTCTCGTCGGCGGACGGTCCGTACATGCCGGGCACCGGCACGTCGTTGAGCCGAAGGTAGACGCCGAGCTGGGCGCGATGGTGGATCATGTGGTTCATCACGAAGCTCCGCAGCACCATTGAGCGGGGCATCGAGAAGATCGTCTTGCCGCCCGCCTTGAGCGTCCATGTCTTCGCGAGGTGGTCGTCGCTCGCGCCGGCGATCGCCGTGCGGGCGGCGGCGACCTTCTCGTCGAACGACGCCAGGAGTGTGTCGCGTGAGTCGACCTTGGGCGGCGCCGGCCGCGGCGCGCCGGGTGGGGCGAAGTCCAGCTCCTCCTTGTTCACGGTCTCCACGACCCAGTGCGGAAGGTCGGCGACGTGCCATGCGAGCCAGCCAAGCGATCCGGACTTGGCGTGCGGCTTGTAATCGGCTTTTTCGATCGGGACACGTTCCAGCACCTTGCGGGTACTTGCCATCTCCGTGTCGAACTCCGGAAGCAGGGCATCACGAATGGCCATCTTTCGTTCCTCCAACAGGTTGATTCAGCCTCTCACGGCGGCGAACTTTCCCCGATGCAGCGCGAGATCAAGGACATCACGATAATCGGGGCGGGGCCGACCGGCCTTTTTGCCCTGTTTTATGCAGGCATGCGCGGTGCGTCCGCCCAGATCGTTGACGCGCTTTCGGAACCCGGTGGGCAGCTCACCGCGTTGTACCCCGAAAAATACATCTTCGATGTCGGCGGACTTCCCAAGATACTCGCGAAAGACCTCGTTCGCTCTCTTGTGGAACAGGCCGGCCAGTTCGCGTCGCCGGTGCACTGCAATCAGCGCGTCGTCGCGCTCGAGGAGGCCGACGGTCATTTCACGCTGGTGACGGAGACGGACCGCTTCCCGACGCGGGCGATCGTCGTCGCCGGCGGGATCGGCGCGTTCGAGCCGCGCCGCCTGCCGCAGGAAGGCGCTGCGCCGTGGTACGGGCGCGGGATTTACGACCGGGTCTCCGACCCGGCGGCGTTCGACGGGATGCACGTCGCCATCATCGGCGGCGGGGACTCCGCGTTCGACTGGGCCCACCAGTTGCGCGGACGCGCGGCGAGCGTCGCTCTCATACACCGCAGCGACCGGTATCGCGCCCACGCCTCAACCGTGGCCGCGGTGCATGCCGCCGCCGCCGCCGGCGAAACGGCGCTCCACCCGTTTCACGAGCTCCACGCAGTGATCGCGGACCAAGGCAAGATCGTTGCCCTCGAGCTCAAGGACATCAAGGCGAAATCCACGCGGCGGATTCCCGCCGACGCGGTCCTGCCGATGCTGGGGTTCGTAAGCGACATCGGACCGCTCGCGGCGTGGGGGCTGCAGGTGGAGAAGGATGAGATCGTCGTGAACTCGCAGATGGAAGCGGGGCGGCCGGGCGTGTATGCCGCGGGTGACATCACGACGTATCCCGGGAAACTGAAGCTGATCGCAACCGGATTTGGCGAGGCGGCCACCGCGGTGAACCAGGCCGTTCACCACATCTACCCCGAGAAAAAGGTGAACCCGGGCCACTCGTCGAACCTCGCGATCTTCGGACAGAAGGACGATTGATGAGCGGAAGCGGCCGCCGCGGTGGCTGGTCCCTGGCGCTGGCCGTCCTGCTGATCGCGGCGAGCGCCCGTACGGCGCACGCGCAGGATCTCTCGTGCGGCGCGGGCGACGTCGAGTTGATGAAGCTCACATTCGAGGGAAACACGGTGTTCCCGAGCAGTCTGCTGGCCGACGGCATCGTGACGGAGCCGTCCTCGTGGTGGCAGCGCACGATCCGGTTCCCGCGGACCTTCGGCGCGCGGCGCTGCTTCTTTCCCGACACGCTCGCGACCGACCGGATCCGCCTCATCATCTGGTATCACAATCACGGCTATGCGGCCGTGACGGTGGATACATTCGTCACGCGTTACGGCAAGGACCGCGCGGCAGTGCGAATTTCCATCCATGAGGGCGCGCCGACGATCGTCGACTCGCTCACGATCACCGGACTCGATTCCGTTCCCGAGCGCGCCGCGATTGTAAAGGGACTGCCGACCCGCCTGGGGAAGCCGTTCGACAAATACGCGAACGACACCACGCGCGAGCTGCTCACGCAGCGCCTCCACAACGGCGGGTATCCTGACGCCGAAGTGTTCGTCAACACGGATGCAATTCCCGCCGCGCGGCGCGCGACGGTTTCGTTTGCCGCCAGCACCGGCGCGCGGATGCACCTCGGGCCAGTGACGGTCAAGGTGGAGCCGCGCCACGGTGCGCAGCGCGGTGTGACCGACGCGGCTGTACGGCACATTTCCAAGCTCAAGCAAGGCGACCTGTACTCGCAGCAAGAGCTCGAGCGCGCAAAGCTCGCGCTCTACCAGACCGAAGCCTTCTCGCGCGTCTCTCTCGTCCCGGACTCGACACGCCCGCCCGGTGACTCCACGGTGCCCGTGTTCCTCGGCCTGACCGAGGGCTACATGAACGAGGCGCACGCTGGCGTCGGCTACGGCACGCTCGACTGCTTCCGCACCACCGGCGACTACGTGGCGCACAGCGTGGACGGCAACGCCACGCAGCTCAACGTGCAGGGGCGCCTGTCGAAGATCGGCGTGCACGGACAGATCCCCGGGCTGGGACCGCTCTGTCCGATCGCGCAGAAGGACCTGAACGGACAGAAGCTCAACTACTTCGGCGGAGCGACGCTCTCGCGGCCGGCGTTCAGCGGCATCCTGCCGTCGCTCTCGCTGTACAGCGAGCGCCGGTCGGAGTTTGACGCATACCTGCGCACCACGCCGGTCGGCGGAAATATCTCCCTCGCGCGCCCGGTTGGCCGGGTGACCGAGGCGTTCTCGTACTCCGTGGAATACGGCCGAACGCAGGCGCAGCCGGCGCTCCTGTGCGCCGTGTTCAATGCCTGCGAAGCGAACGACCAGGCGTCGGTACAGAGCCTGCAGCGCCTCGCGGTGGCGAGTTTCTCGATCGCGCGCGACGGCAGCGACAATCCCGTGGACCCAACACACGGGTCGGTACTGCATTTCGAATATCGCACGGCCGGCGCCTACACCGGATCCGATCCGTCGCTTCACTTCAACAAGTTCCTCGTTGATGGCTCGTATTACGTTCCGATCGGCACCGACGTGATTCTTGCGACGCGACTGCGGTTCGGCGCGGTGCTCGGCTCGAACTTCGGGTTCGCGAGCTCGTCAGTGTTCATCCCGCAGCAAGAGCGGCTTTTTGCCGGCGGCCAGACCACGGTGCGTGGGTTTCAGCAGAACGAACTCGGGCCCGCCGTCTATATCCCGAACACGGTCGATACGGTGAGCACCGCCGGCGCACCGGTTCATTCAATCAACGGCGGGAGCACCTACTACTTTCGCGCTCCGGCCGACAGCGGCCAGCGCATCGTGCCTACCGGCGGCAACGCGCTCGCCGTGGGGATGATCGAGGCGCGGATACGCAGTCCGATCCTTCCGAACATTCTCCAGTGGGCCGTTTTCCTGGACGCCGGTGCCGTGTGGAACGTCGGCAGCACGGACCAGAGCATTGCGTACAGCGCGCTCCGATGGACTCCAGGAATTGGAGTTCGCGTGCACACCGGCGTGGGCCTGCTGCGCGTGGATGTCGCATACAATCCGTATCAGCCGGTGATTGGTGCGGCGTTCTATGACACGCCGGTGAAATCCGGCGGCGCGCTCTTCTGCGTGAGCCCCGGGAACACACTCCCCGTTACTCTCGTCAGTGGCGTCGTGACGCAGGCAGCCGGCAGCTGCCCGTCGTCGTACCAGCCGCCGCTCCAGCCGTCGTTCTTCCGCCGGCTGGCCTTCGTGCTCACGCTCGGCGAGGCGTTCTAGGCCATGGGACGCCGCCGCCTCGTCGTCCTCCTGAGCGCGATCACGATGATGCTGATCGGCGGCGGCATCGTGGGCGGTCTCATGATGGCGACGCAGAGCGACGGCGGCCGCGAGTGGATCCGTTCGCAGCTGCAGGTCGTGGTCGGCCGCGTCATGCGCGGGAAACTGCACCTCGGCAAGCTCTCGGGCTCGTTCCTCACGGACTTCGCGGTCGACTCCATCACGATCACCGGTCCGGACGACTCGGTGTTCATCGCGACCGGCCCGACGCACGTGACATACGATCCGCGTGACCTGATCGACGGGCGCATCATTGTTCGGTCGGTGGAAATCCAGAACCCCTTCTTCGTGTTCAGGAAAAACGCCGACAACACCTGGAACTACAACAAGGTCTTCCCGCCGTCGGGCGGCGCGCCGAGCGTCCCGGCGAACCACGCCGTTCCGGGGCGCCGCGTGGCGGCGAGGGTGGCGAACGCCGTGCCGTCGCGAAGCGCATTTGGTTCGGTGCTCATATTTCGCAACGTGCGTCTCCGCGGCCTGCACTTCCGCCTTGAGCTGCCGTGGTCGCCCGATGACTCGCTGAAAGGCACACGGCGTGACAGCGCGATCGTGCGCAATCTCGCGTCGAAGGACCAGGACATTCGTCCGCTCGTCGTGAACGGCAAGCGCGTCTATCAGCGCACCACGAACTGGACCGAGGGTGACTTCACCTTCAACAGCATCCGCCTGCGCTCTCCGGTCTCGCCGGGCCGCCGGTTCGACATCGCGCGGTTCGACGTCAACGAACAGTCGCCGCCGTTTGCGGTGCGCAACATGCGCGGCGTCGTGCTGTGGAGCGGCGATTCGCTCAAGCTCGACATCCGCCACGTCGAACTGCCCGGCTCCGTCGCGCGCGCGACCGGGTTGCTCGAATGGGCGAACGACCGGCCCGTGCACTACGACCTGCAGATCCTGAGCGATTCGGTCTCACTCGACGACGTGGCGTGGATCGCGCCGTCGATCCCGCGCACAGGCGGCGGCTCAGTGGTGCTGCATATCAAGACCGACCAGGATCAGCACCTGCTCGACTACGCGCTCACCAAGATGGACCTCCGGACGAACGCGTCGCACCTGCGCGGCGCAATGACGTTCGCGGTGGGCGGCCCCGTGCTGATCGTGAAGGACATGGACCTCGACGCATCGCCGGTGGATTTCGCGCTGATCGAGACCATGAACCGGGGGAAGTTCGCGCAGCCGTGGAACGGCACATTCACCGGCACCGTGCGTGCGCGCGGCGGACCGCTGGACCACTTCGTCGTGGATGACCTGCGGTTGCGCTACGCCGACCGCAACGTGCCCGGCGCGAGCTCCGAATTCTCCGGCCGCGGCGAGCTCGATATCCGCGATCCGGCGAACACGACCTTCCATGGTTTTCATCTCGACCTCGCGCGCCTCGACCTGCGGACCCCGCAGTTCCTCTCCCCGGGATTCCCGCGCCTCAACGGCGTCCTTGCGGGTGAGGCGACGCTGGACTCGGTCTGGACCGACGTGCGGTTCAGCGATGCCGACATCACGCACACGGACGGAGACAGCACGCCGCCGTCGCGCGTCAAGGGTGATATCCGCCTGACGAGCAGCGGACCCGACATCAACTTCGAAGTCGCCGTGGCGGCGCTCCCGCTCTCCCTCAACACGATTGCGAGGTCGTACCCCGACCTGCCCTTCCACGGCGAGTACACCGGGCCGATTCGCATGCAGGGCGAGCTCGCAGACTTCTCGGCGAACGTCGACCTGTCGGGGGCCGCCGGCCGCCTCCAGCTCGAGGGGCGGTTCGACGCGTCCGCTCCAGGCTACCGCGCGTCGTCGCGCGGCTCTGTCCAGGCGCTCGACCTCAAGCAGCTCTTCGCGCGTCCCGGCGCGCTGTCCACGAGCCTCAACGGGCGGTTCACCACCGAGATCGAAGGCGACTCGCTGCCGAACCTGATCGGCACCGCGGAGCTGACCGCGGACCGTTCGCTCGTCGACGGTGTGCGGGTCTTCGGGGCGCAGACCGCACTGCGGTTTGCCGGCGGTGTGATGCAGGTGGACTCGCTGCACGCCGAGTCTGCGAGCGGCACGCTGACGGCGCGCGGCGGAATCGGCCTGAGTGCAGCGCGCACGGACTCGCTCGCGTTTCATCTCGACGTCGATTCGCTCGGCGGCCTCCGCAAGTACCTGGTGCGGGCGCGTCAGGCGGCCGACGTTGTGACGAACGCAGGCGCCGCAGCGGGCGCAATCGCCGACTCGCTTGGCGGCGCAATCACCGCGAGCGGCGTCGTCGCGGGGAACGTCTCGCGCGTCGCCGTGCGGGCCAGCGCGGTCGGATCGCAGCTCCGCATGGGATCGGTGACGGCACGGCAGGCGACGATCACCGCGAACGTCGGCGCAATCCCTGACTCGTCCGCAGGAGCGGTGAGTTTCGAGCTCGACACCGTGCGCGTCGGAACCCTCGCGTACTCGCGCGTCGCCGGACGCGACAGTTTGGTGGCGCGCGACGGCCACCGGCTGACGCTGTCAGCGCGGTCGGCGCTCGACTCGGCCCGGGCGGCGGCGGCAGTCAGCGTGCACGGCGACACCGCCGTCGTCCACATCGAAAGCCTCGCGATCCAGACCTCCGCCGATTTGTGGCAGCTGCGACGCGCGGCGGACCTGCAAGTGGTGCACGGGTCGGTCGCCGTCGACTCGATCGCCCTGCGCGGCAGCCATGGCGGGTCGCTCGCGGTAAGCGGCGCGACGAGCAACGACTCGGTCCTCGCCGTCACACTTCGCGCCGACTCACTGCCCCTTTCCGACGTCGGTGAGCTGCTGCAGCAGCAGACACCATTCCAGGGCACCGCGAGCGGGACGTTCGCGCTCTCAGGTACGCAACGCAACCCGGCGATGCGCTTCGACGCGACGCTGCGCGACGGCGTGCTGATGGGCCTGCGGCTCGACGAGCTTCACGCGAACGGCCAGTTCGCGGACCGGACGCTCTCCACCTCGTTTGCGTACTCGCGGGCCGGTGTCCGCGCGCTCTACGGCACCGCGAAGCTCCCGCTCGACCTGTCACCGGACGCGACGGGGCCGCGGCTGATCGATGCGCCGCTGAGCGTGAGCATCCACACGGACAGCGGCGGGATGGGAGTGCTCGCGTCGCTCTCGAAGTCGGTGACGAAGGCATCGGGGACGCTCGCGCTTGACGCGGACGTAACCGGCACATGGAAGCACCCGCTGATCAACGGTGCGCTGGTCGTCCACAACGGGGAGCTTTCGCTGGAGCAGCTCGGCGCGGTGCGCCTCACGGCGCTCGAGGCGAACGTCGGGTTCCATGGGGACAGCATCACCGGAATCGTGAGCGCACACAGTGGGTCGACGAAGCCCGCCACCGGCGAGCTCTCCGGCGTCATCGGGATCCGCGACATCGACCGTCCGACGTACAACCTCAAGTTGTCGGCACAGAGCTTCAACGTGATCGATCGCGCGCGCTTCGCGACGCTCGACCTCACCGGCAACCTCGGCCTCACGGGCGCGAGCGACGCCGCGACGCTCACGGGATCGCTGACCGTCGACCGCGGCACCATTGCGATCCCGGAACTTGTGCAGAAACATCTGATTTCCCTCGACGATCCGGAGTTCTACAACGTCGTGGATACCACCGCGTTCGAGGACCGCCGCCTCCTCCCTACGCCGCCACCGTCCATTGTCAGCAACCTGACGGTGAACGACCTGACCGTGCGGATGGGGCGCGAAGTGTGGCTGAGGTCGTCGGAGGCGAACATCAACCTCGGCGGGCAGGTGACGGTCGCCAGCGGGCGCGCGCAACGGGGGAAGACCGCCGGGCGCGTCCAGCTGCAGCTCGACGGGGCGCTGCAGACCGTACGCGGGACGTACAACCTCAAGCTCGCGCCGGGCGTGTCGCGGACCTTCGCGGTCGAGAACTGCAGCGTGCGCTTCTTCGGCGACCAGGACCTCGACGGCGCGCTCGATATCAACGGCCTCTACACGGTGCGGCAGTCGAGCCAGCAGACCGCGCGGCAGGATGTTCGCGTGCGCGTTCACATCGGCGGCACGCTGCTCGCGCCCAGTCAGCCTGAACTCTCGAGTCCGGATTCGCAGCGCGTCTCGCAGGCGGATCTCGTGAGCTATCTCGCCACCGGACAGCCGAGCAGCCAGATCGGCGGGCCGACCGGCGATTACACATCGACGGCCCTGAACGTGTTCCTGAATACCGGCTTCCAGTTCAACACCGGCGGCCTGTGCGACCAGACACAGGTCAGCGCGGGCGTGCTCGACGCGTCGTCGCAGGCGCGCATAAACACGGGTGGCGTCCTTTCCGGTGCGCGCCTGAACTGCGCGCGGCAACTCGGTGACCGCGCGTTCCTGCGCCTCGACTACGGCCTGTGCCGGGTGGGGCAACTCGTCGGCGGCGGCGGGTCGAGTGATCCGCTCACCTTTACCGACGCGATCGGTGTGAAGGTCGACTACCAGCTCAGCCCGTCGCTCACGCTGTCCGGCGGTATGGAGCCGTCCACGAGCGCGGTGCTGTGCACGGGTGATGCGAGTGCGCGCGGTTTTGCGCCAACTCCGCGGCAGTTCGGCGTGGACCTGTTCAGGGTCTGGCGATTCTAGGCATGGACCAGCCGCCGCATTCCGGTGCGCCGCGGGCGGCGCCGCTCGACCCCCGCCTGAACGAGCTGCTCCTCGAGCTTCCCGATGCGCTGGCGCGTGTCGTGGACGACCTCATCCGCGAACGAGAGCGGCTGGTCGCGCTCGCCGAACGCCGCTCCGAACGACTGCAGCGCTTGCAAGAGGCGAGCGCGGCCCTCTCGCGGTCGCTCGACCCCGGCGACGTCGAACACGAGTTTGTGCGGCACGTCGCCAAGATGATTCCGTGCGCCGGCGTCGCGAT
>JBOHTH010000191.1:0-2432 GCA_050733535.1 Gemmatimonadaceae bacterium | reverse complement strand
GAGCGACCCGTCGCGCTCGTCACCGGTGCGTCGGCGGGGATCGGAAAAGTGTTCGCCCAGCGGCTGGCGGCGAGCGGACACGATCTCCTGCTGGTCGCGCGCGATGGCGTGCGGTTGCAGCAGGTCGCGGACGACCTCTCGTTGCAATACGGGATCAATGCCGAGTCGATGCCCGCGGACCTCGCACGGGACGAAGGCATGCGCGCCGTCGCGGCCCGGATTTCACAGATGGAACGCCTCGATATCCTCGTGAACAACGCGGGGTTCGGCACGCGGGGCAAGCTCGTGACGCGTCCGGTGGCCGAACAGGCGACGATGCTCGAACTGCACGTGATGGCGCCGATGCTCCTCACTCGCGCCGCGCTGCCCGCGATGCTCGCGCGCAAGAGCGGCACGATCATCAACGTCGCGAGCGTCGCGAGCTTCATCCACAGCGCCGGCAACGTGAACTACTGCGCGACCAAGGCGTATTTACGCGTGTTCACCGAAGGACTCGCGACCGAACTCACCGGCACCGGCGTGCACGTACAGGCGCTCTGCCCCGGATTCACGCGCACGGAGTTCCACGAGCGCGCGGCGATCAACATGGAATCGACGCCGGCGTTTCTCTGGCTCGATGCAACGCGTGTGGTTGACGACTCACTCGCGCAAGCCGCGCGCGGCGGTCCCACCGTGTGTATCCCCGGCGCGCGCTACAAACTGATCGTGCTTTTGATTCGGTACCTTCCGAAGTGGATCGAACGGGCGGTTCGGACGCCGCTGATGAAGTCGCGCGTATAAGGCGACCGAAGACCGAAAAGACCGAAGACCGAAAGCGCCAATCTCAGTGCAGTTCGGTCTTCGGTCTTCGGTCCTCGGTCTTCGGTCCTCACTTGAACGCATTAAACCCCGTCACCGCCTGCCCAATAATCAGCGAGTGCACGTCGTGCGTCCCCTCGTACGTATAGACGCTCTCGAGATTCGCCATGTGCCGCATCGAGGCATACTCGGCCAGAATTCCGTTCGCACCCAGCAGGCGCCGTGCCTCGCGTGCGATGTCCGTTGCGATGTTCACGTTGTTCCGCTTGGCGACGCTCACCTGCTGCGGGGTGAACGTACCCGCGTCCTTCATTCGGCCCAGGTGCAATGACAGCAACTGGCCCTTGATGATCTCCGTCACCATCTCGGCGAGCCGCACCTGCTGGATCTGGAACTGCGCGATGACCTTGTCGAACATCACGCGCTGCTTGGCGTACGCGAGCGCTTCTTCGTAGCACGCGATCGCGGCGCCGAGCGCGCCCCATGAGATTCCGTATCGCGCTTGCGTGAGGCACATGAGCGGGCTTTTGAGGCCGCCCGAGTTGGGGAGGATCGCGTCGGGTGGCAGATGCACGTCGCTGAACACAAGCTCGCTCGTGTCGGAGGCGCGAAGTGAAAGCTTCCCCTTCTGGTCCTTCCTGCTGAAGCCCTTGGAGTCAGTTGGGACGATGAACCCGCGGATCGATTTCCCGTCGTTGTCATTGTCGGCAGTCTTGGCCCACACGACTGACACGTGCGCCGTGGATCCGTTGGTGATCCACATCTTCGAGCCGTTCAGGATCCACGAGCCGTCCTGTTGCGCACGGGCCCGAGTTATCATGCCGGCGGGGTTGGAACCGTAGTCGGGCTCGGTGAGGCCGAAGCAGCCGATCACTTCGCCCTTGGCCATCTTCGGCAGCCACTTCATGCGCTGCTCTTCGCTGCCGAACTGATAGATGGGGTACATCACGAGCGCGCCCTGTACGCTCGCAAACGAGCGAACGCCGCTGTCGCCGCGTTCGAGTTCCTGCATGATGAGGCCGTAGCTCACGTTGTTGAGCCCGGCGCATCCGTATTTCTCCGGCAGGTTCGCGCCGAACACGCCGAGCTCGGCCATCGGCGCGACGAGTTCCTTGGGGAATCCGCCGGCTACATAGCGCTCGCCGATGATCGGGAGCACCTGCTCGTCGACGAACCGCCGGACGGAGTCGCGCACCGCGCGTTCGTCTTCGGTCAGCGCGGCATCGATGTTGAACAGGTCGCCGTCGCGGGGCTTGAGCTGCGGCGAGGCGAGATGGGAGTCGGAGTGGGGGGAGGACATGCGCGAAAGATAGTTCATGCGAGGCGCGGGAGCTCAGCGCTCTAGGGTCAAGCTCACGGGCCATTGCTCGGGAGTGTCAGAGCTCTGCTGTTCAGAGCCTCGGGCGAGCTAAACGCTCTGAACTGCGGAGCTTTGACACTCCCGACCTGTGACCTATGAGCTTGAGCTCCGACCTTTGAGCCGACCGAGCTAGTCCACCGACCTTTTCGCGCGCGCGACGATCCCCACTTCGGCAGCCCTCCGCCTGAAATCCGCGCCGTGGCCAAGTGGCAGCTTGGATTCGTCCTGCCACTGGTGGACCATCTCGTGCAACAGGGTCTCCAGCGCCTGCGCA
>JBOHTH010000190.1:0-3357 GCA_050733535.1 Gemmatimonadaceae bacterium | reverse complement strand
TCGCCCCACCAACGAGGACGATCGCTTTCCGCGCGACCATTCCAATCCGCGCAAGGCATCCGAGGAGGCCGCGGACGCGGCCGTTGCGCGCGGCGTGCGCGTTGGCGTGGTGCGACTGCCGCAAGTTCACGGCCCCGGCGATCATGGGTTTGTTGCCTCGCTGATCAGGTTCGCCCGCGAAAAAGGCGAGTCGGCGTATGTTGGCGACGGGTGCAATCGCTGGCCTTCCGTGCACCGGGTCGACGCCGCGCGAGTCTACCGCCTCGCACTCGAGCGCTGCATCGCGGGCACGCGGTACAACGCGGTCGCCGACGAGGGGATTCCTCTAAAGAAGATCGCCGGCGTCATCGGGCGGCGACTGAACATTCCCGTGCTGAGCGTGACGCGAGAAGAGGCGACGGCGCGGTTCGGCTGGTTCGCGATGTTCGCGAGCATGGACTCGGCGGCGTCGAGCGAGAAGACGCGCGCTGTGCTTGGCTGGGAGCCGAGGGAGCGCGGGTTGCTCGATGACCTCGAGCACGGAGATTACTTCGGGGGCGCTTCGAGGTCGTAGTCACGCGCGAAGGCGTGGGCCCGGACACGCTCCCGCGCCGCTAAGGCCGGCCCGACCGCATCACGAGAGCCACCGGCTTGCGAACGTGACCCACGCCGGCGTGGCGATCAGCGGCAACGCCAGATTGAATGTCACGAGGAACAGCGCCCCGCCCCAGCCAAAGGCCGGATGCAGACGGCGATGACGCACGGTGTCGATTCCAACGCAGGCGAGGACGAACCCGTCGATTCCGAGGAGGATGAGCGAATTGGTCATGAAGCCGACCGGCAAACGCGCGAGTGCGTCCGGCAGCATGCACGCGATGGTCAGCAGCATCAGCCGTTTGTGATAGTCGCTGCGTCGCCGCAACCAGACTGCCGCGCCGACGAACACGGCAAACAACAACATCTGCAACAGGTCGAGGGCCATGACGATGACGAATCCGGCTGCCTGATCGGTATGGCCGCGCACTTCGCGCTGCGCCGCATGCACCGTCGTAACGGAGCCCAGGATGACAACCAGCACGGCCCACGCAACGCCGAATACTCCCAGCCGCCGATGCCACTGGACTCGATGTGCGGCGATCAGACTGGATTGCACCGCCACCAGCACCACCCATCCGCTCATCACCACGCCGTGGATGTTCAGCAGCGGAGAGAGCGCGGGCGTGCTGAAAAACGCCTTGAGGTAGAATGTGCGGGCGAACGTCCAGAAGACGAGAGCCAGAAAGGTGAAACTGACACCGAGGTAGAAACGGCGCTCGAAGCGCGGTCGCGATTTCACATTGGTCATGGTGACCTCGGAGTGGTTGCACTGCGCCCGCAGACGAGAGCTACAGGAGAACCGCGGATTTTCGCGGAAGCGGCGGACCGCGGACCGCGTCGCGAGGTCGATGCGTCATTCTACATTATGGTGTGCAGCCGCCGACTTGTCGACGAATAGAATCGGGCGCGCACGATCGTCGCGCATGCCCGCCAAGGTAACGAGTTCGAGCCGCTCGTCGTCCCAGCGTTCGCCCGTGCGTTCGAAGTAGCGCGTGACCGCGGCGTGCACGTCGCCCTCGTCGAGGAGCGCGCCAACTTCACGTGCCGCGTCAGTCCAAAGGACGTCGTCGCACCGCCCGCGCACGTAAGCCGCGAGTTGATCGAACAGCGCATCCGCGGACGACGCGGTCGCGAAGAATCGTACACCGTCTGCGGCGTGCACGATTGCCGTGGCCCGGTCGCCGCCGTGCGCCGTCACGGGGAGCCCCCAGGTTTGAGCGTCATCAGGTAGACGACTCCCGCGAACAGCGCAACGCGGATCACGAGCGACTGTCGGAGCCGGGGGATGGCGTCGGCCAGCAGCGTGCCGACGCTGGCGTCTTCGAGGCGCGCGCGCAGCTGGCGAACGATACGTCCGGTCATCGAGCCGCCGATCGCGCCGATCGCGATCAGCCCGAGGAGTCCGAGGCCCATCCATGGGCCGTGCCAGTGCCAGTAGATCGTGGCGAGCGGGAGGCCGGTGAGCAGGAGGCCCAACCCGCCGAGGCCGGCGAGGCGCTGCCCTGGTCCGAGCGCGGCGAGCGCGCGGCGCGTAGCGGCGCCGTCCGAAGAGCTACGCAGTTGCGCGAGCGCAACAGCTTCCATGCCGAGCGCCGCGCAGATGGCCATCGCGGACGCGATGTGAATGAACAGCAGGTTGTATCTCAACATTCCGGCGAGCTCCTGTGCTGGTCCAAGAGTATGACCGGAGCACGGGACGGAATGTGACAGGGGCTAGGTTCGCCAGATCTTCATGTCGATCCGGCAGGCAGATGGCCCATAACGTTAAGAATCGTTCCGTTCGGGTCGACTACGAAAAAGCGGCGAACTCCCCACGGCTCGTCAGTGAGCGGATAGACGATCTCGAGGCCGCGTTCGACGGCGCGTTTGTGCACGGCATTGACGTCTGCGACCTCGACACTCACATGCGGCAGCACCGTTGAACCACCGTCATCCCGCACGACATTGATCTGGGTTGTCGGATTGCTCGGCGAGACGAACGTCATGACAAAGCCCATGTCCATCGCGAGCTCTAGTCGAACTCGTACGAATGTTTTTTGAGGATCGGGAAATTCCTACTTGCCGGCATGCTCCACGACGGGCAGATCGATATCGATGGCCCATGCGAGCGTGAGCGGCGCTTTTTTGTCGTCGAGCTCCGTGAGTTTTCCGGTGGTCTTGAGCTTGACCTGTTTACCGTCGAATGAAAACTTCGCGCCCCAGTCCGCGAGCTGGGCGCTCGTGTACGCGACGGTCCGCGTGACCGTCGTTCCCGGCACGACGAACGTCATGTTCACCTGACTGATCTTGCCGGTCTTGTCCAGAAACAGGACGACAAACGCGAAGTCGTGCTTGTGGAGCTGACGCGCGTCATTCGAGACAATGTCCGCGGTGTCAGCGCGGGTGAGCGGCACGGTGAAGAAACTCAGCTCCAACGCATCGCCGCCATAGGGCCGCTCATGTGCGACGTGCGACGCCCACGCGCTCACTGCAGTCACGTGCGAGCTTCCCACTTTCAGCACGCCGGCTTGCTGATTGTTCAGGTCGAACACGGCGGTCATCGTTGGCGCGGCGGCGGTCAGCCAGAGCGCGATCAGCGTGAGAGCAGACATGGACGACGTGGCGCGCATCAGCGTTGTTCGCGCACGACCGTGACAGCCGTGCCGTAGCAGAGAACTTCCGTTACCCCCTTCATGAGTTCATTCGCGTCGTAGCGCACGCCGATCACGGCGTTGGCCCCTGCGACGTGCGCCTGGACCAGCATCGTGGCGAACGCTTGCTGCCGGGTGTGTTATGCAAGTT
>JBOHTH010000189.1:0-4967 GCA_050733535.1 Gemmatimonadaceae bacterium | reverse complement strand
CTTCATCACCGGCTCCCAGTTCGGGTCGGTGATGTCGGTGACGAGCACGTCGCCGGCTTTCACGCTGTCCATCTGACTCGCGTGCGGAACCACGCGCACGGGGCCCGCACCGATCTTTTGCCCCACGGCGCGCCCAGTCGCGAGCACTTTCCCGCGCGCCTTGAGACGGAAGCTCTCCGTGCCGCCGCTGTCACGCGACTTCACGGTCTCCGGCCGCGCCTGCAGGATGTACAGCTTGCCGTCGTGTCCGTCTTTCCCCCACTCGATGTCCATCGGCCGGCCGTAGTGCCGCTCGATGATCGTCGCGTAGCGCGCGAGTTCGAGAACATCGGCGTCGGTGATGGAAAAGCGATCGCGGTCCGCCTGGTGCACGTCGGTGGTCGCCGTGCTTTTCCCTGCTTCGCGCTCGCCGGTGAACACCATCTTGATGAGCTTGGTACCGAGGCCGCGCCGCACCACAGACTGCTTGCCGAGCGCGAGCGTCGGCTTGTGCACGTAGAACTCGTCCGGATTCACCGAGCCCTGCACGACCGTTTCGCCCAAGCCATAGCTCGACGTGATGAACACGACGTCGGGGAAACCCGATTCGGTATCGAGCGTGAACATCACGCCGGACGCCGCGATGTCCGATCGCACCATCCGCTGGATGCCTGCGGAGAGCGCGACGCCGGCGTGCGCAAACCCCTTATGCGCGCGGTAGGAGATCGCGCGATCCGTGAACAGCGATGAAAACACGTCGTGCACGGCCGCGCACACGTTCTCATAGCCATGAATGTTCAGGAACGTTTCCTGCTGCCCCGCGAACGACGCGTCCGGCAAGTCTTCGGCGGTCGCGGACGAGCGCACCGCAAACGTCGCGTCCGCTCCGGACTCGGCGACCAGCCGCTGGTAGTGCGATTTCAGCTCGCTCTCCAGCGCCGGCGGGAGCGGCGTCGCCATGACCCAGCCGCGAATCTGTGCGCCGGTTTTCGCCAGCGCCTTCACGTCGTTCGGGTCGAGCGCGTCGAGCGCGCCATCGATGCGCGCACCGAGGCCGTTATGCGCAAGAAACTCGCGGTATGCGGCAGCGGTCGTCGCGAAACCGCCCGGCACGCGCACTCCCGACGCGCCGAGCTGACTGATCATTTCGCCGAGCGAGGCGTTCTTGCCGCCGACCTTGTCTACGTCCGACATCCGCAACTGCTCAAACGGGACCAAGCGGGGAGCGGTGTTGTTGGTCATTGGGAAGTATCCGTTTGCTGGAAAGGATTGTGCCGCAGCGGCGCTGCATACATTCTAACTCTTACCCCCAACGACCGCGAAGCGATGACTACGACGCGCACAGTCTTTTTCATTTCTGACGGCACCGGCATCACCGCCGAGTCGCTGGGGCACAGCCTTATGTCCCAGTTCGAGGGGGTGGAGTTCCGGCAGGTGCGCATCCCGTTTGTGGATACGGTCGCGAAAGCGCGCGACTGTGTCGCTCAAATTCGCGCTGCCGCTGCGGCGGACGGTGTACGCCCGGTCGTAATGTCCTCGATGGTGAACCCTGAACTCGCCAGAGTGTTGCGCGAAGCAAACGCTTTATCCCTCGACTTTTTCGAGACCTTCATCGCGCCGCTCGAAGCGGAGTTCCATGTGCGGTCGTCCCACGCGGTTGGCCGGTCGCGAAAGATTGCGACGAGCAGCGACTACGCGGCGCGCATTGAGGCCGTGAACTACACCCTCTCGCATGATGACGGGCTGGCGGGCGAGGATCTCGATCAGGCCGACCTGATCCTCGTGGGGGTGTCGCGCAGCGGCAAGACACCAACGAGCCTTTATCTTGCGCTCCATTTCTCGTTGCGTACGGCGAACTATCCGCTGACTCCGGAGGATTTCGAGCGGGACCGTCTTCCCGACCATCTCGGGCGGTTTCGCGGGAAGATTTACGGGCTGAACATCAGTCCCGAGCGGCTGGCATCGGTGCGCAACTCACGGCGCCCGGACAGCCCATATGCGGCACTGGACACCTGTCGCCACGAAGTCGACGCGGCGGCCCGGCTCATGCGCCGGTATGAGATCCAGTCGTTCGATTCCACCACGCGGTCGATCGAGGAGATCGCGGCAGCGATCATGCAGAAGGCGAAGCTGGAGAGGATGGCCTACTAAGCGCCGTTCACCCCGGCTCCGCAGCGCCCCAGTCGAACGAGCGCACCGCTCCCATCAGCTTCCATTTCGTCGGCCATGCGGTGCGCTGCCAGTCGAGCGGCTCGCCGAGTGGCTGGGCCTTGGCCGCGATCGCGAGCGCTGCGCGCAGGTCGCGTTTCTGCTCCGCGCCGAGCGCATCCGGTGCAAGCGACACGAACAGCATGGTTCCGCTGCGCGAGACCAGATCGAGCCATTCGCGGTTGAGTGCCCAGGGGATCGCATTGGTCACACCGACGCAATCGGCGTCCGCCGTGTAAAACGCGCCATGCTGCGCGCCGCGAAAAGCGAGGGTGTTCACTCCCATCTTCCGCGTGCGCGCCCACTCGGTGCCGCTCGTGTCGTCGCCAATCCGGCACGCGTCGAACACGCCGGCGGAAAGATGGCTCACCGTGTTGCACCCAACGATCATCACGTCATTCGCCGCGGCGCGGATCGTGCGATACAGTTCGCCGATCACCTCAGCGGACGTCCGTTTGGGTCCTTCGGCGAACGTCCACCCGTCGCGCGTGAGCGCGGATCCCATCTGGTTTCCCCACCGGCCGAAAATGTCGTACGTGGAGTAGTCGTGCTTGATCATCGTGCATCCCCACTCGCGAAGACGCGCGATGTCGGCGCTGACTTTTTCGCCCACGCCGGCCACTGTGGGATCGAGTACGTTGCGATCACGCGCGAGGCGCCAGCTGTCCGGCACCGTTGTCGCGGCTTGCAGCGGACGGATCCACATGCCCGGCCGCGCACCTCGCTGCGTGACATCAGCGAGCAAACGGGGCAAATCCGGAAACTTTTCGTTCGCATGATCCCAGGTTCCTGAACCGTCGTGGCTTGCGCCGCGGCCGGGCTGCCAGCCGTCATCGATCACCACGAACGGCCGGTTCGTCCCCTGCGGCGAGAGCTCTGTGATATGATCGGCATCGGCCAGAACGGTGGCCGCGCTGTTCTGGCCGTACGCATAGTACCAGTCGTTGCTGCCGTAGATCGGCGCAGCCGCCACGCGTGGAGACGCGCACATCTGCTTGCAGAACATGTGAATCGCGTCGAATGCCGATTCGCCTTCGTGTCCTGCGCGACACATCACATCGCACACCGCGAGCGAGCGATTACCCAGCTCGATCGGCGCGGCGCCGCTGCGCACATCGGCCCAGAGGCTGATTCCGTCAGGATCAGCGAACCAGGAACAGAACGCGGCCGCTCCGGTGCGCACGCCGTAGACGTGTGTGCGGGTGCCGTCCCAAAGGGCGACGTACCAAGGCATGACGCGATCGGGTTCGAACCCGCGCCAGGCGAGATCTCCGTATGCACGTTCCCACGCATCGCCGAGGATCGCGCGCGTGCCGCGAAGTGAAACCTGCCAGCGGAGCCCGACGCGCCTGACCTTCGCGGATGATACGGACAGGTCCACGCGTAGCGCGCCGCCGGCGCGGGTGGCGCGCAGTTGAATTCCTTTCGCGTCCCAGCTTCCGCCGGGGCCGGCGATGAGCGTCAAGTCGCCGTCCGCCGTTTGAGCCGTAACTGAGTCCGGCGCACGGGTGAGATCGACAAACATCGGCGTCTGGCCGGAGGACTGGCGCACGTCCAGCGCGTACCGCGCGGCGTCCGGAAGCATAAGCGACGCGCCGAGCGCGGCGACGGACTGCTGGATGAATGCTCGGCGGGGAGGCATTGAGAGACGCTCCGGTGACGGTCAGCGACAAGGATTGCTGTTGCATGAGTCGATGGGCTCGAACGCCCACAACCGCTTGCCCAATGGCTTATTGTGATATCTACTACCCCGTAGTATACTACGTGGTATCACATATAATAGGCTGAGGATTATGGAAACCTAAAGTACGGCGAATTGTCCGGGATGCCGAGTAGGCACTCGAAGCGGTCGCTCCTGGAAGGACCACAGTGTTACTCCCGAACGAAAATGACGAACGACGTGGGGACCTATGAAGCCTGACCTTTTTGCCGAGTTGCTTGACGCGGCCAATCAGGCGCTCGAACACTCGCAGGGCAAGCGAAACCTCCGGTCGATGACGCTGCCGCCGGTACCGAAACCGATGAGTGCCAAGGATGTTCGTGGCACGCGACGCATACTTCAGGCATCGCAAGGCGTTCTTGCTCGATACCTGAATGTGAGCACGAAGCTCGTTCAGGCGTGGGAAGCGGGCGAGCGCGTACCGTCCGGGCCAGCGCTCGTGTTGCTGCGAATGATCGAACAGCAGCCGGGATTGGTCGACATGTTCCACGCCCGTACGGCTCGCACGAACGGACATCGCGCCACGGCGAGCGAAAGCCTGAGTGGGAGTGCACGGCGCTAGCAGAGGGCGGAGTGCTGTCGCAACGACTTATTTGGCGTGGCGATCTGTTGGAACACATATTGCCCTATGTCCACCGAAGCCGATGTCCGCCGAATCGCACTCGCGCTGCCGGACACCGAGGAGGCAACCAACGATTTTGCCTTTTCCGTCACAGTCGGCGACGCGCGCAAAGGATTCGCGTGGTGCTGGAAGGAACGTGTCGTGCCGAAGAAACCGCGCGTGCCGAACCGCGCCGTGCTCGCGCTGCGTGTCGCGAACAACTTCGACAAGGACCTGATGATGCACGCCGAACCGGACAAGTACGTGGTCGACCCGCACTACAATGGATTCCCCGCAGTGCTGGTGCGCCTCGCGAAGGTACGCGTGCCGGAGCTGCGGGCCCTGCTTACGGAGGCGCATCGCTGTGTTTCTGCCGCACCAAAGCGAAAACGCCGCGTCCGCCCATGAAGGTTAGGCCGTTTCGCACGATTCAGATTTGCTTCGCGAAGCGAAAGCTTG
>JBOHTH010000188.1:0-30119 GCA_050733535.1 Gemmatimonadaceae bacterium | reverse complement strand
CTCATGAAGCCCGCTGCACCGGGCGCCGGCGTGATTGCCGGCGGTGCGGTGCGAGCGATCATGGAATGCGCCGGCATCTCTGACATTCTCACGAAGTCGCTGGGATCCACGAACCCGCACAACATGGTGCTCGCGGCGATGGAGGGGCTTGCCTCTCTGACGACGGTCGAGCAGATCGCGCGCGAGCGCGGCGTCGAGCCGAACTCGCTCGGCTACCGTTCGCGCGCCAAGTCGAAGGAGGCAGCGCATGCCTAGGACATTTGTTTGGCATCGGTCGCGCGGTCCGAAGACGACGGCGCCGAACACGCTCACGAAGGGAAAGGTGCTGATCCGCCAGGTGAAGAGCGGCATCGGCCAGACCGCGCGGATGCGCGCGAATCTCGAGGCCATCGGCCTCAAGCATCACCAGAGCGAGGTGACGCATCCGGATTCGCCGGCGCTGCGCGGCATGATCAAGCGCGTCCGTCACCTGGTGACGGTGACCAAGGTCAAGGAATAGTCATATGTCAGAAGAGAAGATCGGCCTGCACAACCTGGCGCCCGCTCGCGGTTCGCATCGCAACCGCAAGCGGCTCGGCCGCGGCCCGGGATCGGGCACCGGCAAGACGTCGGGCAAGGGCCACAAGGGCATCAAGGCGCGCTCGGGCCATCACGGCCATGGCGGCAACAAGCCGCACTTCGAGGGCGGGCAGATGCCGCTCACGCGTCGCGTACCGAAGCGCGGGTTCACGAATCCGTTCCGCGTCGAGTCACAAGTCGTGCACCTTGCCGACCTGGCGCTGCTGCCGAAGGGTGCCGAAGTCAACAACGAGACGCTGGCGGCGGCCGGGTTGATCAAAGCGGTGAAGGGCCATGCGAAGCTGCTGGCCAATGGCGAGATCACGCATGCGGTGACGGTGCGCGGAATCAAGATGAGCGCGACGGCGCGCGAGAAGATCGTCGCGGCCGGCGGCCGCGTAGAGGAGTAACAGAAGCACATGGCCCAGGCCAACGCGACGCAGACGATCTCGAACATCTACAAGACGCCGGAGCTCTGGCAGAAGATCACGTTCACGTTCATCTGCCTGCTGATCTACCGGGTGGGTTCGCACGTCGCCGCCCCAGGCGTCGACGTGCAGGCGATGATCGACTACTTCTCGTCGAACAACAAGAGCGGCGGTGGCCTGCTGGGTCTGTACGACCTGTTCGTCGGCGGCAACCTGTCGCGTGCGACGATTTTCGCGCTGGGCATCATGCCGTACATCTCGGCGTCCATTTTTGCGCAGATCGGCGCGGCGGTGATTCCGACGCTCGACAAGATGCAGAAGGACGAAGAGGGGCGGAACAAGATCACGCAGTGGACGCGATACGCGACGATCGCGCTCGCGGTTGCGCAGGGCTGGGGGTTCGCGCTGTTCACGGAGAGCGTGCAGGGCGCGGCGCAGACCCCGGGCCTGGGCTTCAAGATCCAGATGACGTTCGTGCTGACGACCGGCGCGGTGTTCGTGATGTGGCTCGGCGAGCAGATCACGGAGCGCGGGCTCGGCAATGGCGCGTCGCTGATGATCTTCTTCTCGATCGTCGAGCGTTTCTGGCCCGCCATCGGTGACACGTACCGCTTCTACACGACGGGCGCGACCAACCTGCTGGCGCTGATCGCGCTCGTGTTCCTGATGGTCGGTGTCGTCGCGGCCGTGGTGATCATCACGATCGCCGCCCGCCGGATCGCAATCCAGATTCCGCAGCGGTCGATGGCGCGTGGACGAATGCGCGAGGCCGCGAAAAACTTCATCCCGCTCCGGATCAACGCGGCCGGCGTGATGCCGATCATCTTCGCGTCGTCGCTGGTCGTCGTCCCGGGCGCGTTTGCGCAGTTCAGCAGCAGCGAGTTCTGGAAGACCGTCGCCGACTATATGATGCCGGGCACATGGACCTATTTTTGGCTCATGTCCGTGCTGATCATGTTCTTCACGTATTTCTACACGTCGATCATTTTCAACCCGGTCGATCTCGCTGAGAACCTGAAGAAGCAGGGCGGATTCATTCCGGGCATCAAGCCGGGTGCAAAGACCGCGGACTACATCGATCACGTCGTCATGCGCATCACGCTGCCGGGCGCAATTTTCCTCACGCTCATCGCGATGCTCCCGATGTGGATCGGCAGCTTCATCAACGTGAACTTCCGTTTCGGCGGAACGTCACTGCTGATCGTGGTCGGCGTTGCGCTCGACACGCTCGCGCAGATGCAGCAGCACCTGCTGCTCCGCAAGTACGATGGTTTCATGAAGAAGGGGCGCGTGCGGTTCCGCGGGCGCTCCGGCTTCTAGGCGTTACGCTATGATCGTCGTGCTGCTCGGTCCACCGGGCGCCGGCAAGGGGACGCAGGGGGAGCGGATTGCCGCTGCCCTGGGCGTCCCCAAAATTTCCACCGGCGACGTCATCCGCGCGGCGATCGCCGCGGGGACGCCGCTCGGCCTCAAGGCCAAGGCCGCGTACGATCGCGGCGATCTCGTCCCCGACGACGTGATCATGGGCATCATCCGCGAGACGCTGGCCGCGCCGCAGCAGGCGCGCGGCGTGATCCTCGACGGCGTGGTGCGCACGGTGCCGCAGGCCGAGGGCCTGGCGGAAGTGCTCAAGGGGCTCGGGCGCAAGCTCGACGTGGTGATGCTCTTTGAGATCCCGGACGAACTGCTGGTCTCGCGGCTGAGTGCGCGCACGGTATGCGACGCATGCTCGACGCCGTTCACGGGTCGCGCGCCCGGCGAGGTTCATGCGGAGTGCGCGAAGTCGCCCAAGGGCCATCTGATGCGGCGGAAGGACGACGAGCCCGACGCGGTGCGCAACCGCTTGCGCGTGTATCAGGCGCAGACGGCGCCGGTGATTGCGTGGTACGCGTCGCACGGTGCGAACATCGCGCACATCGACGCCGTGGGGACGATGGACGAAGTTGCGGCTCGCGCCGCCAAGTCCGTCGGGCTTTCCTGATGGTACAGCTCAAGTCGCCGCGCGAGATCGAGACCATGGCGGTGGGCGGGAAAATCCTCGCCGCCACGCACGAGAGGGTTCGCGAGTCCATCAAGCCCGGTGTGTCGACGATGGAGCTCGACCGCATCGCTGAAGATTTCATCCGCTCGCATGACGGCGCGACGCCGAGCTTCAAGGGCCTTTATGGATTCCCGGCGACGATCTGCTCATCGATCAACGAAGAGATCGTGCATGGCATCCCGTCGGCGAAGCGGGTGCTGAAGGAGGGCGACGTCATCTCCGTCGATATCGGCGTGTTCTACGGCGGCCTGCACACCGATGCCGCCAGAACGTGGGCCGTGGGTCGCGTGGACGAGAAGAGCGCCAAGCTGCTGCGCGTCACGCAGGACGCGCTCGAGGCGGGACTCGCGGCCGCGGTGGTGGGGAACTACGTCGGCGATATTGGCAACGCGATCGAGACGGCGGTGCTGAAGGGCGGGTTCGCGGTGGTCCGTGAACTGGTGGGCCACGGCGTGGGACATCTGATGCACGAGGACCCGCAGGTGCCGAACCACGGCAAGCCGAAACGCGGGATGAAGCTCGTGAACGGGCTGACGCTGGCGATCGAGCCGATGGTGAACGTGGGGACGGCGAACACGCGGACGCTCGGTGACAAGTGGACGGTGATCACGGCGGATGGGTCGCGGTCCGCGCACTTTGAGCAGACGATTGCGGTGCTGGATGGGGGGTCGAGGGTGCTGACGAGGTAGAACTCACGACCCGGCGCGGAGTGCGGAGGAGGAGTCCGAAGGCGGGGTTGGCAAGGAGCGATCAGGCAGATTCCTCGGCCCGCCGCGCCGCCGCGACCTCGCTCATGAGGTCGTCCACGCTGGCAGCGACGATGTACTTCGCTCGCGGCTCACGTACACGAAGCGCATCGAAGTGCCGTCGCCCGCACTCGATTTTCAGCGCCTCGCGCCCACGGAGATCGTTCAATATGGCGCTAGACTTCGTCTCCACGACGAAATGGAGGCGACTGCGGCCATCGTCCTCGATCATTACTACCCAGTCGGGATTGTAGGATCCGAGCGGCGTTGGGATCTTGAACTCCTTCGGAAGCTTCGCGAAGAACGTGACTGACTCGTTGTTCTCGAGGTCCCGAGCGAACGCGATTTCCGTCTCCGAGTCGCATGTGACGTAGTCGAACGGCGTCTTCGAGCCGCCGTCCTCCACCACTTGCTTCAGATCGCTAATGGTTTCGCGATCGAAAAGCTGGACGCTGTACACGTAGGCATCGCCGAGCTGCTGGTATAGGATGCCGTCGACCGACGCGCGCTCAGTGCAATCGTTGATGGTCGCTTCCGCAATTTCCACGAAGCGCTGCGGATTTCGCCTGAAGTCTTCGAGGCGGCCGCTGTCGATCAGGACGCGGCAAAGGGTACGGCGGGTAAGCCCAGTTCGCTCTTGCAGCACGGTGAGGATGTCCGGGAGGTCAGTCCCGCTCTCAGCGACCGTGATGGTCTGCGCGCCCGCGCGCTCGACGGCCTCGATTCCGGATCTGCGCACGTCCATTCCGGCGGTCCGCCACTGCAGCCGCGCGCCAGGGATCGCAGGTGCACTGCGGAGCCGCTCTGCGCATTCGCGAGCGAGTGCGTCGCCATCGAACGTCAGCGCGTACGCCGTCTTGGGGCTGATTCGCTCCCAGGTTGCGCGGAAGCGCTCTCCATCGAGCACGGCGCGGCGTGGGCGAATGGTGCGCCGCTTCGCCGCGTCGCGAACTTCGATCCTCGAGGTTACCCGCCTCAGGATCGCCTCGATCTCCCGGGCCTTTGATTCCGCGAACTTCGGGAGCGAGAGTGTGTCGTCGCGCAGTGCGGCCCGCAGGGTGTCGCGTACGCGACCCGTGGCGTCGATGTACGATTCGCTCCGGAGGTGATCCCAGATCTCGCGCGACCGCGCCGCGCCCATCGTCTTCGGTGCACCGGCGGCGTCGGCTAGTGCAACGGCCGCAAATTGGCCGGGCTCGACGATGCCGAAGCGGATTCCGGTTGCCTGTTCAATCTCACGCTGCAGCCCCGCTGCAAACGCCTCGTAGCTCTCGGTCGCAATCACCGTGAGGGTGTTCACCTCGAATCCGGGAATGCGGTCTCCGCTCTGATCGACGCACAGTCGCAGCCCGCGCCCGATGGTCTGGCGGCGTTCGAGTTCGCCGTGCATGTCGCGCAACGAGCAGATCTGGAAGACGTTCGGGTTGTCCCATCCTTCCTTGAGCGCCGAGTGCGAGAAGATGAATGCGAGCGGCGTGTCAAGCGAGAGGAGTCTCTCCTTGTCCCTCATGATCAGGTTGTATGCGCGTTCCGCACTTTCACGGTCGGACTGATTTCCTTCGGCGGTGTCGGTCCAGCGGTTCTTCTTGTCGATCGAGAAGTAGCCGTCGTGAACTGCGACCGGCGCGACATCCCCTGTGGCGAAGAGCGCCCGGTAGTCAGGATGACGCGAGAGGTGCCCGAACTCCTCTTCGAACATCATCGCGTACGGTCCCTTGTCCGGATTACCTTCGGTGTCATAGCGCCGATAGCGATCGACGGAATCAATAAAGAAGAGCGAAAGCACCTTGATTCCTCTGGGGTGCAGGCGCACCGCCTTGTCGAGGTGTTCGCGGATGGTGCGGCGCATCAGCTCACGCCGCACCGCGTCAGGATCTGCCTCACCGTACGCATCGCCGGGCCCCAGATATCGTTCACCATCCGGCATGCGCAGTTCAAGCGACTGTGCGTCCGCGCGCGCGCGAAGTTCGCCGATCCTGTAGCCATGGTACAGTGCGCGCCCCGTGCGGATCTCCAGGTCGTCGCCGTCGTGCACGGTGACCTTGTCACGCTTGACCCCGGTCGCGCGCTGCACGTCGGCCCGAATCGTCGCCGAGATTCCGCCGCGTCGGCTCGTGACCGAGAGGAGTTCCACGTAGGGACGATTGTTCGCGTCTTCAACCGTTGCGGCGGCGACCTCGATTTGCTTGACGAGCCGCTGCTCGTATGCATCGACGGCGTCGAGGCGGTAGATCATGTGATGCGGGTCGACGTGCGTCGCGGAATAGCGAAGGGTACAGAGGGGGTCCATCTCTTTGAGCGCGGCGCGCCCCGCGCCGTTGAGGCCACCGTCGACGCTCTGCGGTTCGTCGACGATCACGATCGGTCGCGCGGCGCGAATCAGCTCGACGGGTGGTTCGTCGCTCGTTCGCTCGTTTGGCTTGTAGAGGTTGTTGACTGCCTTCTTGTTGATCGCACCGACGGTGACGACCATGATCTGCACGCTGGGGCTTGCCGCGAAGTTGCGGACTTGTCCCAGCCGGGCTGACTCGTACACGAAGTATTCATAGAGCATGCCCGCGTATAGCGACCGGAAGTGGTCCCGCGTCATCTCGAGTGTCTTGCGGACACCTTCCTTGATGGCGATTGACGGGACGACGATCACGAACTTGCTAAAGCTGTACCGCTTGTGCAGCTCAAGAATCGTGCGGAGGTAGACGTAGGTTTTTCCAGTGCCGGTCTCCATCTCCACGGTGAACTCGCGAGGGTGGCCGAGCGCTTCCGATGGCGTGAGGCCATTCCGGACCTGGATGTCCCTCAGGTTGGCGAGAAGCGCCTCGTCGGTAAGCGCGAGGCGATTGCCGACGCCGAAGTCGCCCTGGTCGACCCCGAGGGAGAGCTGCCCTGCGGCAAGCGGAAGCGAGATCGTGAAACCGGTGCGACAGCTCTCCTGTCCGCGGAACAGATCGCATGCGGCGTTGATGGCCTGCAGCTGGTGTGAAAGTCCTGGATCGAAGTGCAGCCGCATCGATCAGAGGGTGCTCACGTTTGTCAGGCCCCGTTGCTTGAGGTGTGCGGCGAGGCTGGCCTTGGTCGCGTCGTCCGCAAATGCGGCGTCGAGGAAGACGATCGCGGTGTCGCCCGCGGGCGCGAGCTCCGCGTGCCAGGTGGCAATACCATCAGCGAGCACCGCCACGTCGGCCCGCATGATCGACGTTGCGAAGCATGCGAAGAGCGCGCCGCCGTCCACACACCAGACGGTTGCGCCGGCGATCCAGCGTGAGGCGTGCGGCGCGCAGAGGTCGAGACCGCGCATGAGCGACAGCTCGCAGAGGAGGTCACCCTCGGTTCGGTCCGCCTGGACATGCTCGATGGAGTCGACGAGTGCCTGCTCGAGTTGTGCCGGCGAAGGGTCCCAGCTCCGGACATTGCTCGAATCCAGCTTGAACACGCGGAATCCCATGTCCATGGCGACGTTCGGATTTGCCGCCCGAATGACACCCGCTGCGCGGCGCAGTCGCTCCTTTGTCACTTCAGCGATGTTACGCGGGCGGCCGATCGAATCGCAGAGACGGGCGGCTGCACGCTGATTGTCGTCGTCATCGTGGAGCGGTTCGGGCAACTGGACGAGGATGTACTGCCTCTTGCCTCCGTCCGCTGCGTTTAGAAGCCACGTGGCGTGCCCCGTAGTTCCCGACCCCGCGAAGAAATCGAGGATCAAGTCGTCATCGCGCGTGCAGGTGGCAAGAAGGTCTGCGATGAGAAACGGCGACTTCGGTGACTGGAACACTTTTTCCCGTGTCTCGAACAGCGCGTTGAACTCCTTCTGCCCGCGTTCGGTGCTGTACGACTTGTCGGTGAGGATTGTCTTCAGCATCCGATCCGCCCCGCTCGCGTAGCTCTTGCGAAACACCTTGAGCTGCCCGTCGACGCGCCTTCCGCCAAGGCGGTCGGCATTTCCGGACACCTTCTCGCGGCTCCATGTCCAGCATCCGTCAAATCCGTCGCCCCAGACCGGCAGTACCTTTGCGCATCCCGGGGCCGACTCGAGTGAGACCTCGCCGTCCGGTGAGACGTAGAGCGGGAAAAAGAGATTCGGGCGATTGTGTTTACCGAATTCGCGATGTGTATTCCGCAGCTCGTGCCACCGGAACCGCCCAATCTCGTCCTCTTCGGTGTACTCAGCGTCGACCTGCTCCTCGTCCTTTGCGACCGCAAACGCGCCCTTGGGGAGCACGCGTTTGGAGCAGACGATCACATACTCGTGATTCGTGGCGAAGTACTTGTCCTGCGACCGGCCCTTTGGATTGCTAAGAACAACCAGCGTGCCCACGAAACACTCATCGCCGAACACCGTGCTGCACAACAACCGGAGATTCGCGACCTCCTTCTCGTCGATGCTCACAAGCAGGACACCGTCGTCCCGCAGGCAATTGTATGCCGCGAGCACGCGCGGGTAGAGCATATTCAGCCAATTCGTGTGAAAGCGTCCGTTTGACTCCGGATTCGACGCGATCCGCTGGCCGCCGTCACGCTGTCCGGTCATTTCCAGGTAGTTTGCGACGCTGTGGTCGTATGAATCGGGATAGACGAAGTCCTTCCCCGTGTTGTACGGCGGATCGATATAGACTGCTTTCACCTTTCCCTGATACGACGCCTGCAGGAGTTTGAGGACTTCGAGGTTGTCACCTTCGATGACCAGATTGCGCGTGCCCTCCCAGTCGACACTCTCCTCGGAGCACGGCCGCAGCGTAGCGCGCGATATCGCATGCGCGAACGCGCGCGCCCGCTGCCTCCCGAACCAATTCAGCCCGTACTTCTCTAAGCGCTCGTCGACATTGTCGCCCAGCAACTGCCGCAACACCGCGAAGTCGATCTTCCCCTCGGTCCATGCCTCGGGGAAGAGCGCCTTCATGCGTTCGAGATTCTCGGCGATCGCGCGGCCTGACTCGGTAACAGAATCGCGTTTGTCCAGCTTCATCATGGAGAGGCAGTCGGGCGTGGCGTCGCGTCCGCGAAACGGGATTCCCTAAGATGGGGAATTAGCGCTTGGGGGCGATCATGCGCCATGCCCTCCCGCCGCAAGAGCGCGATCTACGAAGGCGCGTACCAACTGCTGATCAAGCGGGTGCGCGAGGCGCGGCTTGAGGCGGGCCTTACGCAGTCCAAGGTGGCCGCCGCGCTTGGCCGTCCGCTTTCATTCGTCTCGAAGTGCGAACTCGGTGAGCGCCGGATCGATCCCATCGACCTCGAGAAGTTCGCGGACCTGTACGGAAAGCCGTTCGAGTACTTCTTCGCCAAGAGGAAGTCCGCCGGCAGGTCAAAGCGGGGCAGTTCGCGCCGGCGATAGAACGCTGTCGGATGCGGTGACGCGGTGAAGGTTTACCGCGGCGGTACTCCTAGACTTCCCCCAGACTCGTCGTGCGCGCATCGCAGTGCGTGTATGGCAGCACTTGACTGTGCTGCCCGGACCCGGCTGGCGGAACTGGTAGACGCAACCGCCTGCGAAGCGGTTGGCCGAGAGGCCGTGCGGGTTCGAATCCCGCGCCGGGTACCGGACGAGTCGTCCGGTGGCAGCTGACGCGTGCATTGACCCCGCGCGCCGGTCTCCATATCGTTAATGTGCTTCGCAGGCGGTCGCGACGGAGGGCTTGAGCACGGGTTGCTCGGCCCTCCGTTCTGATTCAGTGAGCGGCGCGCAGCGCCTCAGGCGAACGGCCCACCATCTCGTTCGCGCCGCCCCTCACGCGCCGATCGCCCGCTCCACCGCCGCGATCGCGTCGATCGCCGCCGACGCGCACTCGTGCACCAGCACCGCAGCCTCGTCCGCGAGTTTCTTGCCCGCATGAGGCTCTTTCATCGATGACACATTAATCCGAACATTGTACGCCGCGCCCTTGCACGCGGCCTCGGCGAGCAGCGCCGCAACACCCGCGTCGCTCACGGCGTTGCTGTTCCCCTTCTGCGCGCAGGTCGCCGCGAGCTTCGCCACCGCAACGCACGCGCGCGCCGTCTCCAGCGGAACCTCGGCGGCTTTCATGAGTGCCGCCTGAATCGCGCTGTCGCGCGAAGCCACCTGCTCGGGTGTCTCTTTCGGGAGCTTGTACGCCGCGCTCACCAGCGTGTACGAGTCAGCGTCCTCCTGCACGAGTGCGGTGAGCCGCGCGCCAAGCGTCGCCGCGTGCGTCGCGAGCTCCTTCATGTCCGCATCAACGGCGGCGTATTTCTTTCGCCCGATGGTCAGCCCCGCGACCATCTCGGCCAGCGCTGCGCCGAGCGATCCCACGTGCGCGGCGACCGATCCACCGCCCGGCACGGGCGCGCTCGACGCCACGCTCGCGACGAATCCGCTCACGGTTTCGCCCTGCGGCGCCGCCTCGCGCACTTTGTGTTCCAGCACCATCGCGTTCGTGAAGCCTTTGAGCTGGATATGATGCGCCGCCGTCTCGAAGAGCGCGCGCTGCGGCACCAGACCAACGATCTCGCTCCACGTCGGGCTGACGCCGCGCTTTTCCGCCTCGTCCTTCACGGCCTCGTAGGCGCGCCAGATGGGCGTCGTGTCGGTGTCGGTGAGATTCATCGACACCTGCGCCTGCCCGTCAACCTCGAGCCCCAACCCTTTAACGGCGGGGAGCCCGCCGCTCGATGCGCGAACTGCTTTTGCGACTTCCTTGGCGACGGCGAGGTTCGACGCCGGGCCGAGGTACACGTTGTACGCCACGAGAAACGGACGCGCGCCAATCACCGTCGCGCCCGCCGTGGGATGGATCTTGTTGGGCCCGAAATCGGGGACGCGATCCGGGTTCGTGCCAATCTCGTCACGGGCTTTTTCGAACTCGCCGCGCCGAATATCGGCGAGGTTCGTGCGGTCGGCGCGCGTGGCGGCGCGCTCGTAGAGAAAGATCGGGATCCCGAGTTCACTGCCGACCTTCGCGCCGAGCTCTCGCGCGAGCGCGACGCAGTCGTCCATCGTCGCGCCATCGAGCGGGATGAACGGGCAGACGTCGGTTGCGCCGATGCGCGGATGTTCGCCCGTGTGCGTCGTGAGGTCGAGCAGCTCGCGCGCCTTGGCGATACCCGCGAATGCGGCGCGCACGGCCTGGTCGGCCGGTGCGGCGAAGGTCACAACGGTGCGGTTGTGCGACGGGTCGGAGGAGACGTCGAGCAGCGCGACGCCCGGCACGGCGACGATCGCGTCGCGAATCGCGGCGACGACCTCAGGGCGGCGCCCCTCGGAGAAATTGGGGACACACTCAATCAGTTTCATGCCTGCAATCTAGCCGCCGTTGACGGCGCTCAGGAGCCAGCCGTGCATCGCGGGGCTTCCCGCCACGATGCCGGTCCGTGCAACAGGGCAGGGCGTGCCGTCGAGGGTCGTCGCTATGCCGCCGGCCTCGCGCACCAGCAGAAGCCCCGCCGCGATATCCCACGGCGAGAGGCGTATTTCCCAGAACCCCTCGAAGCGTCCGCACGCCACGCTCGCGAGGTCGAGCGCGGCCGCCCCCGCACGGCGGACGCCGCTCGCGCCGGCCATGACGCGGGCCAATTGCGCGAGATACGGTGCGATTTCGTTCTGGCGCACGAACGGGAATCCGGTGCCGAAGAGCGCTCGCTGGGGATTCGAGATTGACGAGACGTGGATCGGCGCGTCGTTGAGCCGGGCGCCGCCGCCGGCCACCGCGGTGAAGCATTCATTGGCCGGCACGTCGAGCACCACGCCGGCCGCGAGCGCGCCGTCCACGAGCACGCCGATCGACACGGCATACTCGGGATATCCGTGCAGGAAGTTCGTCGTGCCGTCGAGCGGGTCGATCACGAACACGACGCCGCTATTCTGGCGTTCCGGCGCGATCGTCGCGGCCGTTTCCTCCGAAAGGAACGCGGCGTTCGGCAGCTGCCTGCGCACGACGTCGAAAATCCGCTGTTCGGCGCCAAGGTCCACCTCGCTCACGAAGTCCGTTGCGCCCTTCTCCTGCCAGACAATCTCCCGGAGGCGCGCCGCGCCGGCGCGAATGACCTCGGCCGCGGCGTTGGCGGCCTCGACCGCTACGGCGAGCAACTCCGCCGGCGCGGGCGCGGCGTCAATCGACCGGCGTGGTTGTTCCGGCACTGGGCACTCCGTACTTTTGGTTGATGGCACGAATCTTCAGCGGCATCCAGCCCTCGGGCGAACTGCACATAGGAAACTATCTCGGGGCGGTCAAGAACTGGGTGCAACTGCAGCACCAGTACGAGTCGATCTTTTGCATCGTCAACTACCATGCCATCATCGGCGCGTACACACCGGCGGACTTGGCGCGCCGGACGCGCGACATGGCCCTCGTCCTGCTTGCCGCCGGGATCGACCCCGAGAAAGCGACGCTCTTCGTGCAGTCGCAGGTGCCCGAACATACGGAGCTGGCGTGGATCTTCAACACGATCACGCCGCTCGGTGAACTCGAGCGACAGGTGGCCTTCAAGGAAAAGTCGGCGAAGCAGGAGCAGGTGATGGCCGGCCTGCTCAACTATCCCGTGCTGCAGGCCGCCGACATCCTGCTGTATCGCGCGGATCTCGTCCCCGTCGGCGAGGACCAGGTGCAGCACCTGGAGCTGTCGCGCGTCGTCGCCCGCAACTGGAATGCACGCTTCTCGCCCGAGGCAGCACCGTACTTTCCCGAGCCGCAGCCGCGTCTCACGCCGACGCGCCGGATCGTCGGCCTCGATGGTCAGGCAAAAATGTCGAAATCGCTCGGCAACACGATCGGCCTGCTCGAGGAACCCGACGCGATCTGGGAGAAGCTGCGTCCGGCGGTGACGGATCCCGCGCGTCAGCGGAAGACCGACAAGGGCGACCCCGACAAGTGCCCCGTCATTTACCAGCTGCACCGCGCGTTCTCGCCCGAAACCACCGTGCACGAAGTTGAGTCGAATTGCCGCGGGGCGAAGTGGGGGTGCATCGACTGCAAGAAGTCGCTGCTCGCGAACATGGTGACCGAGTTAACGCCGATTCGCGAGCGCGCAAAGGAACTGGAGTCGAACCCGGCGCTCCTCACCGGGTCACTCGAGGCCGGTGCGGCCAAGGCCCGCGCGGTGGCGCGGGAGACGATCCGTCATGTGAAGGACGCAATGGGACTCCCACTCGCCAGCGGAGGATAAAGTGGCGCTCGCCGCCCTGCAGATATCCACGATGTCTGACATGGTCGCGGCGTTCCGCCTCGATCTGTTCGCCAAGCTTGCGCTGGCCGTCCTGCTCGGCGGCGCCATCGGTCTCGAGCGGCAGTTCGCCGGGAAGGCGTCCGGCCTCCGCACCAACATCCTGATCTGTCTCGGGTCGGCGCTGATCATGCACGTCTCGATGACGCTGGGCACGAGTCTCGGCGACGTGCGCGTCGGCGATCCGGGACGCATCGCGGCCCAGGTCGTGACGGGAATCGGCTTCATCGGCGCGGGCACGATCATGCAGTCGCGGGGCGCCATCACCGGGCTTACGTCGGCCGCGACGATCTGGATCGTTGCGGCGATCGGCCTCACGGTCGGCGCCGGATTCGAAGTCGAGGCGCTGGGCGCCACCGTGCTTGCCATGGTCGTCCTCGCCGGGCTTGGCCGCGTGGAGCACAAAATGCTGCGCATGAAGCGGTCACGTGATTGCACGATTCGCACGAAACCCGGAGTGAAGCTCGAGTGGGTCGAGGCGGTGCTGTTCGCCGACGGACTGCGCGTGATCAGATCGGAATCATTCGACCACGAGAACGACCGCGTGTTCGAGCTCCTGGTGCGCGGGCCCGCGCGGCAGTTCGAGATTGCGCGCACGGAACTGCTCGACCGCGGGGAAGTCCTCAACGTGATGTTCGGCTGAGCGTGTCCGCGAGCACACGCAAGCTCGTCGTCGACCTCCGCTCGCGGACTCCGTCGTTCCGCCTGCCGGACGCGGCGGCCGCGCGGTTCGTGGACGCGACCCCCGACGGCTGGACGACGCACGTCGTCCAAGCGGATACCGAATCCGCCGGCGACGGATCGAAGAACCCAAGCGAAGAGTCGATCCGTGAAATCGCCGACGCCGAGGTTTACATCGGCTGGGGAATGCCGCCACTGCTCTGGCAGGCCGCGAAGCACCTGCGCTGGATGCACACCGCGTCGGCGGGGGTCGCGTCGCTCCTCTTTCCGGAGATGCTCGCCGGGAACGTGGTGCTCACGAACTCAGCCGGCATCTACGGCGAGCCGATTGCCGAACACGTACTGGCCGGCGTGCTCTATTTCCTGCGCGCGTTCGACGCCGCCGGTGTGCTGCAGCGCCGCGCGGAGTGGAATCCGCCGCTCTTCGGCACACCGGCCGTCGCGATGCGCGAGGTGAGCGAGTGCCGCGTGCTGGTCGTCGGTGCCGGCGGGATCGGAGCGGCGGTTGCTCGGAAATTCTCGGCGCTCGGTGCGACCGTAACGGGCATCAGGCGCAATCCGGCCAAGGGCATTCCACCCGGGTTCCAGCGCGTGGCCGGACCGGACGCACTCGACGCCGAACTTCCCGGCGCGGATGTGATCGTGCTCACAGCGCCGCTGACGCCGGAAACCCGTACGTTGCTGACGGCGAGACGTCTCGCCTTGCTCCCGCCTGGCGCAATCGTCAGCAACATTGGGCGGGGCGCGCTCGTGGATGAAGACGCGCTCGTCGGCGCCCTCGAAAGTGGCCGGCTGCGCGGCGCAGCACTCGATGTTTTTGGGCAAGAACCGCTGGCGTCGGATAGTCCGTTGTGGCACCTTCCACAGGTGCTCCACACGCCGCATGTGGCCGGGGTTTCGCCGCGCCTGTTCTGGGACCGGTTGAGCGAGCTTTTCCTGGACAATTGGACGCGGTACCGCGCGGGAAAACCGCTGCGCAATCTCGTAGACAAGCACGCCGGTTACTGATCCGCTACACTGAATACTGAGTTACCGAATTCATGGAAAAAATCATCAAGGCAGCGGTTGACCGGGGCGCGAGCGACCTGCACATCAAGGCGGGCGACGTCTTTCGCGCACGCATCGATGGCAAACTGGTGCCGCTCACGAAGCAGGCGCTGACGCCCGAGCAAACCCGTTCGATCGCGATGAAGTTCATCCCGAACGACGAGGACCGCGCGCGCATCGACAAGATCCAGGATTACGACTGCTCGTGGGGCGCGCAGGGCATCGGCCGCTTCCGCGTGAACATCCTGCGCCAGCGCTCGAGCTTCATGATCGTCATGCGCGTGATCCCGTTCGAGGTGCCGAGCTTCGAAAAACTCACGCTCCCGCCGGTGCTCAAGACGATCGCCGACGCCGAGCGCGGCATGATCCTCGTCACCGGCGTGACGGGGTCGGGCAAGTCGAGCACGATGGCGGCGATCGTCAACCACATCAACTCGTCCAAGCACAAGCACGTGGTGACGCTGGAGAATCCGCTCGAGTTCCTGCACCGCGACGTGCAGTGCTCGATCACCCAGCGCGAGATCGGCGTGGACACGGAGAGCTTCCGCATGGGGCTGCGCGCGGCCCTGCGCCAGGACCCGGACGTGATCCTGATCGGCGAAATGCGCGACTCCGAGACGATCGACACGGCGATGAAAGCTGCGGAGACGGGCCACCTCCTGATTTCCACGCTGCACACGCCCGATGCGCAGAGCACCGTGTTGCGTATCCTCGCGATGTTCCCGCCGGAGGAACAGGACGTGGTGCGCGTGCGCCTCGCGGAGTCGCTGTACGCCGTGGTCTCGCAGCGCCTGCTTCCCAGGAAGGACGGCCGCGGGCGCGCCGTGGCGTGCGAGGTCATGATCGTCACGCCGACCATCAAGGAGCTGATGCTCGACCGCGACCGCGTGTCGGAGATCCGCGATTACATTGCGGGTGGGCGCGAACAATACGGCATGCAGACGTTCGACCAGCACCTCACCGATCTCGTGCAGTCGGGCGAGGTCGAGTTTGAGGTGGCGCTGGCCGCTGCGACGAGGCCAGGCGATTTCGAACTCAACATGAAGACGTTCCGCCGGCGCTCGACTGGCGGGCGCAAGGCGATCGCCGATCCGATCGAAGAGCCGATGACCGGTGCGATCTCGCTCGGCGAGAGTGGCGCGCGGCCGGCGGTGCCGGATCCCGCGGCCGGCGAGTCGTCGTCGCAAATTCAGGGATTGTCCACCGGTTTCGATTTCTAACCAGAAGAGATGAAAATGAGTGTGCGACTCGATGGAGTGTTCAGTGCCGTGGCGACCACGTTCCGGCGCGACACGGGCGATCTGGACCTCGCGGCATTTTCCGAGAACGTGCGCGCGTACATCGCCGCCGGCCTGCTCGGCGTCGTGGTGTGCGGGTCGACCGGCGAGGCCGCACTGCTTTCCGAGATGGAGCGGTCGGAGCTGCTCGAGGCTGCGCGCCGTGCGGTGCCGCCCGATCGCATGGTGCTGATGGGAGTCGGCGCGGAGTCGACGCGCCTTACCGTCCGCCGCTGTCACGAGGCGCAGACCGTTGGCGCTGACGCGGCGCTGGTCGTCGCGCCGCACTACTACGCGAATGCGATGACCATCGACGCGCTGCGCGCGCACTACCGTCGCGTGGCCGACGAGAGCCCGCTGCCGGTGCTCCTCTACAACATCCCGAAGTACATGCACTTCAAGCTCCCGCCGGAACTGGTCGCGGAGATGGCCAAGCACCAGAACGTCGTCGGGATCAAGGACAGCTCTGGCGATCTCGAACTGCTGGCGTCATACATCGCGAATGCAAGCGATACGTTCGCGGTGATGACAGGCAACGGCGGCCAGCTCCATCCGGCGCTGATGGCGGGCGCGCGCGGCGGGATTCTCGCGCTCGCGACGTTCGCCCATGAGCAGTGCGTTGCGATCCACCGCGCCCACCGGTCGGGCGACCACGCGACGGCGGAGCGCATTCAGGGCGACGTGAAGCCGATCAACATCGCGATCGTCGGCGAGCTCGGCGTGCCGGGCGTGAAGGCGGCGATGGATGCCGTCGGACTCCGTGGAGGTCCCGTGCGCGGGCCGCTCCTCGACCTCGATGCGACGGCGCGATCGCGCGTGACCTCGCTGGTGAGTGGACTCACCGCCGTCGCGGCGTAGTCCGCGATGTTCGATTCGAAGACGCACACGATCGTCGTCGTCGGTGCGCAGTGGGGGGACGAAGGGAAGGGGAAGCTCGTAGACGTGCTCGCCGAGCAAGCCGACTGGGTGGTTCGCTATCAGGGCGGCGCGAACGCCGGCCACACGGTGCACATCGGCGACCGATCCACCGTGCTGCACCAGATCCCGAGCGGGATCCTCCACCCTGGCGTTCGCTGCGCGTTCGTGAACGGCGTGGTGCTCGATCCTGAGACGCTGTTCACCGAAGTGGACGAACTCGTGCGTGACGGCGTCGACGTCGAGGGGCGCCTCTACCTCAGCGACCGCGCGCACCTCGTGCTCGCGTACCACAAGCTCGTCGACAAAGAGAGCGCGGCGAGCAAGGCCATCGGCACGACGGGCCGTGGCATCGGGCCCGCGTACGAGGACAAGGTCGCGCGCCGCGGCGTGCGCGTGCTCGACCTGCGCCATCCCAAGCGGCTCCGCGCGCTCGTGGAGCGCGGAACAGAGCACGCCAATCAGCTTCTGGCGAGTTACGGCTCTCCCAAGCGTGCGGAAGTGGAGTACACGCTCGGCGTGCTCGAATCGCTCGCGCCACGGCTTCTGGCCATCGCGGACGACGTTGGCCTCGCGGTGCATCGCGCCATCAAGACCGGCGCGTCGGTGCTGCTCGAGGGCGCGCAGGGCTCGCTGCTCGACGTGGACCATGGCACGTATCCGTTCGTGACGTCGAGCAGCACGACCGCCGGCGGTGCGTCCATCGGCGTCGGCATCGGGCCGCGCACGATAGACGAAGCGATCGGCGTCGTGAAGGCGTATACGACGCGCGTCGGCGCCGGACCGCTTCCCACGGAGTTCGACGAGGCGATGGGCGAGCGCGTGCGAAAACTCGGGAACGAGTTCGGCGCGACGACAGGCCGGCCGCGGCGCTGCGGGTGGTTCGACGCCGTCGTGGTGCGCTACGCGGTGCGCATCAACGGGCTTACATCGCTCGCGGTCACCAAGCTCGATGTGCTCGACACGCTCGACCGGATCGCGATCTGCACGGGGTACGAGTTCGAGGGCGACGTCGTCGAGGAGTTTCCCGGCGACATCGCGGAGCTCGAAGGGATCAAGCCCCGTCTCGAGTGGTTCGACGGGTGGAAGCAGTCGACGGCCGATGCGAGAAAACTCGAGGCGCTCCCCGCCAAGGCGCGGGCGTATCTCGATCGCATCGAAGCGCTGGTGGAATGCCCGATCGATTTCGTCTCGGTGGGGACGCGGCGGGATCAGATTATTGGGCTCTAGGACCGAAGACCGAAGACCGAAGACCGAAGGGACCCGATGACTGAGTTGCCGGTGTGTGTGGTGGGGGCCGGGCCGTGCGGGCTCGCTGTGGCCGTTGCGCTCGTGGAAGCGGGGATTCCTTCCATCGTGTTCGACCGGTCGTGCGTGGTGAGCTCGATCGCACTGTATCCGACGTACCTGACGTTCTTTTCGTCGCCGGAACGGCTGGAGATTGGCGACGTGCCGTTCGTCCCGGTCGGTGAGAAGCCGACGCGGCGAGAAGGGCTCGCGTATTATCGCGCGGTTGTTGAACGGTGGAAGCTCAGCGTGCGCCAGTACGAGGAAGTCACGACGATCGAGCGTGCGAAGGGCGGGTTCGTGGCGCATTCGCGGACGGCGCAGGGCGCCGAAACGGTGACGCCGGCGCGCGCCGTGGTCGTTGCGACCGGATACTTCGCCTCACCCAACATGCTCGGCGTCCCGGGCGAATCACTCCCGCACGTTTCGCACGAGTTTCACGAGGGGCACCAGTCGTTCCAGCGCCGCGTCGTGGTGGTCGGCGGGGGAAACTCCGCGGTGGAATGCGTGCTCGAACTCGCGCGCTGCGGCGCGCTCGTGACTCTCGTGCACTTCGAAGCCGCATTCACCCACGTGATCAAGCCGTGGATCCTCCCGGAGTTCGAGGAGCGGGTGAGCAGCGGCTCGATCACCATGCGATGGAGCGCGCGCGTTACGTCGATCGATGCCGTGCACGTGCATGTCGAAACTGCGACCGGCCCCGACGCGATCGCCGCCGATCAAGTGTATCTCCTGACCGGTTACACTCCGTCGCCGGGCCTGCTTGGCGAGCTCGGCGTTCCGTTCGATCCGGCGACGGGAATCCCCGCGCACAATCCCGCGACGATGGAGACGCCGATACATGGCGTGTTCGTCGCGGGAGTGCTCACGTCCGGGAAAAAGGCGAACGGAGTGTTCATCGAGAATGGGCGCGGGCACGGGGCACTGATTGCCGCGGCGCTGAAGCGACGCCCAACTGCGAGTTAACTTGTTTCTTGTTGGTTAGTTAACTGCTGTAAACATCAGTTAACCAACCAACAAGAAACAAGTTAACGCGCTGTTCTCTTACCAGATTCTCGGCCGTACGGCTTCGGGGCGGACCATTGCATCTCCCTCTTTGCATCCCCATGCCGCCTTGAACTCCGGCATGTTGCTCAACGGCCCGTTCACGCGCCACTTGGACGGCGCATGCTCGTTGGAGTTGACTTGCGCGCGGAGCGCTTCCGGCCGGTACACCTCGCGCCACACCTGTGCCCAGGCGAGAAAGAAGCGCTGCTCGGGCGTGAAGCCGTCGATCTTCGTTCGCGGAGAGTTGCCGAGCGCGCGCTCCATCGCGGAGTACGCGACCGTGAGCCCGCCAAAGTCGGCGGTGTTCTCTCCTAGCGTGAGCTCGCCGTTCACGTGCGTCACGCTGTCGATCACCGTGTATGCGTTGAACTGCTTCACGATCTTGTCGGACTGCGCCGTGTACTTCGCCGCGTCCTCCTTGGTCCACCAGTCCTTGAGGTTGCCGTCCTTGTCATACTGCCGCCCCTGGTCGTCGAAGCCGTGCGTCATCTCGTGGCCGATGACTGCGCCCATCGCGCCATAGTTCACTGCGTCGTCCGCGTCCGGATTGTAGAACGGCGGCTGGAGGATTCCGGCGGGGAAAACAATTTCGTTCATCTGCGGGTTGTAGTACGCGTTCACCGTCGGCGGCGTCATCCCCCACTCGGTGCGGTCGACCGGCCGTCCGATCTTCGCCCAGTCGCGCGACGAGGCCCACTGATCCGCCGCCTTCACGTTCACGAGGTATTCGCCCTGCGTGATCGTGAGCTTCGAGTAGTCTTTCCACTTGTCCGGGAAGCCGATCTTGCGTGTGAACGCGCCGAGCTTGGCGAGCGCCTGTGTCTTGGTGGCGGAACTCATCCAGTCGAGCTTCTGGATCCGGTCGTGGAGCTCGGCAACGAGATTGCCCACGATCTTCACGGCGCGCGCCTTCGCTTCAGGCGTGAAGTTCTTCTTCACATATTCCTGGCCGAGCAGCTCGCCGAGACGGTTGTCGGTGGACTGGAGGCAGCGACGCCAGCGCGGGAGCAGTTCGGTGGCGCCACTGAACATCCGGCTGTACTCGAAGTTTTCGTGTACGAACGGCGTGCCCAGCGCGGACGCTGAATTGTGCACGAGGTGCCAGCGGAGGTAGCTGCGCCAGTCGGCGGTCGGCACGCTGCTGAACATGCCCGTGACCGCCGCGATGTACTCCGGCTGGCCGACGTCCACGTATGAGATCGCGGGCGCGCCCTGCGCCGCGAAAAACGGTGCCCAGTGGAAGCCCGGCGTGCGCGTCTCGAGCGCGGCGAGCGTCATCTTGTGATAGTTGGCGTTCGGGTCGCGCAGCGCGACGCGGGTTTTTGACACCTTCGCGAGCGCCGTCTCGAGCGTCAGCACGGCGTGCGCCTCGCCTGCGGCGGCACTCCGTGAGTCGCCGAGGAGGACAAACATCCGCGTCATGTGCGCGAGAAAGTTCGCACGAGTCTTCTTCGACGCCGAATCTGTCTTCGTGTACCATTCCCGGTCCGGCAGCGTGAGTCCGCCCTGGTACAGCCCGGCAATCTGGACCGTCGCGTTTTTTGCATCCTGTGTGGAGCCGTCGCCCCACGGCGCGAGGCCGTCGCGGTGTTCGAGAAGCCCCATCTGCTTCATCAGGTCCGCGGGCGTCTTGATCGCCTCGATCAGCGCGAGATCCGGCGCCAGCGGTTTGGTGCCGAGGAGGTCGATCGCGGTGGTGTCCATGCAACTCGCGTAGAACGCGCCGACCTTCCACGAGGCTTCGCCGTTGGGTGCGGCCTTGTCACCGGTCGCGGCGGCGGCGTCAACGTTGAGAATCGAGTGGAGCTGCGCCTCGTTCCGGTCGGAGAGTTCGCGAAAGGATCCCATTGACGAGTACGCCGCCGGGATCGTCGTGCGCTTGAGCCACCCGCCGTTGGCGAACTGATAGAAATCGGTGCAGGCGGCGCAGGTCGTGTCGAGGTTGGCGCGGTCGAGGGCCCTGTGCGATGCGTTCTGCGCGGCGAGGGGCACCGCGGCGGCGCAGAGCGCGATCGTGACGAGCCGGCGCATGATGAGATACATGGCGTGGCGAGGTGAGAGGTTAGAGGCGACGGGCAACGGCATAGCCTTCTGACGACACCTTTCAGAAACATAAGCTTTCTGACAGCCGCCGGCGGCTGCCCGCTGTCGTCCGACGGCTTTGCCGTTGCCTTGAGCGTTGCCGTTCGCTTCTCGCGCGGTGAAATTGCCAGCGAACCCACACCCCATTTCCGGACCCCATGCCATTTCCCGACGTGATGGAAAAGCTCGTGTCGCTCGCCAAGCGGCGCGGGTTCGTCTTCCAGTCTTCCGAGATATACGGGGGCACGGGATCCGTGTGGGACTACGGCCCGCTCGGCGTCGAACTCAAGAACAACGTCAAGGCGCGGTGGTGGAACGCGATGGTCCGCCAGCGCGAGGACGTCGAGGGACTCGACGCGGCCATCCTCATGCATCCGCGCACCTGGGAGGCCAGCGGCCACGTCGCGGGGTTCAGCGATCCGCTCGTGGACTGCAAGGCGTGCAAGGCGCGCTTTCGCGCCGACAAGCTTGGGGACGCGCAGTGCCCGCGCAAACCATCCAAGCACCCGGGCGAGCATACCGACTGCCAGCTTACCGAGCCGCGTCAGTTCAACCTGATGTTCAAGACATTCATGGGGCCCGTCGAGGATTCGGCGAGCGTCGTGTACCTGCGCCCCGAGACGGCGCAGGGGATCTTCGTGAACTTCCTGAACGTGCAGCAGGCCACGCGGCAGAAGGTGCCGTTCGGCATTGCGCAGATCGGCAAGGCGTTCCGCAACGAGATCACGCCGGGGAATTTCACGTTCCGCACGCGCGAGTTCGAACAGATGGAGATGCAGTTCTTCGTCGAGCCGGGCACGGACATGGAGTGGTTCGATCGCTGGAAGGCGTGGCGGCTCGAGTGGCACCGGGCGCTCGGTCTCGATCAGGACCGCCTTCAGTTCCACCAGCACTCGGAGACCGAACTGGCGCATTATGCACGAGCCGCGTTCGATATCGAGTTCGATTTCGGCGGCTCCCTCGGATTCCAGGAAATCGAAGGCGTGCACAACCGGTCCGACTTCGACCTGCGCCAGCATCAGGAGTTTTCCGGCAAGCGACTCGAGTACGTCGATCAGGCGAACAACAAGCGCTATTTGCCGTTCGTGATCGAAACGTCGGTGGGCGCGGACCGCGTGACGCTCGCCGCGCTCACGAACGCCTACCGCGAGGAGGCCGTGCCGGGCGAGCAGGAGGGGCGCGTAGTGCTGGGACTTCATCCTGCGCTGGCACCGATCAAGTCCGGCGTCTTTCCGCTCACCAAGAAGGACGGCCAGCCGGAGATGGCACACGCCGTCGCCGACGATCTGCGCAAACGTTTCTCCGTGTTCTACGACGAGGCCGGCGCGATCGGCCGGCGCTACCGGCGGCAAGACGAAGCCGGCACGCCGTTCTGTATCACGATCGACGGCGACTCGACCAAGAACAACGACGTCACGATCCGCTTTCGCGACGACATGGGACAGATTCGCGTCGCGGCATCGAAGGCCGGCGATGTGATCGCGGCATATATCGCGTCGGACGTGCAGACGGCCGACTCAAAGCAAGCCGGCGCGTAGGAGGCGGGAGGCGGGAGGCGGGAGTAGCGCTCCGCTTCTCGCATCGAGTGGCGTCCCGCCTCTCGCATCCCAACCCCGCCTCTCGCATCAGCCGGAAAGTCCCGCCTCCCGCCTCCCGACCAACGGGCGCTTTTGCGCCACTCCACAAGCCCGCCCGACCGCCCGGCGAGGCTATATTTCAAGAATGCCCAGTACCGGCCCACTCGACAACCTGCGCGCGCGCGGCGAAGCGTTCCTGCGGGACGTTTCCCGCGAGTACTACTCATCGCACGCCGGCCTCAAGCCGGCGGCGGAACTGCAGCCGATCTACGAGCGGCACCGCGAGACCTACGGCGACGAGTCGCTCGAGCTCGCGATGGCGCTGCTGAAGGGCGCCCAGCCGGGGTCCGAGGACTACCGCTCCGGCCGCATGCTGGTCGAGTGGCTCGTCGAGTCGCGCGTCGGCCGCGTGCTCGCGCCGCTCGAGGAGCGCGAGATCGCGTGGGAAGGGGAAGCCGTCGTGCGCCTCGCCAACGGCGGCGCCGAGCCCTACCGCCGCGCGTCCATCACCATCGCGAACACGCGCGACACGCGCGAGCGGCGCGCACTCGACGACGCGCGTGCCGCGCTGGTTGTGTCCCAGCTCGCGCCAATGCGCCAGGAGCGGCTGTCGCGCGAAAAGGAGTTCGTCGAGAAAATGGCGGTCGCGCCGGGCTACATCGAGACCTTCGACGCGCTGGCCGGCGTCAGCGTGCGCGCGCTGCGCGACGACTGCGCTGCGTTTCTCCGTGACACGCAGGCGATGTGGGACGAGGTGCTGCCCGAGTTTCTCAAGCGCGGACTCGGCATCACACCAGCCGAAGCCACGCGCGCCGACGCCGTCGCGCTCATGCGGGCGCCGGAGTTCGACGCCGGCTTTCCCGCCGAGGCGATGGAGCGCGAGGTGCGCCGCCAGGTCACCGAGATGGGCGCGAGCCCCGACGCAGACGGCCGCGTGCGCTACGACACCGGCGACCGCCCCGGAAAACGCGCCCGTGCGTTTTGCGCGCCGGTCGTGATTCCCGACGAGGTGTACCTCGTGATCCGCCCGCATGGCGGGCAGAACGACTGGCAGACGCTGCTCCACGAACTGGGGCACGCGCTGCATTTCGCCAACGTCGACATGTCGATGCCGTTCGAGTTCCGCTGGCTCGGCGACAACTCGATCACCGAGAGCTACGCGATGCTGTTCGATCATCGCATGAAGGACCGCGGGTGGCTCGGGCGCTACACGCAGCTCGCCAAGCAGGACCTGCCGCGCTACCTGCGGGCGGCGGGATTCGAGGAGCTGCAGTTCCTCCGGCGCTACTGCGCGAAACTGATCTACGAGGTCGAGCTCTACGGCGGCCGCGTGCCGTGGTCCGCGCTGCCCGACCTGTACGTGGAAACCCTCTCCGGCGCGACGGGGTTCCAATACCAGCGAGCGGACGCCTTCGTCGACGTCGACCCGCACTTTTATTCCGCACGCTACCTCCGCGCGTGGCAGCTGCAATCGTTGCTCGCGGAGTCGCTGGTCGAACGGTTCAATGCCGACTGGTGGCGGAATCCTGCGGCGGGCCCGTGGATCGTGCGCGAGCTGTTTTCGCGCGGCCAGCGCGAACTGGCCGAGGAGCAAGCGCAGCGCGTGGCGAACAAAAAGCTGTCGTTCGCGCCGCTCGTCTCGTCGATTGAACAACTGCTGACCTGAGAGGAACCCCCAATGACGTCCGTCTACCTGAACGGCGACTTCACCCCGAAGGACCGCGCGATGGTCTCGGTGGATGACCGCGGCTTCATTTTTGGCGATGGCATCTACGAAGTCGTCCGCGTCATCGACGGCCGCATCTTCGAGTGGGATGCGCACGCCGAGCGGCTGGCGCGCGGCCTCGCCGGAATACGAATCGCGTTCGAGGCGCCCATGATCGCCGCGCTGAAGGGAGTCTGCGAGCGCCTCGTGGCCGACAACGGTCTCGCCGAGGGCGAGGCCACCGTGTACATGCAGGTGTCACGCGGCGCCGCGCCGCGCACGCATCACTTTCCGCCGGCAGGCGTGCGGCCGACGGTATACGCGGCGGCTTCGCGGTTCATCGTGCCGCGCGAGCATCGCGATGCCGGTGTGAAGGCGATCTCCTTTCCCGACTTCCGCTGGCTCCGCTGCGATCTCAAGACGGTCAACCTGCTCGGCGCGGTGCTCGCCCGGCAGGCGGCGACCGAGGCGGGCGCGTACGAGGCGATTCTCCTCCGCGATGGGATCATGACCGAGGGCGCGGCCACGAATGCGTTTGCGGTGGTCGACGGAACGCTCCGCACGCACCCCCTCGGCAACCTGATTCTCCCGGGAGTTACGCGGCAGGTAGTTGTCGAACTCATCGGAGAGGCGGCGATCCCGTTCGCCGAGCGTCCGGTCGCGCAGCGCGAACTGCTCCGCGCGAGCGAACTGTTCGTGTGCGGCACCACTACGGACGTTTCTCCAGTGGTCTCGCTCGACGGCAAGCCCGTTGGCGCGGGCACTCCCGGGCCGGTCACCAAAAGGCTCCAGGCGATGCTCGACTCGCGCCTGTACGCCGCGGTGGGAGCCGGCCGCTAGCCGATGCCGCGGCGCCGCTACGCCACGCGCGCACCGTTCGCGCCGGCCGTCGCGGAGCCACCCGCGCACCGTGAGCTCGTCGCCGTGCGCGAGATCGTGCACGCGTTCCTCCGCGCGGACCGGCCGGAGGACGTCTTTCAGTTCGCGCTCGACCGTGTGAGCCCTGTCGTCGGCGCGAGCTTCGCCTCGGTGTATCTCGTGGACGGCGCGTCCGAGCTCATGCGGCTGGTGGCCGCCTACAACTGGCCCGAACAGCACCGGCCGTGGCTCGGCGACATGCGTGTGCGCGTCGGGTTCGGCCCCAGCGGAGAGGCGGCGAGCGAGCGCCGTGCAATCGAGATTCCCGACGTCCTCGCCGATCCGGCGATGGAAGACTGGCGCGACGTGTCGACCGAACTCGGGTTCCGCGCGCTCGTCGCCCTCCCGCTTCAGACGGCGAGCCGGGTGCTCGGGACCGTCACCTTCTACTTCGCGGACCCCGGCGGGTTCACCCCCGAAAAGCGCGGACTGCTGCGGATCGTGGCCGACCAGATGGCGGCGACGGCCGAGAAGACCGGCCTGCTCGACGAGATGCGCCGCACGAATGCGGCGCTCGTGGAGGCGAACGCCGAGCTGGAGCGGCAGTACGTCGCCGTGGTCGAGGCGCGGCGCGTGAAGGACGAGTTTCTCGCCAACGTGTCGTACGAGCTGCGCACGCCGCTGACCGCCCTGATGGGTTACCTCTCGATCCTGGGCGAGCGGATTTCCGGCCCGCTGACCGCCGAACAGGAGATCGAGCTCGGGCAGGCGCGGTCCGCCAGCGACCGCCTTCTCGAGCTGATCGACGCGCTCCTCGAGTTCACGTCGCTCCGCCGCGGCACGCTCGAGGTGATGGTGGAGGAGTTCGATCCACGCGTCCCCCTCCGCGAGGCGATGCGCGACGCCAGGGGACTTCCGGACGGCGTCCAGCTGATTGCCGACGAACCCGTCCTGGCGCTCCCCGTGCTCCGCTCCGACCGCCGGAAAGTCACGCGCATTCTCGCTAGATTACTCTCCAACGCGTTCAAGTTCACGGCGAAGGGTGAGGTGCGCGCGTCGGTAAACGTTGTCAACGGACGGGCTGTCTACAGCGTACAGGATACCGGCATCGGGATCGAGCCGGAGGCGCAGGTGCTGGTGTTCGACGAGTTCCGCCAGGTCGATGGGACCGCGACGCGGCGCTACGGCGGGACGGGGCTGGGACTCGCGCTCTCCCGCGGCGTGGCCCGCCTGCTTGGCGGCGACATCGAGCTGGTGTCGGCCCCCGGAGAAGGATCAACGTTCGCGCTCACCATTCCGCTCGAGTACGCACCGCAAGGGGACCGCCCGTGAGAAACCAGCAGCGCAGCCGCACTCTCCAGCAGGTTCGCACGACGCTCTCGCCCACGGACGTACTCGCCGCCGCGAAGGACTTCTTCGCGCAGCGGTCGGGGATCTATTCGGCATTTCCAGAGCGCACCGGCCCGACGTACCTCACGCTCCGCGGCCTCGGCGGCGAGGAAATTGCGATCGGCGTCGCGTCCTCTGGCAGCGATACGGCCGTGTCCGCGTCCTCGTACATGTTCGACCAGCAGGTGGCGCGCTTTCTCTCGTCGCTGCCGCCCGCGAGCGAGGCGCTCGCATGAATCTCCGCGTGCAACTCTTGGAGCAGTGGGATCGCCTGGACGTGAGCGTGGCGCCGGAAACGTCTGTCGCCACGGTGAAGCATGACGCGCTCGCGGCGTTCGGCCTGCGCAATGTGGAGCCGTCCGACTACGTCGTGAAGTTGCGCGGGTGGGAAGTGAGGGGTGAGGAGGGCTCCGTAGCGGAGAGCGGTGCGCGCGACGGCTCGACCTACCTCATCACGCTGCGGCGCCGCCGGGCAGTCCGCTGAGCGCCGCGGTTACGTCCCGGGCGGGCTCGGAGCGCGAGCAGCTGCTCGCGGCCGCCGTGCGCCTGCGCGCGGAGGTATCCAAGCGCATCGTCGGCCAGTCCGACGTGCTCGACGAAATCCTCATGGCGATGGTGGCCGGGGGTCACGCGCTTCTCGTCGGGGTTCCGGGACTCGCGAAAACGCTGATGATCCGGTCGGTCGCGGAGGCGATGCATCTCGACTTCCGCCGCATCCAGTTCACGCCCGATCTCGTGCCGAGCGACATCACGGGCACGGAGATTCTCGAGGAAGACTCCGCCACGGGGCAGCGCAGCTTCAGGTTCGTGCGCGGGCCGATTTTCGCGAACATCGTGCTGGCCGACGAAATCAACCGCGCCCCGCCGCGCACGCAGGCCGCGCTGCTCGAGGCGATGCAGGAGCACCGTGTGACGGTCGCGGGCGACTCGATGGCGCTTCCCGAGCCGTTCTTTGTGCTCGCCACGCAGAATCCGATCGAACAGGAAGGAACGTATCCGCTTCCAGAGGCGCAGCTCGACCGCTTTCTGTTCGACATTCGCATCGGCTATCCCGGCGAGGACGAGGAGATCGCGATCCTGCGCGCGACAACGGGCGTCGAACTCACGCCGCTCTCACCGGTGATCGATGCGACGGAGGCGCGCGCGCTCCAGCGCCTCGCGCGCGAAGTGCCCGCCGCCGATCCCGCGCTGAAATACGCAGCGGCCCTGGCGCGTGCCACGCGGCCTGACTCGCCGACTGCGACGGAGCTCGTCCGCAAGTATGTCCGTTGGGGCGCGGGGCCGCGCGCCGGCCAGGCGCTGATCCTCGGCGCGAAGGCGGCGGCACTTCTCGCGGGACGGCTGACCGTGGCGCCCGAGGACATCCGGCGCGTCGCGCGTCCCGTGCTGCGCCACCGTGTGCTCCCCAACTTCGCGGCCGAGGCCGAGGGAGTGAACTCCGAGCGCATCGTGGAGGATCTGCTCGCGAGCGTCGGCGCGCCGCGCAGCGACCTCAGGCTTTAGCGATGGCGGTCGGCCCGTACGGCGCGCTGCTCGAGTCCGTGCGCGGCGTAAGGTGGCCCGCGCGCCGGCCGGTGCAGGGCGGTGCGCCCGGCGCGCACCTCGCCCGGACCCGCGGCGTGGCGAGCGAGTTTGCGGAGTATCGTCCGTACCGTCAGGGCGACGACCCCCGGCGCCTCGACTGGAAGTTGCTCGCGCGAAGTGACCGCGCGTTCATTCGGCTCGCACCGGACCGCGCGGTGCTGGGCACGCTGATCGCCGTCGATGCGTCCGCGTCCATGGCGTTTCCCGTGCACGCAGAAGGGCGAACCAAATGGCGCGCGGCGAAGGAGGTCGCGGTCGCCTGCGCCGCGGTGGCGCATGCCGGCGGCGATCCCGTTGGCCTTTCGATCGCGGCGGGCGGCGGGCTGATGCGGCTTCCACCGCGCACGCGGCGTGGCGTCGTCGCGGAAATCGCGCGCACGCTCGACGCGGCCACTCCGTCGGGATCGGCGCCGCTCACCCAGGCGTTCGTCGGCGCGCCGGCGCGCGTGATGCTCGTGACCGACTGCCTCGGCGCGCTGGATGAGCTGCGCCGCGCGGCGCGTGCGCACGTCGCGGGCGGCGGAGAGGTGCATGTGGTCCACGTCGTCTCGCGTATGGAGCTCGATCCGCCGCATGTCTCGATCCTTGCGACCGACCCCGAGGATCCAGCCACCGCGCGTCCGCTCACCGACGCAACCCGCGCGGCGTACCGCGCGGCGTTCGACGCGTGGCGCGCGGAAGTGGCGCGCGGGTGGCGCGACGACGGCGTCGCGTGCCACGAAGTCGTCGACGACGCGGCCGTTGATGTTCTTGTGCGCAGGTTCGTGGCGCTTCCCGGCGCCACCGGAGTCCGCGCGTGAGTTTCCTGGCTCCGCTCTGGCTTGCGGCGGCCGGCATCGCGTCGCTCGGCGCCGTCGCGCTGCATTTCATCACGACGCAGCGGCCGCCGGTGTCGCCGCTGCCCACGGCGCGGTTCGTGCCGCAGGGCGATGCGCGGGCATCGTCGCGTGCCGCGCGGCCGACGGACCTGCTCCTGTTGCTGCTGCGCTGCGCCGCGCTCCTGCTGCTCGGCACCGCGTTCGCGGGCCCGGTCACGCGCGCGGCGGGTACGCCGCTCGCCCGCGTGATCGTGGCCGACCGCTCGCGCGGAGCGCTCCCCGACGTGCGCGACTCCGCCGCAGCGCTCGTACGCCCTGGCGACGCGCTCGTGCTTTTCGACTCGTCGGCGATGGTGATCGCTGCGGGCGCGCAGGATTCGCTCCGCGCCATGACCGTGGGGCGGGCGCGCGGATCGCTGTCGGCCGCGCTCGTCGGTGCGCGGCGCGCCGCCGGCGATCTTGCGCGCAACGCCGATTCGGTCGAGCTGATGATCGTCTCGCCGCTGAGCGCGGACGAGATCGACGCGGCGAGCGCGAGCATCGTAGCGCGCTGGCCGGGGCGCGTGCGGCTCGTGCGGACGGCGGCTGCGCGCTCGACCGCGGCGGCGATCACGTTCGCGACCGGCGACCCCGATGACGCGCTCAGTCCGCCGATCGCCGCGCTGAACGCGGCGATCGCGCGCGGCGCGACAACAGTACCGGTCCGCGTCGTGCGAACGCAGCCGCTCGCCGCGGATTCCGCGGCGGCGCGCGATGGCGCGGCGATCGTCGCATGGCCTGCGCTTGGTGCCGCGCCGGTCTCAGCGCAGGGCGTGTGGGCGGGCAACGCGACACTCGTTGCGCCGCTGGCGCGCGCCGCGCTGCCGCAGCCGGCGCCGGCAGCTAGCGTCGTCGCGCGCTGGGCCGAC